>JAJXWQ010000174.1 GCA_021781555.1 bacterium
CGTGCTGGCTCCGGGCTCCCACGTCCAGGGCCTCGGCGGGGTGAGTTCGGCCGCGATGCAGACCATCAACGCGGATTTCCGCCGGAACATCCAGAACTACTCCACCGGCAATTCGCAGGGCGAGGATGCGGGCCGCACGGTGGTGACGACGCTCGGGGCGCTCAAGGCGCAGGGCCGCTTCGTCGGCTCGGTGTACGCCGCCGCTACCCAGGTCGTCTTCAAGAGCGCGCACGGGGCCTTCCAGAACGTCTACCAGGACGGCGCCTCCATCCACCCGCCCTTCAAGCAGCTGATCGCCATCTACGATCCGCAAACCGGAGCCCCCCTGGGGGTGGGCCTCGTGAACTAGCGGAAGATCTCGATCTGGGAGGGGGACGGAGGAGGCCAGATGGTGTAGCATAGGGGCCAGGCGAGGATGACGAAATGGTGAAATTCGTGAGCAGAGCGTTTCTGACGGCCGCCCTGGCGTCGGGCCTGGCCCTGGCGGGCTGCAGCGAGCTCACCAACTTGCTGGCATCCGGGGCCGGATCCCCTTCCGGGACCTCGTCCGTCTCGGGCCCCCTCGATCCTCCGGCCAGCCAGATCCAGCGGATCTCGGCGGGGATCCTGGTCAAGAACTCCTCCAAGCTGTCGGGCACCTTGTTCGGTCCCGCCGGGATCATCGTCAAGAATTCCTCCAAGCTCGAGGTCGAGTCGCTGGCCGAGGTGCCGCTGGCGGGCGCGTGGGTCTATCTCATGACCCCCGACGGCCTGTACGAGGCGGATCCCGACGGCGTGCCTTATCATGCGCAGGCCGATGCCTCGGGCAGCTTCAGCTTCAGCGAGGCGGTGCCCGGAGACCAGGAGTTCTTGCTCGAGGCCGGGGCCTACGAGGGGGATTCCCACTACGAACTCGTTAACTTCGCCTACACTGTGCCCGGGCAGACCAGCGTGCAGATCGATACCGCATCGACCTGTGCCAGCGATTACCTGCTGCGCACCGCGCAAAGCTGGGGCCGGTCGCTCGACGGGTTCGACCTTGGCGGGTTGCCGCAGATCATCACCGATACGCAGGGTCTGCTCGACGCCGGGTCGCTCGAGATCAGCTCGGACGAGTTGCAGTCATCCAGCCGCGATCAGCTCGTCTCGGCCTACGCCGCCGCCCTCACCCAGGACGCCACGCTTTCCGCCGAGTGGAACGCCCTGCTTGGCCCGGCACCGACGCCGACGCCTGCGCCCATTCCGACGGCGACCCCATGGAACAATCTATAGCGCGGTCCGTGCCCTCGTGAGCCAGGTCTAGCCCCTTGCCCGATCCCGGTATCCGCAGAGAGGCCCCTGGCGAGCTGAGCCGGCGCGTGCCGGCAGCGGGCGAGGCCGGCGCATCGGCGGACCCCGAACCGGTCTGTCGTTCGTACGAGATCGGGGAGCGGATCGCCGGTCGCTACGAGGTTCTCGGGCGGCTCGGTGAGGGTTCGACCGCGCATGTCTTTCGCGTCCGCGACGCCCTCGACGGCCGCGAGATCGCCCTCAAGCTGCTCAAGCGGTCGCCCGATGGCCTCGAGGACGAGGCCTTCCGGCGCGAGTTCTCCCTCATGGCGCGTCTGCACCACCGGGCCCTGGCCAAGGTCTTCGACTTCGACATCCTGGGGGATGGCCGGCCGTACTTCACCATGGAGATCGTCGAGGGCCGTTCCTTGACCCAGTGCGCTCCGTTGCCGGGCCCCGAGGCCCTGCGCGCCGTCGCGGCCCTTGCCGGAATCCTCGAGAGCCTGCACGACGAGAACCTCGTCCACTCGGATCTCAAGCCCGACAACGCGATCTTGACCGATGCGGGCGAGGTCAAGATGCTGGATCTGGGCCTGGCGCAGGTCGCCGGGGCGGGCCATGCGGGAGGCACCCCTGCGTACATGGCCCCCGAGGTCATTCGCGGCGGGCTGGCGGATATTCCGACCGACCTCTACTCCCTGGGCGCCGTCGGCTATCACCTGGTGACCGGCCGGCCCCCGTTTGGCACCCAGAGCGCCGCCGAGGCCATCCAGCAGGCCCTGCACGCGGCTCCGCCCCCCTTGCCGGTGGCCGCGCCGCCGGCTCTGGCCAGCATGGTGATGGCTCTCCTTTCCAAGGATCCCGCGCTGCGGCCCTCGGCGGCGGACGTCCACCTGGCTCTTTCACCCCGAGATCGCCAGGACGGCTTGCCCCCCCACGCGCTCGAGGCGCCGCTGGTGGGTCGCGAGGAGGAGCTGGCGCGGCTCGAGCTCATCCTCGCAGAGCGGCTCGCTGCCGGGATGCAGGGCGTGGTGCGGGTAGCGGGCGAGGCTGGCACGGGCAAGGACCGTCTCCTCGAAGCGATTCGCGGACGGATGCAGGTCGCAGGGCAGCGCTTCGTCTCCGTTCGCTGCATTCCCGGCGGAGCGGCCTACCATCCCTTCGAGGCGGCTTTCAAGGTGCTTGCCCCGGACGACCCGTTGCCATGGGCCGATCCTGCCCTCGATAGCCCGCGCACGCTCCGCGCTGCCATCGCGGCCCGGTTCGCCGAGCTCACGTCGGCCGCCGGTCTAGTCGTTCACCTGGCCGACTGGCATCAGGCCGACGAGGCCAGCTGCGCCTTGATCGACCATCTTGGGACCGGCGAGTCCCCGGGCAACGCCGTGTTCGTGCTGACCATCCGCGAGGAACCGATCCGGGAAGGCCCCGAAGGTGTCGATCTTCACGTGCTGCCCCTGTTGCCGGATGCCAGCGGGCAGCTTGCCCAGCGCATGCTCGGCGGCACCCCGGTCGAAGACGGACTGGCCGCCGACCTGTACCGGCTCTCGGCGGGAAACCCGTTGTTCCTCTTCGGGATCGTCACGCAGCTCCTCGGGCGGGG
>JAJXWQ010000091.1 GCA_021781555.1 bacterium
CACGAAGCTTCGCCCCGCAGGCGGCGGGCCCAGCAGGGGCTCCGTGCGGCAAGGGCCAAGATTCCAGGCCACCCGGGAAGCCTTGGCGATCGCTGCTGGCAGAAGCGACGACCGACGAACCGGATCCGCTGGTCCCTGGCGGCCCCGGCCCGCGTTCGCTCACCGGCGAGCGGTGATTGACAACCCCGGAGCACGTCCCTATTCTGCCACCGCATAAAGCAATGTAACAGCTCCGGGCCGCCCCAGGGCATCCACGTTTTTGATCTGGGTGCCGGGCCACCAGGACCGGCGCGTATCGGGGGAAGGAGGCTGGCGTGCCAGCGAATAAGGGACGAGGAGAAATGACCACCCGCGAGGCCGGGCGCCTGGGCGGGGAAAAGGTCAAGAAAGAACGCGGTGTCGAGTTCTACTCGGAGATCGGCCACAAGGGGGGGCAGATCGGCGGCCAGAAGGGTGGAAACGCCACCAAGCAGAAATACGGTACGCCGTTCTACTCCCAGATCGGCAAGAAGGGCGGTCATCGCGTCCGCGAACTCATCGAGGCCGGCAGGAAGGCCCTCGAAGAAGAGTAGCTGGAACCCTCCGCGAGTCTGAAGGGGCACCGTTCACAGCGGTGCCCCTGGACCTTTGGGTGCTCCAGGCTTCACGGGATCGGGCCCGAGGCGTCGAACGGGGCCCGGTTGCGCGGCGCAGCGACCGGGCAGAGGGACCCGTTTCAACCGCAAAAGACCTAGATCGACTGGCCTGGAGCTGGCGAGACCGAAGGGTCGAAGCAGACCACCTGGTTGCGGCCGGTGCGCTTGGCCTGGTACATGGCCGCGTCCGCCTGCTCGACGAGGTCTTGGGCCGTGGAAGCCGTGCGAGGGTATTCGCTGACCCCGATGCTGACGGTAGCCTTGATCTTGCCCAGCGTGCCCGTCATGGCCTCGATCGTGGCGCGAATGCGCTCTGCGACGAACTGCCCCTGCTCGACGGTGGTCTGCGGCAGGATGACGACCAGCTCCTCCCCACCATAGCGGCACGCCACGTCGTAGATGCGTACGCATCCGCGCAGGATCGTGGCCACCTCGTGCAGGAGCTCGTCGCCCGACCCGTGGCCGTAGGTGTCGTTGACCTGCTTGAAGTGGTCGACGTCGAGGAACAGACATGCAACCGGATAACCGAATCTGCGGGCCCGATTATGCTCCTCCTCGAGCCTCTCGAGCATCCGCCGCCGGTTGTACAGACCGGTGAGCTCGTCCACGAAGGCCATCTCGGCCAGGGACTCGGCACGGATCTTGAGGTCGTCCAGCCGCCGCTTGGAGCGGAGTGCGGCCCGTACGCGAGCGACCAGTTCCTCCGGGTCGAAAGGCTTGGTGACGTAGTCATCCGCCCCCAGATCCAGGGTGCTGGCGAGCGACGCCTTGCTGGCCTCTCCGGTCACCACCACGATGGGGATATCCTGAGTCCGCAAGTCTATGCGTAGCTGTCGGCATACCGAAGCCCCATCCCCGCCAGGCAGGCCCAGATCGAGCAGCATGACATCCGGGATGTGAGCGATGGCCAGCTCGCACGCCTGCGCGCCTCCCTCGGCCAGCAGGACCTGGTAGCCATCCCGCTTCAAGAGGCGCTCGAGTAGCCCTGAGACGGCCCGATCATCTTCGGCGATCAGGACGAGGGGTTGTTCCTTTGACATCAAGGGATTCCAAGGGATCGGCAAGCAATCCCACTAACCTCACGGTGCAGCATAACCGAAACGGAGAGCGATCCGCAACGCCGGAGAGGTACTGCCGCCGTTCTGACTGAAATTGAATGCGGCTCCGCCGTCCACCGATGCCGTCAGCCCCCCCGCCAGGCGCCACTCGTAGCCGTAGCTCACCATGAGCAGCGGCAAGGCGACCAGCCCCGTCCCGCCGAAGATACCTGCGACCTGGCTCCCGA
This sequence comes from bacterium, assembly GCA_021781555.1. Classification (GTDB taxonomy): domain Bacteria; phylum Cyanobacteriota; class Sericytochromatia; order S15B-MN24; family VGJW01; genus JAJXWQ01. The sequence continues at coordinate 1,921 of JAJXWQ010000091.1, forward strand.
CGCCGAGTTGCAAGAAGGCCGAACTGGGATGGCGACTCGTGTAGTAGCGCAGATTGGCCGTCGGCAAGGCCTGGTAACTTGAAAACGGTGCCAGCGCACCGGTCGGACTGCTGGCCAGACCCAGCGAGACCCCGAACCCCACCTGGGGGGCCACCCGGTACCGCAGATCCATCGCAAAAAGGTCGGGCCAACCGACCCCCGCCGCGACGACAAATCGCCTCGAATCGGCGCCGGATCGGGCCTGCGGTCGCAGCTCCTGGCTCCTGGCAGGCACGGGCGGAGGAACCATTGCGCTCATACCGGGATGATAGAAAAACGCGAGTCGTTCAGGCCCCCAAAGCTTGACGAAAGAAACTCCGCAAACGAGCCGAATGTCCCGGCATTTGCCCGATCTCGCGGACAACCCGCTCGATCGTTTCCCGGATCTGAACGGATGACGGGTCGGAAAGGTCGATCGCGTGTTCCTCGAGCAATGCGGCGACGCCGTCGAGAAGCAGCGCGGCCCCCCGGAGCTGCCCCACGACGCCCGCGGCCAGCCCCTCTCTGGACGACGCGACCAGCTGCGGCACGATCGCCTCGAGCTGCTGCCAGACCTGCGATACCTGGCTGTCTGCAGGCGGGGCCTCGAGCGATCCACCGGACGGCGGCGAGAACAGGTAGTCGTAGAGGACATCGCGATTGGGGAAATCGAGGCCGATGAAGGAGATGCCGCAGTCGAACTCTCCGGGCCGCTCTTCCCGCATCCACCGCAGCTCGCCCTTCACGTGGATCATCGTACTCCCGAGCGTCAACGAAAACTCTATGACCTGGCCCACCGAAAGCTGGCCACGGACTCCCCCCAGGCGCATTCCGCCGACGGACAGGTTCACGACGCTGGCCAGACGGTAGAAATCCCCCGGGGTCCGGTATCTCGCCGGCACCGAGACGCTGTGCCGCACGAACTGGCGGCGCTGCTCGCGCGCCACGAGCTTCTCGAGGTAGATCTCGAGGCCCTCCGGGCTAAGCTTGCGGACGTTCCCGGTCCACTGGCTGGCCGTGTAGGTGCCATCGGTGAAGGTCAGGCTCAACTGCGTATTGCGGGGAAACCGGACGGCGGCCTCCTCGAGCGCTCCGGCAGGCATCTGGAGCAGCAACCGCTTGCCTTCGAGGGCTCCCACCACCGACGTGCGGAACGTCTCGAGGGACCCCGCGACAGAGAGCACCACGGCCTGGTTCTCGGTAGGGAGGCCCAGCATCGCCCTCCGGACACGCTCGAGAATATCGAGCGCATCGAACGGAACCTTGAGAATGTCGTAGGCGCCGGATGCCCAGGCCTTGTCGCGGAAGTCCGCCAGCGGAGCGTGCTTGTAGAGCAGCACCGGAAGGTGGCTGAGCTCGGGGTCCTCCTTGATGCACTGGGAAACGCCGAAACCCGAGATACCAGGCAGATCGACGTCGGCGATGATCAGGGCCGGGCGGTGGGTACGGGCCATCTGCACCGCCTCCTTGCCATCGGAGGCCACGAAGATGTCCATGCCCTCCCGCTGCAACAGGAAGGCCAGGTTCCGCCGCAAAAAGGACAACGGGGCCGCCAGCAGGAGGTTATTCTCCTGGCTCTTGCCCACCATGCGCGCCATCTCGACATCCCCTTCCTGGCTCCGGCGACGCCGGACGACCAGGCTTCGATCCCGCATTCTCCATACCCAGGACCGGCGCCGTGAATCTGGCGAGCAGATGACTCGCCGATTGCACCTTCGTATCGAGGCCGCCCAGGAGAGCGAGCCCGACGAACCAGATGAAAAGGCGTCCTGGTTAGCATTCCAGGGGTACATGACCCCTGTGAGACTCACAGGCGCCGTCCTTCTCGCCGCGATCGGCCTCATGCTGGCAGGATGCGAGAGCCCGCTCTACTGGTTCGTCCAGCCCAAGAAACTCTACGCGGCGGTCTCGACCACCCACGCACTCTATGTCCTCGATCGCGGCGGCCTGCGGAGCACCTGGCAGCAAGTCTGGCTCTCGGATGCCCCGACGCGCCTGGCCTACGTGCCTGGCCACAACGAGATCCTCGCCCTCGAACCCGCAGCCAGGGCGGTCGCCGTGATCTCGCCGCAGACCAACTCGGTGACCGCCACGGTCGGGACGTCCGGCCAGGGCACCGACCTGACGGTGTCGGCGGACGGCAACGATGCCTTCGTGGCTGATTCCTCGGACGACACCGTCACCCGCATCGACCTCGCCACCTTGAGGGTCGACAAGATCTTTTCGTATGCGGGATCCAACTTCGTACCCGTGGCGATAGCCGCCCACCCCACGGTCGCCTCCGATGTCTACGTGGTATCGTCGACCGGTCAGGTTTCCATCATCCGGGGCGACATCCAGGACGCCACCAGCTTCGCACTGCCCGGCGCCGTCAAGCCAGCGCGCATCGTGCCAGGCCCCGACCAGGATCTGTACGTGACGGACTCCGGCGCCCCGTACCTCTTCCACATCACCGACCCGAGCAACCCACAGGCCCAGCAGATCCCGATCTCGGGGGCAGCGGGCAACCCGTATGACGTTGCGGTTGCTCCCGACGGCACGGTCTACCTGACCATCCCCGACTCGGGCAAGGTGGTAAAGCTCGTCGAATCGAGCCACACGGAGACCCCTTACGACACCGGCGGCAGCTCGCCTCGGGCCATCGTCGCCGACAGTGCGGGGATCTACATCGCCAACGAAGACAGCAACCAGGTCGTGGCCATGACCTTCTCGGGCTCGGACCTCCTCGAACCGCAGATCATGGACACGCTACCCGGTCCTCCGGTCGACCTGCTGGCGATCTGAGGCCGCCCTGCGCGGCAACCGGGCCCCGTTTGGCTCCCGGGCCGGATCCGGCCCAGGCGAAACCGCACCAAAGGGGAGCGGCCGGGTGGGTGCCCGGCCGCGTTGGGGTGGGGTTTGGGGGATTGTCTGGATTCGGGGGATGCTCTCACCCCGGAAAATCTTTGACCCCATCCTGACAGGTTTACCCCTGCCTGGCAATACCCTAATCGCCCCTTAACATTTCCCGGCCAGGCATTCCCCGGTCGGAGGAGGGGTAAAGCCGCGTCCGGCCGCCGCGTCCTCAGAGCCGGGTCTTGGAGTCGAAGGCGTCGCGCAGGCCGTCGCCGAAGAAGTTCCATGCCACGGTCGTCACCACGATGGCCACGCCCGGCACGAGCATCCAGGGGTGCATGAGCAGGTCGGAGACGTTCAGGGCGGGCTGGAGCATGTTGCCCCAGGACGCGTCGGGCGGCTGCACGCCCAGACCGAGGAGGGAGAGAAAGCTCTCGGCATAGATGTATCCGGGAATGGAGAGCGAGATCGAGATGACGATCCAGCTTGCGGTCTGCGGGATGAGGTGCTTGATGATGACCCAGAGATGGCTCGCGCCTGCAGCCCGGGACGCTTCCACGTACTCCTGGGATCGCAGCGAGAGGACCATGCCGCGGATGACGCGGGCCAGACCCGCCCAGCCCAGGAACGAAAGCAAGATCGTGATGAGGAAGAACCGCTGGGTCGAAGACAGCGACCACTTGTAGGTCGCCCCGAAGAGTGCCAGCAAGAGATAGAAGGTAGGAAACGCGAGCACCGTCTCGATGATCCACGACAGCACGGTATCGACCGCACCGCCGAAATACCCCGCGATGCCCCCCAGGATGGTACCGACGGGGATCACGATCGCCAGCGCGACCAGCCCGACCGTCAACGAGACTCGAGCCCCGAAGAAGAGCCGGCTGAACAGATCCCGCCCGCTGGCATCGCCCCCCAGCAGGTAGAACCGCGTCCCGGGATCGGTGATGCCGATGAAGTGGATGTCCGACGGGATCAGGCCCCAGAGCTTGTACGGCTCGCCCTGCACGAAGAGGTGCAGTGGATACCGCTTGGACTTGTCCTCGTGCCAGCCGCCGATCGCTACCCCCGAGATGGGACCGGTGGACGTGAACAGGCTCTGGAGATCCTCGGTCTCCTTCCAGTTGTAGATGAAGGGCAGGTGCCAGTGCCCCTTGGTATCGCGCAGGTGGATCGCCGCGGGCGGCTGGTAGGCCCGGGTGCGATCGACCGAGGTCATCGTGTAGGGCGCGAAGAAGTCCGCGAAGATCATCAGGGAGTACAGCACCCCGAGGACCCACATCGCGAAAACGGCCATCTTGTGCCGCCGGAACCGCCTCCAGACCTTGCGTCCGGAACTGATCGGCGGCGGCAGCTCCTCGGCCGGACGCTCCATGGCGGGAAGCTTCGTCTCGGTTGCCATCGCCTATGCCTCGAGCCGGATCCGGGGATCGGAGAACGCCAGGAGCACGTCGGCCAGCAGGTTGCCCATGAGCAGCATCAGTGCGCCGATCATGAGTCCCGCCATCGCGAGGTTGAGGTCCTGCCGCAACAGAGCGTCCAGCATGAGCTGACCGAGCCCAGGCCAGCCCACGATGTTCTCGATGACCGCGTAGCCCGAAAGCAAGGCCGCGAAGTCGAAACCGAGGAGCGTGATCATCGGGTTGAGCGCATTGCGAACGGCATGGCGATAGATGACCGTCCGCTCGGGCAGGCCCTTGGCACGCGCCGTACGAACATAATCCTCACCCAGAACGTCCAGGAGGTTGCCCCGCATCCGGCGCTGCAGGATCGCGACCGATCCGATCGAGACCGTCACGACGGGGATGACCAGATGCAGCGCAAGGTCGCCCGCCTTTGCCAGCAGACCTTCGGTGGCGAAGTTGACGCTCGTCATTCCCCCGATCGGTACGACCTCGTGATGGAAGGCCTGATTGGCCATCGCGGCGGCCAGCAAGAGCAGTATGCCGAGGAAGAAGTCCGGCACGCCGAGGAAGAGGAAGGTTATCGACGACGCGATCTTTTCGAACCACGAATACTGCTTGACCGCCATGTAGATCCCCAGCGGTAAGGAGATCAGCCAGGTGAACAGCATCGCGCAGCCCCCCAGCAGCAGCGTGGCCTTGAGCCTCAGCCAGATGAGGGCGCTGACCCGTTCGTGGTAGTCGAAGCTCATCCCGAGGTTTCCGGTCGCAAAGTTCTCGGCCCAGCGCACGTATTGAACGGCCACCGGCTGATCCAGTCCCAGCCGATGCCGCTCGGCATCGATCTGGCGCTGGCTGATCGTGGGGTTGTTCTCGAGCTGAGTCAGGTAATCGCCCGGTGCGAGCTTGGAGATGCCGAAGGTGATCATCGAGATGAGGATCAACTTGGGAACCATCTGGAGCAGGCGCTTCAAAATGTAGCGGAGCATGAAGCCTATCTTACAATGCCCGTGGCCCCTCCGGCAGAGCGAACGCGTGCCCGCGCCAATATTTCGCTGGAGGCGGCGTACCCAGGTCTCGCGGGACTACTTGAGATCCGTCCGGTAGAGGCCCCAGATGTTCCACACCGGGCCACCGATGGGCGTCACGGCGAGGTTGCCGAAGACGTTGCGAACGGGATAGAGCTGGATCCGGTTGACGATGTAGATGTAGGGCAGTTCCTTGGCGGCGATGACCTGGTACTTGTCGTAGACTTCCTTGCGCTTGTTCTCGTCGAACGTGGTCGCGCCCTCTTCGAACAGCTTGTCGATCTGGAGTTCCCACGGCTGCGCGGTCCAACCCTTCACCCGGCCAGGCAGGTACTGGTTGAACATGTGGAGCCGCCCCTTCGACAGCCAGATGTTGGCGCCGAGTTCCGGCTCCAGCCCACCGGTGAAGCCCATGAGCACGGCGTCCCAGTCGAGCGAGGTCGAGGTCTTCTCGACCATCGTGTTGAAGGTCAGCGGCTGGAAGTTGACCTTGATCCCGAGCCTCTTGAGGTCGTCCACGATCATGCCGGCGATCTGCATGCGCTCGTTATTCTCGGAGTTGGTATAAAGCGTGAACGCCACCCGGTGGCCGGTCGAATCCCGGAGAACACCCCTGGAATCCTTCTTGTAGCCGGCCTTGGCCAGCAGATTCTGGGCCTCCGTCAGGTTGTAGTCGTAGGTCGGAACGTTGGGATCGTAGAAGGGAGAAGTCTGGCTCTCGGCCGCGATCTGAGGAATGGCAATCCCCTGGAAGACGTTACGGATGATGCTCTGCTTGTCGATCGCGTGCGCCAGGGCCTGGCGGAAGCGGACATCCCGGAACCACTTGAGCTTGACCGGGTTCACGTAGGGATGTCCCTGGAGATCCGTGCCGGAGTTCTGGTTGAAGCACAAGAAGAACGTGCCGAAGTCCGGGCCCGCCTTGTAGATGGTGAAGTTGCCCGCCTGCTCCTGTTTTTGCATGGCAGCGAAGTCCTCGCCGCGCAGCGGAGCGTCGACGAAGAGCATGTCTGTCTCGCCGCTCTGGAACTTGAGCAAGCCGGTGTTCTGGTCCTTGACGATCTCGAGGACCAGCTTGTTGAGATACGGGAGCCGGTTGCCCTTGGAGTCGACGCGGAAGTAATACGGGTTGCGCTTGAAGACGATGTACTGCGCGGGGACGTAACGGTCGAAGGCGAAGGGACCGCTGGCCGGGATCTTGCGCACGTTGGTCGAGACGCCCCACATGTGGTTGAACTCCGGATTGCCCTGGGCGTCGAGCTTGGTGGCGCCGAGCAATGCGTGCTTGGGCAGGATCGAGACCGCGCCGAGTTCGCGCAGGAAGGGCGCGAAGGGCTTGGGAGTCTTGATCTGGATGTGCAGCGGGTCGAGTTCCTTGACCGTGGGCAGCTGGCCGTCGACCTCGAGGACGTCGCGGAGGTCCGTCGGGATCTTGCGGTTGAAGATGATCGAGTTGAAGGTAAACGCGACGTCGTCTGCCGTCAGGGGTGCGCCATCCGACCAGCGCAGCCCCTTGCGCAACGTGAAGGTGTAGGTCTCCCGGTCGGGGGCGAGGGTCCACTTGTAGGCCAGATCGGGCTGCATCTCGCCCGTGAGGTAGTTGGGCTCGACCAGGGACTCGAAGATGAATCCCAGCGGCGTGGTCGACGAAGTCTCCTGCGCCAGGACGATGTTGAAGGTCTTGGGATCGGAGACCAGGGCCGAAGTGAGCGTGCCGCCGTACTTGCCGATACCAGGATCGACGGCATCCTTGGGCGGTGGCTCGACCAGCGGCGGCTCGACGTCGACCTTGGTGGGCGCGGCCGCCGTGGCGGTGTCGGCCGAACTCGTGACGGACGCCTTCTGAGGGGCGCAAGCCAAGAGGGAAGAAGCCAGCAGGACTGCGGCGCATGCCCGCATCGGGCGACGGGCAAAGTGGCGGATCAAGGGCGTGGCTCCGGATTACGATCGAGGGTTCGTGCGGGAAGGCGGAGGCAACGTACGGCGTGCAATAGAGCCCGCCGACAAAAAGCCGCTAGCTGGCCCGGGCAAGCAAGGCCAGAGCGATCGCCACCGCGAACCAGAGGCCGGCAATGACGGACGTGACGCGGTTGAGGCCGGCCTCGACACCCTTCTGGCTGCCGAACAGCTGGGCCGAACCACCGATCGCCGCCAGTCCTTCGCCCTTGGCGGTGTGCAGCAGTACCGCGACGACCAAGGCGATCGAGAGCGTGAACTGCAGAAAACCGAGCACTAAATGCAAAGCGGCCATTAGGGGAGTGTTATAGCACGGCCAGTCAAGTTTCGATAGGCCGGGGTGGACCTCCAACCCCCAGGCTGGCGAGCAGCCCTCGCGCTCCGGGCCCGAAACCTCCATCCTCCCTCACGATGCTCTCGAGGTGGCCAAGTTTCCAGCTGGAGAGAAACTTCGCGCAGGAGCGTGTCGCCCTCGGGCGCTCGACCCTCACGCTCCCACCTTGCCCGAAGGGAGAAGGATGATGAGCGATCAAGATACACCCGGCCGCTCCGATGCCGCGCACCGGTTTTTCGTGACGCCGTTCTTCGAATCCAACGCACCGACCTTGAGCACCACCGTCGGCGAGTGCATGACGACCCGCGTCCTGTCGTGCCACCCGGATGACACGGTCTACTCTGCCGCGCTCACGATGCTCGATGGCAAGGTTTCGGCTTTGCCTGTCCTCGCAGGGGAGCAGGTCGCGGGGGTCTTGAGCCTGTCCGATCTCCTGTATCGGCTCAAGACGCCCCACGGAACCATCGCCGACGCTCTCATCGAATGGCTGGGCGGGCGCAGTCCGGACTTGAGGAAGCACGCAGCCTTCCGGGTCAGGGATGCGATGACCAAGCCTGCGCTCACGATAGCGGCCTCGGACACGGTCGAGACGGCTGCCCGGTGCCTGCTCGACCACCATATCCACCAGCTCCCCGTCGTCGATGGCGACCGCATGGTCGGCATCATCACCCGCAGGGACATCATCTCCCTGCTAACCGCCTGGGCAGAGCAAGCAGCCGGCGGAGAGAAGGGAGTTTAGCGTGCTCCCGGTTTGAATGGATCGAGCCCGATGAGTCAAACGGGGCCCTCTGCGCGGTCGCTTCGCTGCGCAACCGGGCCCCGTTCAAACTGCAAAAGGCCTGGCGGCGCAGCAGCTTGCCCGCAGCGGGGCGAGTTTGAGAGGGGCTGCGGCCCCTCTCAAGCCACTGCCCGAGCGCAGCGAACCGCATCCGGCCAGCTGAAACTTCGCGGCCTCGAGTGCGCAGCGGCGCAGCAGCTTGCCCGCAGCGGGGCGAGTTTGAGAGGGGCTGCGGCCCCTCTCAAGCCACTGCCCGAGCGCAGCGAGGGAGAACCCCCAAACCCGCGTCGGCTCAGAACTCCTCGATAAAGCGTCCCATGGCGCGGTACTTGGCGGCCCGGCGCTCCACGAGCTCGTAGGCACCCAGGCGCGAGAGCTCGGCCAGGTGGGGCCCCAGGGCGGCCTTGAGGTTGTGCGCCGCGGCCAGCGGATCCTGGTGGGCACCCCCGAGAGGTTCGGGAATGATCTCGTCGGCAATCCCGAGCCGGAGCAGGTCCTCGGCAGTGATCCCCATGGCCTCGGCGGCCATCTTGGCCTTGGAGGGGTCCTTCCACAGGATCGCCGCACAGCCCTCGGGCGAAATCACCGCGTAATAGGAGTGCTCGAGCATCAAGATGCGGTCGGACACCCCGATGCCCATCGCCCCCCCGGACGAGCCCTCGCCGATGACCACCGAAACGATGGGAACCGGCAGCCGGCTCATCTCGAACAAGTTGAGAGCAATGGCTGCGGACTGTCCGCGCTGCTCGGCCTCGATCCCGGGATAGGCTCCCGGGGTGTCGATGAGCGTGAGGACCGGCAGGCCGAACTTGCCGGCGTGCCTGAACAGGCGCAGGGCCTTGCGGTAGCCCTCCGGATGGGCCATCCCGAAGTTGCGCATGATGTTGTCTTTGGTGTCACGGCCCTTCTGGTTGGCGACCACGACGATCGTGCGGCCCTCGAAGCTTGCCAGCCCTCCGACGATCGCCCGGTCGTCGTATCCCTGGCGATCGCCGTGGAGCTCGACGAAGCCTTCGCAGATGTTCTGGATATAGTCGAGAGCCGATGGCCGCGACGGATGCCGCGCGACCTGCACGCGCTGGACGGGCTTGAGCTGCCGGTAGATGGTCTGGCGGGCGGCCGTGACCCGCTCGGTCAGCCGGGCGATCTCGTCATCGAGGTTGACCTCGTTCTGCGCCGCCAGGCGCTTGAATTCCTCGATCTCGTCCTCGATCTCGACGATGGGCCGCTCGAAATCGAAGACGAGCTTGCGACTGGTAAGACGACTGGATTCCATGCCGGTCCCTCTTTATGCCACGGTTGCCGGCTGGCCAGCGTGCATGCGAAGGAGCTGGCCCAGCATCGGGCGAAGGCTCGAGCGCGGAACGATCATGTCGAGCGCACCGTACTTGAGCAGCCACTCGGCGGTCTGGAACTCCGGGGGCGCCTTCTGGCGAATCGTCTGCTCGATGACGCGCCGACCGGCAAAACCGATGACGGCCGCCGGCTCGGAGATGAGGATGTCGGCCAGCGTGGCGAAGGAAGCCGAGACCCCGCCCGTCGTGGGGTCGGCGAGGATCGCCAGGTACAGACCGCCGCCCTCGGCGAACTGAGCCAGCGCGGACGAGGTCTTGGCCATCTGCATCAGGGACAGGGTGCCCTCCTGCATGCGCGCCCCGCCCGACGCGGTGACGATGATCAAAGGGCGGTGCGCCTCGTGGGCATCCTCGATCGTCCGGGTGATCTTCTCACCGACTGCCGAGCCCATCGATCCGCCCATGAACGCGAAATCCATCACGGCCAGCTGGATCGTCGTGCCCTCGATGTCGGCCGCCCCCGTGATCACACCGTCGCCGTCGCCAAGGCGATCGTAGCTCTCCTCGAGCCGCACCTTGTAGGGCTTGGTATCGACGAAGCCGAGAGGATCGGTCGAGCGAATGGAGGCATGGGTCTGGCTGAACGTGCCCTCGTCCACCAGCTGCCCGATCCGCGTCCAGGCCGAAACCCGGAAGTGGTAACCGCACTTGGGGCAGACCTGGAGGTTGGCCTCCAGATCCTTGTTGTAGAGGGGCGCCGAGCAATGGTTGCACTTGGTCCAGAGCCCATCGGGCATCTCCCGGCGAATCCGGTCGGAGTCCACCAGCTGCCGGCTGCGCGCCCGATCGGCGAACCAGTCCCTTAGCGTCATGTCGTCGGATCCTATCACAAAAGCGGCGGACCGCTGGATCGCCGAAATCGCGTTAAGAGGCCGTATATACGACCATCCAGGCCGGCCAGGAACCGCGCATTGACTCGCGCCCAACCGGAGCTACGTTGGGTCCGCAAGAAGGGAGGCCAGGTCATGCCGGAACGCAAGAAGACGAAGGGCGAAATGACCGTTCGCGAGGCTGGCCACATGGGTGGCGAGAAGGTCAGGGAGGAACGGGGGCCGGAGTTCTTCTCCGAGATCGGGAAGAAGGGGGGCGAGGCCGTCCTCAAGGAGCGCGGCCCCGAGTTCTACTCCGAGATCGGCCACAAGGGCGGTGAAAAGGGTGGTGAGGCCACCAAGGAGAAGTATGGCCCCGAGTTCTACTCCGAGATCGGCCACAAGGGCGGCCAGAAGGTTCGCGAGCTGATCGAACGGGGCAAGGAGGTCGAGGGGAAATAAGGAGAGCGCCGCGAGGCCGGAACCTTCGAACCAGGGTGCTCCCGGTTTGCAAGGATCGGGCCCGAGGAGTCAAACGGGGCCCGGTTGCGCAGCGCAGCGACCGCGCAGAGGGACCCGTTCAAACTGCAAAAGGTCTAGACGCAATGCCACTGAATTAGCGAGCTGACAGCTTCTTACCGAGGCTGGCCGACATGGACCGGACCTCCAAGTTGTGCTCCTTTGTGGAAAAGACAAGACCACAACGGGACAACGGGAGGTCCGGATT
>JAJXWQ010000092.1 GCA_021781555.1 bacterium
GGCTGCTGGCCAGCTTTACCGGGAGGGATTGGCTACCCTCCGGGCACCATTGCTAGGTTTCAAATCCGCGTCCTTACATCATTTCCTCCTAGCCCAGGCTTCGCCTGGCGCACAGTACTACTGCGTCATAAGAGCCCGAGGATCGCCTGAATCCTCCACGGAACGGTTCGCACGCGAGGCGCCTCTTGCGAGTGGCGGCAGGTCGGGCACTCGCCCAGCCTGCGAATCAGCGCCGTGGCCAGAGCAATCCGCAGCGTGGTTATCGACATCGGCTGGTGACGCTGGGCGCGCTGCGGCACCTCGGGGCTGGAAGGTGGCGGGTAGGGCAGGCAGCCGGAAGCCTCTGTCGCTTCCTGGTGGGCCGAGGGGGGAAAAGAGCGCCCTCTCGGCTACGAGGAACGCATAGGCAGCAATGCACAAGGCCCAGTGGTGGTGGAGGCCTCGCCAGCCTCGCCCCTCATAGTGGTCTATCCCGAGTTCGTCTTTGAGTTCCTGATAATCTCGCTCGATTCGCCACCGCATCTTCGCCGTCCGCACCAGCTCCGCGAGGGGCGTCGTCTCGTTGAGCGTGGACAGCCAGTACTTCGTCGGTTCCTTCTCTGCCGACGGCCACTCGATCAGGAGCCACTCTTCGGGACGAGGTGCGGTCCGGTAGTAATCCCGGTGGGCAGGGCAAACGCGAACGGCGGCAAATCGTGACTGCATCTCACATTTGGTCCCTTCGCGCCACACGACCTCCGTGAAATCGGACGGATCGAGGCCCCTGGCGATGTCGACAATCGGGAGCGGCTGGTGGTCCTCATCCCGGCGCAGGCATTTCTGGGGCTGGCCGCGCTTCCCAGTACGGGGTTCGGGCGGCAGCGGGCCCTTCCCCGGCTCCCAGACTGTCGTGTCCTTCTTGACCCCGACTATGTAGGGCAGGTGCCGCCCTGTGAGGCCGTCTCGGAAGTCCGTCGCGTCGCCATATCCCGCATCGGCCAGCACCGGCACCCGAGGCTTCCCGGACGCCAGGGCGTCGTCAACCAACATCAAGGCGATCTTCCACTTCTCCTGGAACTCGATCTTCTCTGGCACGCCGCACTTCTGCCGGCGATCGGGATCCTCCGCCCAATCCTTGGGCAGGTAGAGCCGGTACGCCACTGGGAGCGTCGCCGTCTCGTTGCCGATGGAAAGGCTCACGACGACCTGGCAGTTGTCCTGCTTTCCCTTGACGCCGCAGTACTGGCGTCCAACCCCTACCGAGTGGCGGCCCTTCTTGGGTATCCCTGTGTCGTCGAAAATCATGGCATCGATCGGGCCGTGGTCCGTGATCGGCCCTTTCGCCCAGTCGTAAGCCACCTTCATTACTGCACCGTCGCTCCACGGCGAGGTCCCGACGATGTGGAGCATAGACTGGTGGCGTTTCGATACCTTCATCGGGTCGATGACTGCCGCCATCGGTTCGACGCTCTTCCGTCCCTCGATGCTTATCAGGCCGGTTACGTAGGCACGGAGCGGTTCCGCCCGATCCGCGTGCTCGACCGCCGTGATCAGCTGGCCCATGTAGGCCTCGAACCGCCTCTCCTGCGCCTTGCTGTTAAACTCGATCTGCATGCGACCAAGGAATCATAATGCGATCTGGCCAGCAGGCGCATCAATCACATGGTACCGGGATCACATCGCCGAAAGGCTCCCCGCCTCTCCTCTCCGAAGAAAGGCCTAAATTTTGTAACGCAGTAGTACTAGGGCCAAGCAAACATGTCGGCCAAGAATTCTTGGTTTGCCTGCGGTCAAGGCCCCGGACCGGTGCCCGCTCCCCCCCGGACCCGGCCTGTCGCGCTACAATGCATGGCGTTTCGCCAGCAGGGCGAACATCCATGCGTTCAGGCTCGGGGCGAAAGCCCGCGGGCGCGGGCGCCAGCCTGATGAGGAGACCCCGGAATCGATGCTTCCTGAAGCCAAGGGACAACTTGCGGGCCTGGCCGCCCGGGTCGGCGAAGCCAGGAGGCATCTTTGACCCGGATCGAGTTCACAAGCGACTCGACGCGCTAGAGGCCCAGGCTGCCGAGCCCGATTTCTGGTCGGACGCCGGCCGGGCCCAGACCAACATGCAGGAGATCAACCTGCTGCGCAGCCAGCTCGATCGCCTCGATACCTGGGGCCGTCTGGTCGAAGACACCGAGGTCCTGATCGAACTGGGTCTCGATGAGAACGACTCGAGCGTCGATCCCGAGGTGGCCGACAACCTGGCCCGGCTGACACGCGGGCTCGACGACTGGGAGCTCGAGCAGCTTCTCGGCGGGGAGTACGACAAGCAGCCGGCCATCCTCGACATCAGTGCCGGAGCCGGGGGAACCGACGCTCAGGACTGGGCCGAGATGCTGCTGCGCATGTACTCGCGCTGGGCCGAGTCCCACGGGTACAAGGCCGAACTCGCGGACGTCTCGCCGGGCGAAGAGGCCGGGATCAAGTCGGCGACCCTCATCATCACCGGGCCCTATGCCTATGGCCGCTTGCTGTCCGAGAAGGGAACCCACCGCCTCGTGCGAATCTCTCCCTTCAATGCGGCGGGCAAGCGCCAGACCGCCTTCGCAGGCGTCAAGGTGACCCCCGAGATTCCCGAATCCGCACCGGTCGAGATCAATCCGGTCGACCTCAAGATCGACACATACCGTTCAGGAGGAGCCGGCGGCCAGAACGTCAACAAGGTCGAGACCGCGGTCCGCATCACGCACCTGCCGAGCGGCATCGTGGTAGCCTGCCAGAACGAGCGCAGCCAGCACCAGAATCGTGAGGTCGCCATGCGCATCCTCAAGGCCAAGCTGTACGATCGCCAGCAGGAAGCCCATGCCGAGCGGATCGAGGGGATCAAGGGACCCCACACCGAGGCCGCCTGGGGCAACCAGATCCGCAGCTACGTCATCCACCCCTACAGCCTGATCAAGGATCACCGCACCAGCTTCGAGACCGGCAACCCGCAGGCCGTCCTCGATGGCGACCTCGACGGCTTCATGGAGGCCTACCTCCGCGCCAAAGCCTCCGGCCAGTGGCAAGCGGCCGTGGGGGTGCCAGAATGAACCTCGCCTGCGCAGCAGCACCAGCTTCCGATGATAGATAGCACCACCGTAAAGGCCCTCCTGGCCCGGATGCAGGGCATTCGCGTCCTGGTTCTCGGAGACCTCATCGCCGACGAGTTCCTCATCGGCGAGGTCGAGCGCATCAGCCGCGAGGCGCCGGTCCTCATCCTGCGCCATCAATCCACGCGCCTGGCGCCGGGCGGCGCTGCCAACGCCGCGGCCAACATCGCGGCACTACGGGGCAAGCCCGAGATGCTCGGCGTGGTGGGCCGCGATCCCACGGGCCGCCAGCTCCTGGTCAACATGGAGGGCCTGCGCATCACCACCCGGTCGGTCGTGATGGAACCGACCCGACCGACGACCACCAAGACCCGCATCTCGGCCTCCTCCATGCAGACCGTCACGCAACAGATCGTCCGGATCGATCGCCTGGTCCGCGACCCCATCAGCCCCGACATCGAAGATCAGGTGATCGCCGCGCTGGAAGCCCGGCTTCCCACCGCCGAAGCCCTCCTGGTCTCGGATTATGGCAATGGCCTGATCACGCCGCGGATCCGCGAGGCCGCGCTGGCGGCAGGCCGCCAGGCCGGCAAGCTGGTCGCGGTCGATGCCCAGGGGGATCTCTCGGAGTTCTACGGAGCCTCGGTGCTGACCCCCAACCAGCCCGAGGCTGAGGCCAACGTCGGGTTCGCCATCACCGATACCCGCTCCCTCCGGGAAGCGGGCTCCCTCATGCTGGAGAAGACCGGGGCAGAGGCCGTCCTCATCACCCGCGGGGCCAACGGCGTCGCGCTCTTCGAACGCGATCGGCCCCTGGTCGAGATCCCGGCGTTCAACCGTTCGGAGGTCTTCGACGTCACGGGCGCGGGGGACACGGTGGTCGGCACGCTGACCCTGGCCCTGGCCGCCGGGGCCACGTACCTCGAAGCCACGCTCATGGCCAACCTGGCAGCCTCCATCGTGGTGCGGCGATTCGGCACGGTCACCCCGGCTCCGGCCGAGATGGAAGCCGCCGTCGACACCATCGAGCCGCAGCGGGCCGCCGAAAAGCTCGCAGCCGCTCACGAGCTCGCTCCTGAAGGGCCGGCGGCATGAGTCCCCGGCGCCTGCCCCTGCCCCTGGCGGCCAAGGTCGACGAGCTGGTGGATGATATCCGTACCCTCATGGGCGATCTGCTGGGCCAGGTGGAAGAGTCCGCGGAGGGTTCGGGCATCGTCATGCGTCAGGAGGCGGTCAAGCTCGTCCGGGCCTGGCGAGCCGACGGGTTCAAGGTGGTCCTCACCAACGGCTGCTTCGATCTGTTGCACACCGGCCACGTGCGTTACCTCCAGGCGGCCCGGGCGCTGGGCGATCGCCTGGTGATCGGCGTCAACTCCGACGCGAGCGTGCGCGGGCTCAAGGGGCCCGATCGCCCCATCCTGCCCGAAGCCGAGCGCGCCGAGGTCCTGGCCGCCCTGCGGTGCGTGGATGCCGTCGTGGTCTTCGACGAGGCCACGGCCAGCGACCTGCTGCTCGAGCTGGCCCCCGACATCTACGCCAAGGGCGGCGACTACACCCCCGATTCCCTGCCCGAGACCCCCGCGGCGACCCGAATCGGGGCGCGCATCGCGATCCTTCCCTTCGTCGACGGGCGCTCGACGACCTCCCTCATCGCCGCCATCGAGGCGTCGTTCGTCGCCCGGCAAGAGCAGACCTCCCCTTGAAGAACAACCTGTGAGGACCTTACCGTGATCGATTCCGAAGGCCGGCTGTTCGGCCGCTTCAACCTTCTCGACCTGCTGGCCGTGCTCGTGCTGGCCGGCGCCGTGCTCGGCTTTGGCCTGGCCAAGGCCGGCCGGGCGGGAATCCACTCCAAGATCCGGGGTCATGCCATCGCCGAGGTGGACTGCTACATTCGCGGCCCCATCGAGAATCCGGCCCTGATCAAGCCGGGCGAAAAGACGTTCATCACGCTGCGGAACGTCCCCTACAACTCCGTGCGCATCGTCGCGGTCAAGGAGACGCCCCAGCTGATCGCGGTTCCGCAGCCGAACGGAACCGTCAAGGGCCTGCCCGACCCTGGCGACCCGCTGGGCAAGGACATCCTCGTCACCATCCGCGACAAGGCCCAGATGACCGACGACGGCGTCGTGTTCGGGGATAGCAAGGTCAAGGTGGGCACTCCCATCGACCTCGAGGGCTACCGCTACCGGCTGCATGGTTCGATCGTCGACGTGCGGATCTCGCCCATCAAGGCCAAGTAACGCGGCCATGCTGAGCGGCGTTTCGCTTTCGACGCTCGAGGGGGCCTGGCGCGCCACGCTGGCCAACTCGGCGCTGGGCCGTGCCTGGGCGGGTCTGCGGGATGCGGTGGCCGGCCGCCTTGGCAGCTATCTGCCCTCCAGCGGGGCCGCCCGGGTGGCGCCGCTCGCCTCCGGGCTGGCGCTGGTAGCCCTGCTCTTCCTGTCGCCGGTCGTGAGCACGGGCAAGAATGCCCTGCTCGTCGTGATCGCCGCAGCGCTCATGGCCCTGCACGCCATCAGCCACCCACCGACCGAGGACGGCGCCACCTCGCTGGATCTTCCGTACCTGGTCCTCTGGGCGATCATCCTGGTGGCCACCGCGGCCTCGCCGTTCCCGCTGGCCTCGGTCAAGGGGGTGGCCAAGCTCGTGATCTACGCGATGGCGTACGTGACCTTCCGCGACACCTTCCGCAGAGGCGGTGCCCGCTCCTACCTGGCGATCGGAGCTTTCCTCGCCGCGGCTCTGCTGCAGGCGATCTACGGCATCTACCAGTACAAGATTCACGTGGCCCCGCTGGCCACCTGGGAGGACGCCAGGTCCGCGGTTTACGTGACGCGGGTCTACGGGTCCCTGCTGAACCCCAACCTCCTCGGCGGCTACCTGCTCGGCAGCATCCCGCTGGCCGTCGCAGCCGCCATCACGTGGCGCAAGGCGGCCCGACTGATGGCGGTCGCGCTGGCGATCCTGGGCCCCGTGGCCCTGTACTTCACCTTTTCGACGGGGGCCTACGTCGCGCTGGCTGCCGAGATCGGCGTCATGGGCCTGTTCGCGTTCTCCACCACCCGCCGCGATGCCCGTACGTGGCTCGTATCGGCGCTGATCCTCGCCGGCGTCGCCATCGCCGTGGTGGTCGCCTACCAGCACGTCGGCGCCTTCCACGAGCGGGTTGCGCGGCTCTTCACCGAGCGCGGGGACTCCAGCAACAACTTCCGCATGAACGTCTGGGCGGGTGTCTTGCCGATGATCCGGGATTCGTGGTGGCTGGGGGTAGGCATCGGCAATGACGCCTTCCGCCACGCCTACGCCCTCTATATGATCAGCGGGTACGAGGCGCTCTCGGCTTACAACATCTTCCTCGAGTGGGCGGCCGAGGCGGGGGTGTTTGCAACCCTGGCCTTCGTGTGGCTGGTCGTGGCGGCGCTGGCGCGCAGCATCCTGGCCTTCCGGGCCGGGGTCTCGCGCCCATGGGCGGCGGCCGCCTGCGCGACCCTCGTCGGCCTCATGGTGCACGGCATGGTCGACACGGTGTTCTTCCGCCCCGCCATCGAGCTCGTGTTCTGGCTGACGCTGGCACTGGTCGCCGGACTCTACAAGCTACCGTCAGCCATCGCGACCGCGTCGGACCTGCCGGTGGAGGAGAACGCGTGACGCCCATGGCTACAGCGCCCGAGCGGATCCTCTTCGTGCATTTTGGCGGCATCGGCGATGTGGTGCTCGCGTTCCCGGCGATCAAGTCCCTGCGCGAGACCTTTCCGGCCGCCCACATCACGATGCTGGTCGAATCCCGGGCCAGGGGCATCGGCGCCTTCAATCCGGCCATCGACGAGGTCCTGGTCTTCGATGCCAAGGGGAAACCCAGCCTGGGCGAGTTCCTGGGCCTGGTCGGGCAGCTCCGTGCGAGCGCGTTTGACCTGGCGATCACCTCGGGTCGGAGCGCAGCCATGGCAGGCCTCCTCTGGCTCACGGGTGCTCGCCGCCGGATCGGTTACGACGCCGGTCCGCTCGCATGGACTCTGACCACGGCCGTGCCCTTGTCCGTGCGCCAGTACGCGGGCGACATGTACTACGACCTGGTGGCTCCCCTGGTGACGATCCCACCGCGCCTGCCGCAGCTGGCGGTCTCCCTGGAAGACCGCACCTGGGCCGCGGAGTTCCTCGCCGCAAGCGGCCTGGCTGAAACCGAGCCCTTCGCCGTGTTACATCCCGGCGCCTCACGCATGGCCGAGCTCCGGGGGATCTGCAAGACCTGGGAGCCACGACGCTGGGCAGCCCTGGCCACGGCCTTGCGCGCCGAAGGACTCCCCGTCGTGCTGGCGGGCGGACCCGACGACGAAGCGATCGTCCGGCAGATCCTCGAGCGGGCGGAGCAGGACACCGCCCAACCCGGCAAGCTCGTCGTCGCGCACGGCAAGACCCGGCAGCTCGGTCAGCTCGCCGCCCTGATCGAGCTGGGGTCGGTGCTCATCGCAGTGGATTCGGCGCCGATGCACATCGGGATCGCCTTGGGCACGCCCACCGTCGGGATCTTCGGGCCGACCGATCCCGACAAGCTCATGCCCGCCGGGACGATCCATCAGGCCGTTCACGTCGCCGGGCTCGCGTGCCGCCCCTGCCTCTGGGATCGGCGCAGGACCACGTGCGACGAGCTCACGTGCCTCAAGGGGCTCCCCGTCGAGACCGTCCAGGCGGCCGTGTGGCGAGCCTTGCCCTCGGCGCGGCGAGCCAAGGTAGATTCCCGGGCCGAGTAAGAGGATTTACAGGTGGTAGATTCCCAGGAGAGCCAGAGGCTGGCGGCAGCGAGTCGCCAGCTATTGCTGGGGGCCGAGGAAGCGGACCGGGCTTTCGGTTTGCGCCACCTCGAGGGGAGCGAGGAGGTCGAGGATTGGTCGCACTCGGCCGAGTGGGAGCTCTCCGATGCGTTCGAGGTGGTATGGCAAGACACCGCCGAGGATGACCTGCAGATTCTCGATCAACTGGTGTCCGAATGGGGCGAGGCCCCTGACGAGGAGGCCCTGTTGACCATCGCGCTCACCTGGGGGGCCTTGATCGGCGACCGGATCCTGGCGGCGGTCGGAGGAGAATGGATCTACCGGCAGGATCCCTTGCACCACTCCCTGCGCTTTCCCCGCCAGCAGATCGACTTCTTCCCCATGCACGCGGTGCTGGCGCGATTCCTGGTCGGGCCGCAGGCTGGCCTCGAGGCAGGATACCACCAGCTCGTCGAGTTCTTAACTAGCAATTAAACAAGTTTTTCCCGAGATCCTCCGATACTCATCCCGGTGGGCGTCGCCGGAGCTGCGGCAGCCCGTGGTGGATTTGATCTCGGGAGAACCGGTGGTGCGCAAGATCTTGTGCTTCGTTGAACCCACGCTTCAGATCACTTACGAAGAGCTCTACGACGAGCTCGCTCGCCATCTCGAAAGCGATCGCGAAGATGCCATCGCTCGCTTCGCGCCCGACGAGGCGGTTCCGGCGCTGGGTTACTTCCGCCGCCAGCAAAGACGGCGAGAGGAGGCTACGGAGCTGGCCAGGGTGCTCGGCGTCCCGCGAGAGATCGTGTTCGAGTCATGCACCTCGCAAGGAGCAGGCAAGCTCATGCAGGCCCTCATGGCCCGCACCGCCTGATCCCACCGGATTCACCCGCGTCCGGCGCTCCGCTGCGGAGCGCCACGACGGCCTCTTGCACGTCGGCCCCGTCCGGCGGCCACCCTTGATTGCCGGGCCTGCTACCATGGCCCGAGGAGGAGCGTTCGATGAAGCAGATGCGTGCAGGTGCCGCGGCCTGGGTCGTGGCGATGGCGGCGGTGGCGACGATGGCCGGACCGGCCGTGGCATCGACGATGCCCGGCGCGGATGACACGGGCGTGTGCTTCGGTGCCGGCGTGGGCTACGGCGGGCTGGCCGTCTCCCTTGATGCGCCCACCGGTTCTCCCCTGCGGCTCGGCGCCTCGGTGGGGAGTGGCAATCCCTTCGGTTCCCCGCTTTCCTTCGATATCCGGGGGACCTACCGACTGCCGGACGTGGGCGTGCCCCACCTTGCCCTCGACGGCATCGCCGGGCTGGTCGGTGGCCTGGGCTACGGCAGTACCTTCCCGCACGGCGGGGTCGCGGGGCTCGAGGCCGGCTTCGGTGCGGCCTACCATTTCGTCCCCAGGCTCGTCGGTCGGGTCAATCTCGTCTACGGGATCCCGTTCTACGGCGCCTTCCCCTGGTACGGCGCGCCGGCATCCGGTCTCGAGTTCGGCTACGAGTTCTCGAAGCAGCTCGAGGGCACGGTCGGCTGGTCGGGCCTCGGAGAGAACGTCGGCATCCGCGTTCGCAGCTGAGGCTCCGCGGCGACTACGAGCCGGGCCTCTCGAGCGGGCGCCCGGCTCGCCTCCGGGTGATTGCCCGCAGCGCGACTTGTCCCTACAATCGGGGGGAGGTCCCACGAAGCCGATGACACCCCTCGATCGCCTACTCCAAGCCATGACCGACGTTCCGTCGGCCATCGTCGCGTACTCGGGCGGCGTCGACAGCGCGACCGTGGCCGCGGCGGCCTGGCGGACTCTCGGCGAGCGGATGCTGGCGGTCATGAGCGCCTCCGAATCGGTCTCGAGTGCAGAGCTCGACAACGCCCGGCGCGTGGCGGGCGAGATCGGCATGCCCCTGCGGGTGATCGAGACCCGCGAGATCGAGGATCCGGACTACGTGCGCAATGACTCGGATCGCTGCTTTTACTGCAAGTCCACCCTGTACCGCGACCTCGCTCGCCTGGCCGGCGACACGGGCTTTACCGTCATCTTCAACGGCACCAATCTGGACGACCTCGGCGATCACCGACCCGGCCTGGAAGCCGCTCGCCATGCCGGCGTGCGGAGCCCGCTCCTCGAGGCGGGCCTGGGCAAGGCCGAGGTTCGCGCCATCGCGCGCGAGCTGGGAATCTCGGCCTGGGATCGGCCGGCAACGGCCTGTCTGGCCTCCCGCCTGCCCTTCGGCATGGCCGTGACTCGCGAGCGCCTGCGGCAGGTCGAGCGCGCCGAGCGGCTCGTCGCGGAGCTCGGGTTCGCCGGCCACCGGGTCCGTCACCACGGCGAGATCGCGCGGCTCGAGATCCCCGAGGCGGCCATCGACCGCGCCTTCGCCCTGCGCTCGCGCATCTCCGCTTGCCTGCGCGAGGCCGGTTTCCGCTTCGCGGCCCTCGATCTCGACGGCTACCGCCAGGGCAGCCTCAACCCCGTCGCCGCGGCCGCGGGCAAAGAGCCGGTCGCAGCGCCGGAGCCGGCGCACCTCTTGCCGACGCTCGGCTAACCGGGTTCTCGTCGGATGGACAGCGACCGCCTCGAATCTCTGCTCGAGCAGGTCTCCTCCGGCGCGGTGGCCGTCAAGGACGCCATGGCGCGGCTGCGGGAGCTGCCCTACGCCGAGCTACCGTTCGCCAAGGTCGACCTGCACCGCGAACTGCGCACCGGGTTTCCCGAGGTGGTGTTCGGCCAGGGCAAGACCCCCGTCCAGATCGCCGCCATCCTCGAACGCCTCAAGGAGAATCACCGGCGCATCCTGGCGACCCGGGTCGATGCGGCGACTGCGGCAGAAGTCCGGGCGCTCGTGCCTGGTCTCGCCTACGCCCCCGAGGCCAGGGCCCTGACCTGCGGCCACGAGACGCCCGCAGGGCCGGCTGCCGTGGCGGTGCTCTGCGCGGGCACGGCCGACATCCCGGTCGCCGCCGAGGCCGCGCTCACGGTCGAGATGCGCGGGCTGGCGGTGGCGCGCATCTGGGACGTCGGGGTCGCCGGTTTGCACCGCGTGCTCGATGCCCGTCCGGCCTTCGAGCAGGCGCGGGCCATCGTGGTCGTGGCCGGGATGGAAGGCGCCCTCGCATCGGTCGTGGGCGGACTCGTCGACCGTCCGATCATCGCGGTTCCCACCAGCGTGGGCTACGGTGCGAGCTTCGGCGGCCTGGCGGCCCTCCTGGCGATGCTCAACAGCTGTGCGGCAGGGGTCGCCGTCGTCAACATCGACAACGGCTTTGGCGCCGGGTATCTGGCGGGGTTGATCGCATCACAGACGCGGACGCTCGAAAGTGGTAAGTGACGATCCGGTGCGCCACACCGCGCTCCGCCCCCTCGGGATTCGCCCTTGAAACTCGCTTATTTCGACTGCATCAACGGTGCTGCCGGCGACATGATCGTCGGGGCCCTGATCGACGCGGGGGCCGATGCGGAAGCCCTTCAGGCGGCTCTTGGCCGGCTTCCGGTGGGCGGGTACACGCTCTCCCTCTTCAAGAAGTCGCTCAACGGACTGGCCGCCACCCGATTCGTCGTCGAGGTGACCGAGCCCCAGCCCGAGCGGCACATGCGCGACATCGCGGCACTGCTGGTCAAGTCGGAGCTTCCCAAGCTCGTGATCGAGCGGTCGATGCGCATCTTCCACCGGCTGGCGGTCGCCGAGGGAAAGGTCCACGGCATGCCGCCCGAGCAGGTGCACTTCCACGAGGTCGGGGCGATCGACGCCCTGGTCGACGTCGTGGGGACGGTCCTCGCGCTGGACCTCCTCGGGATCGAGCAGATCCAGGCCTCGCCGCTGCCCATCGGATCCGGTTTCGTCGACTGCCAGCACGGCAGGCTACCGGTCCCGGTTCCGGCCGTCGTCGAGCTGGTCAAGAACGTCCCGGTCTATGACAACGGGGAGACGGGCGAGCTCGTCACCCCCACCGGAGCTGCGATTCTCACGACGCTGGCCCGGGATTTCGGGCCCTTGCCCAAGATGCGCCTGGCCGGATCGGGCTACGGAGCCGGCACCCGCGAGGGCAGGAACGTCCCCAACGTCGTCCGCGTCCTCCTGGGCGAGAGCGAGGAGCCGGGGCCGGCATCGGAACCCTCCCGGGTCGACCCGGAGATCGGGGTTCTCGAGACCAACATCGACGACCAGAATCCCCAGCTCTTCGAGTACCTGATGGACCGCCTGTACGCCTCGGGGGCGATCGAGGTCTTCCTCACGCCGGTGATCATGAAACGCGGCCGACCGGGGATCAAGCTCACCGTCCTGGTGCCTCCCGACAAGCAGGCCGAGTGCCAGCAGGTGGTCTTCGCCGAGACCACCTCGATCGGGATCCGCTTCTACACCGTGCGCCGCAAGGTGCTCGATCGCGAGATCGTCCCGCTCGAGACGGACTTCGGCACCATCCGCGTCAAGGTGGCCCGCGCCATGGGCGCGGTGGCCAACATGGCCCCCGAATACCGCGACTGCGTGGCCGCGGCGCAGGCTCGGGGCGTGCCGCTCAAGCAGGTATGGCAGGCCGCGATCGCCAAGGCCTTGACCACGCCGCAGCTCAAGGGGTAGCCAGAGCAAGCCCCCGCTCCCGGGCGCGAATTCGCGCATTGCGCCCGAGGCCCGTGCCGTGCTCGTCTGAAGGCTCGCTACCCTCAAAAGCGCTATAATCCGGTTGTGATGGTCGAAATGAAGGTTTCCGGCGTGATCCTGGAGCCGCAGTCCAGGAGCCCGATCGTCGTCCTCAAGGACACGGACGAGCGGCGCGCCCTGCTCATCTGGGTGGGCGAACCGGAAGCCAATGCCATCCTGCTCGGGCTGGAGCAGGTGCCCACCCCCCGCCCGCTGACGCACGACCTCTTCTTCAGCACCCTCAAGACCCTGGGAGCCTCGCTGGGTGAGGTCCGGATCTCGGACATGCGCAACAACACCTTCTTCGCCGAGCTCAAGCTCGATGTCGACGGCAAGGAGGTCATCATCGACGCCCGTCCCTCGGACGCCATCGCGCTGGCGCTGCGGGCGCAGTCGCCGATCCTGGTCTCCGACGACGTCATGACCAACTCCTCCATCCCCATCAACCAGAGCAAGGAAGACCAGGACACGGAGGACTTCAAGAAGTTCATCGAGAACGTCAAGCCGAGCGACTTCGGCAAGATGTTCCCCGGCGGCGGCGGTCCCTCGACCAGCTAGATTTCAGCTCGACAGGATCACGCCGAAGGAGTCAAACGGGGCCCGGTTGCGCAGCGAAGCGACCGCGCAGAGGGACCCGTCCAAGCAGGAGTCAA
>JAJXWQ010000093.1 GCA_021781555.1 bacterium
CAAAAATACGGCATCTCTGGCGTGGTGATTCAAGACGATCACTTCATGGGAGGAAAGGAAAGGCCCTATGAGATCGTTCGTGCCCTCAAGGACTTGGGGCTCAAGATGTTTTTCCAGAACGCTCTGGCGATCTTCGCGCTCGACCCTCCTTTCCTTGCTTTACTAAAGGAGGCGGGCGTTCACGAGCTGATTCTGCCAATAGAATCAGGCAGCGAGCGAGTCCTTAGGGAAGTCATGCGCAAGCCATTGAAGCTGGACATGGTCGCGCCCGTATTAGCCAACTGCAGGAATGCGGGGATCTTCACGGATTGCAATATCATCGTGGGCATGCCGGGCGAGACCCCTGCCGACCTTTCCCAGAGCCGCGAGTACCTAAAGACGATCTACGCGGACTGGTTCTCCATATTAATCGCGATGCCGATCCCAGGAAGTGAGATGTTCGGAATCTGCGAAGCCAACAGCTACTTCAAGACAACCCCGCTTCGGGCCAACTATAAACGGGCGGTCATCGAGACAGAACACATGACCGCCGAATACGTCCAGTACATGGCCTACCTGATGAACATCGAACTAAACTTCGTGTTCAACTCGAACCTTCGCCTGGGCAACTTTGCCCTGGCCTTAGAAAGCTTTGGGAACGTCGTCCGAGTCAAGCCTGACCACGCCATAGCGCACTACTACGCGGGCCTTTGTCTGGAGAACCTGGGCGATCTGGGCGGTGCAGCCGGCCGGTATCGGATGGCCGCGTCGTTCGCCAGCGCGACTGATTTTTGGAACGACTTCCTGGAGATCTTTCACATCCCCTTACACGATGCGGCATCCCGTTTACGGCAGGTAGTAAACTAGCGGTGCCAAACGCAGGACGATCAGCTTTATTCGGAGCGCGAGGAGAACATCGGTGAGCGGAGTACTGGCAGCCATCAAACAACAGGCTACGTCCTACGAGGACGCGGATTTTCTTGACGTTGTCTTCGGCAGATTTCGGGACAAAGCGCTGTCTGGCGCCTTACCGGTCGTTCTTTTTGGCGCCGGGTCTGCCGGTAAGGGACTGTTGCCCACGATGAGGCGACACGGCGTACGTCCGGAATGCTTTTGTGAAACCCATCCCGTTAATTCCTCCTTTTGCGATCTTCCGGTGATTTCATTTTTGGATTTGCTGGCATATTACAGGAATAGTCTTGTAGTTATTACAACAAATACCTATCGAGACGAGATCAGTCGCACCTTGCTGGCGGCAGGAATCGCCGAGGAACGCATATTGACGATATCCCAGCCTGCCCTGTACTTCTATTCATACGTTGACAAGCTACACTGGTCAGAAGAGCATCTGATCGCCCGCGAGGCAGATCTGAGCCGGACCCACGACTTGCTTGCCGACCAGAAGTCTCGCAATCTTTTTGTATCTCGCATTGCGATGCTATCCGAAGGTGCTGATTTCGGGTCATTTAATAAGTTTCTTGCAATGTACTCGGCCGCCAGTGAAGATATGGGTTCAGTCACTTCGGTGGAAGCGTATCTTCAATTCAATAATGATGTTATTGCCCTAAAAGACGGGGAGTGCTTCGTCGATGGCGGCGCCTTCCTGGGAGACTCCCTGGCCGAGTTCCTGAAGGCATGCGAATGCCGGAGTCTGACTTATGAAAAAGTTATCTGCTATGAGCCTGATGAGCTGGTGTTCGAGGAACTTCAGCGCTTTGCAGCCGGCTATAGGAGCATATCGTTCAGGCGGCAGGGCCTGTTCTCCTCCTCGGCCCGGGTAAGTTTTCTGGGCTCCGACATCGCAGAACGAGGCGGCTCCCGGATTCTCGATACGGGTCACGCGTCCGCAGGAGCAACGACCAT
Organism: bacterium; assembly: GCA_021781555.1. Classification (GTDB taxonomy): domain Bacteria; phylum Cyanobacteriota; class Sericytochromatia; order S15B-MN24; family VGJW01; genus JAJXWQ01. The sequence goes on from JAJXWQ010000093.1 coordinate 1,843, forward strand.
CTCAACCGCCACGATCGACGAGCAGCTGATCGACGAAAATGTAACCCTGATTAAAATGGATATCGAAGGCGCCGAGCCAGAGGCGTTGCGCGGTGGAATTAAAACAATAAGGAAATGTCGCCCGAAATTGATAATAAGCGTTTACCATAACCGAGACGATATTTTCGAGATCCCCCTGCTGGTTCACCAGATGGTTCCAGAGTATAAGCTCCATATAAGGCACTTCAGCCGGCTTCTTGGTGAGACGACTCTCCTGGCGGTTGTCTAGTGTGATTTCCGGTTGAGTCGTTATGGCAAAGGGGTTAAAGTCAGCCCGGTTGCACTGCGAAGCGACCGCGCAGAGGGACTACTTCAAAGGTCGCGCTTTACCTGCACTACAAGAACCCCAATTCGACCTCGAACGACGTCGAGCGCGAAAACCGCAGCTTCCGCAAGCGCCAGAAGACCCACTACCGCCTTCGCGCCAAGGGCAGCCTGCAAGCGCTTCTGGATCGCCAGTTGATTTGCGCCGGCCCCTGATACGCATGGGTAGGCGCACGGAGGCCTTTCGTTGCGAGCGGGCGTTAGTTGCTACAGATCGCCAGATGCCGCTCGTGGTGCGGGGATAGCGTAGTTTCGGGGCGGAGCTTGTAGATGCACGGACGCGTACGATGCTTGCTGTTCGGTACTGGGCTTCCCCGTCTGCCAGATTTCTCCGTGCTCGCTCTGGTGGATGCCCACTCGGCAGCGTCGAGCTTATACTTAGCGACATGAATATCCTTCTGGCCTATGGCTACGCCAGGGAATCGGTAGCTACCTATTTCGATGCCGCCCTGCGAGCCGAACACAGGGTGGTGACCTGTGGGCCGAGCGCCGATCGCCCTCAAGACGTTCCTTGCAGCCCGATCGAGCAGGTCCAGGACATCCTGGCCCGGTTGCCCGAGGGGTTCAGGCCCGAACTCTTCTGGTGGATTGAATCGCACACCGTTTTTCTGCCGCGGGGCGTCGGGACCCTCGATTGTCCCACGGTGGCCTACGAGACGGCGGGTCTCTGGAACCATTTCTGGGCCGCTCGGTTCGTGCGCGATTACGATATTGTCGCGGTGAATCGACGGCGCCCGGACGTTTACCAGGCTGCGGGTAACCAGCGCGTTTTTTCCTTGCCGAACGCCGCCGCAGACTGGATGGTGGCGGATGTCTTCGCGGAGCGCGCGGTCGACGTCGCCTTCCTCGGAACCTTCAACCCGACGATCTATCCGGATCGCGTTCGCCTGCTGGGCCGCCTGCGGCAGCTGGCCGATCGTCACGGGCTGAAGGTTAGGGTGGCGAACGGCCTCAAGCCGGACGACCTTGCCGAGCTTTACCGGTCCTCCAAGATCGTTTTCAATGCGGGAACCTTGGGTGAGGGACTCAACATGCGGGTCCTCGAGGCGATGTCCTGCGGGGCCCTCTGCTTCACCGAGAACGGTACTCTGCCCGGCGTCTCACAGTTCTTCGAGCCCGGCAGGCACTTGGTCCTCTTCGAGGAGGACGATTTCGAGGAGCAGCTGCTTCACTACCTTCGCCACGATGCGGAACGGCTTTCGATCGCAGCGGCCGGGCAGGCTGAGGTCCTGGCGCGGCACAGGTATGTGGATCGGATCCACCAGGTTCTAGCGGAGGTCGCTGCTCTCGACCGGGAGCCTGGAGCGAAGCCCTGGCGGCCCCGCTCGGAGCGCTTGCTGGACCAGGCAGCCGTCGAGTACTTCAGGGGCCTCAACGGAGCTGCCAGGCAGACTCTGGCCGAGCTTTCCGGCGTGGCGCCGGATCACCCCGAGCTACCGCACGCCGTGGCGGTCGTCGAAGCCGCGATTGGCCAGGCGGATGCTCAAGAGCTTTTCAAAGGCGCGCTCGCCCGGACGCCCTCGCCCGTGACCGCATTGAGCTACGCTCGCTGGTTGCTGGAGCAAGGGCATCTGGACGAGGCGGAGGTGATCGGGAACGACCTGGCGGAGTGGCAGCGGAAGACCGGCCTGCCCTGGTTCCGGACGTACTTCCCTCATCGCTGGGATTTCATGCGCGTCGAGTGGCTCGGGGTGGGGCTCGCGGATCGCCGCGACGAGGCCCAGGCCGAGTTCCTTGCCATACAGCGCCTGGCGGTGCTGGCCGAGATCGCGATGAAGAGAGAGGATCTCGAAGCGGCCCGGGATCTTTTGCGCGCTCTGGGCAACGCACGGCCGAAACACTGGGAGATCTGGTCGAAACTCGGGACCGTGGCGAGGGACCTGGAGCGGGTTGACGAGGCGATCGCCTGCTTTCGCCGCGCCCTTGATCTCAACCCCTTCGACTTCGCGGCTCGCTTCAACCTGGCTGCGATGTTGAGCTTCGGCAGCGCCCCCGAGGCCAGCATTCGTCGGGTTCGCGACCTTGCGCTCGAAAACTATGCCCTGGGGCAAGATGTGATCGCGCTGAACGTCCCCGGCGTAGATTCCATCATCTTGTATGCGAGCCTGAACCGGGCGGCTGCAGCCCACGCTCTGCTCGGAGAGAGCCAGGAGGCACTGGCATGCTGGCGGCGATCGCTGGAGATCCGGCCAGACCAGCCCGAAGTTCTGGCCCTGGCAGAAGGCAGGATGGTGGTGCCAGCGCGGTTTCACCAGGAGCCGGTTCTCGACACCACGGCGGGGACCTTGTGGCTGGTCGCTGCGCGCTCCGGGTGGGAGCCATCGCTGGCCGCATTCATCGCAGCGCCGCCACCTGACACTGCGCTCGTTCTCCATTGCGGAGCAAAGGACGCTGAGCAGTTTGGGTCCGAGGTCGCGGAATTTCTGGATGCCCGGAGGCTCGATCCCCGCGAGATCCCTGACGTGCTCCTGGTGGATGATTCCCAGGCTTCGCTCGTTGCAACGTGCCGGCGCGTTGCCGCGGTCGTCGACAATGGCGACGACGTCGCGCTTTCCGTCGCCGAGGCCCTGGGGATTCCGATGCGCAGCCTCCCCTCGGCTGGAGAGTGATGCGGGGGCGGTCGCTAGCAGAAATCCGCCAGCAGTCCAAGAAAGGCCTGCAGCCGAGCGCGATCATTCGCAGCTAGGGCGCGGATCCGACCCAAAAGCTCTTCTTCCCCGATCGGATCCTCGCGGCCTGCGGGCTTCACCAGGCCGGCAAGATCCTCTTGCGAGGCGATCGGACGGATCCGGATGGGCAGGCCGTGGGCCCATCCGGGAGCTTCTCGTCCCGTGGCGACGAGCAGCGCAAGCGCGCCGGCGGCAATGCGGGGATAGTCGTCCATTTCGGCTACGGGCGCGAGTACCAGATCGGCCCTTTGTTCCAGATCGAGCCCGGCGCTGGCCGCCAGGCGATCGATCTGCTCGGCCAGTGCCTCACCGTCGAATCGGGGCTCGAAAGGAAGGACGAGACGCACGTCGTCCTGGGCCGAGAAGGCTCGAGCGAAGCTCAGCAGAGGCCCTTGCCAGGTTCCGGGATCGGCCCAATCGGCGGCGAGGACAAGCGTGTGGCTCACTGCGTCTGCTCTGTCAGACATCACCGAGTGCCTCATGGATGGCGCGCTGCACGCCGCTGCCTGGGTCCTTTGACCAGGGCCCGGAAAGTAGGGCCACGGTCAGCCAAAGCGAGGACCGCTCCTCCGCCGAGCTGGCCTGGCCTGCGAGCTGCGCAAGCATGGCGGTGGCGATCTCCTTGGCGCCTGCGGCCTCCCAGGCCTGGGCCTTGGCCAGCGCCGCGTGAAAGGGCTCGAAATAGCGAGCTGGACGCGCAAGCAGCACCCGGTACATGTCGGCGACCTGTCCCATCTGCCGGTCGTAGGAGCCGATCGCCGCCATCCGCTCGCGCCCGGCTTGCCGCAGCGCAGATATCTCGAGACCGTTCGCGAGGGCTTCGCAGATGGCGGCGCCTAGATTCGGAACGTCATGGGGGTCGACGAACAGCGCGGCGCCCTCATAAAGTTCGCGATTGGCTGCGATGTTCGAGAGAACCAGCGGGGTGCCGCAGGCCAAGCTTTCCATCGAGGTTACCGAGCCCCCGTCGACGTCCCGGATCGACAGGGTCACGCTCGCCATGGCATACCAGAGCGGCATCTCGGCATGGTCGACACCGTTGACAAAGCGGACCCGAGCCTCGACCCCCAGCGATCGCACCTGATCGACCAGCGAGTGGTAATAGGCGTCCTCGGGCGTGTTGTAAGTCATGAGGACAAAGCAGGCTTCGGGGAAGCTCTCGAGCACCCGAGGGATTGCCTCGACCAGCCGGTGGATGTTCGCCGCGGGCTTGAACTGGCGGGGGCTGAAAACCACCGGTCCGGGGCCGATGCCCAGGCGGCGCCTGATTTCCGATCCGTCCAGGCCGGGGCGGAAGACCTCGGGATCCGGACTGAAGTGCACCACGCGAATGTCGGCGATCGGTCGACCGGCCAGCCGCCGTGATTTCTCGACCAGGTCGGCGGTGTGGGCGGTCATGGCGTCGGCCTGCAGGAGCCCGAACCGGATGAGGGCGCGGTACTTGGGGTCGAGGTTGGGGTCGACATTGATGTCTGATCCCCAGATGGTCGAGACATAAGGGTGGAAACCGGTCAAGGCGCCCCAGAGGCCCTCGATCGAGGCGTAGTGACCGTGCACGACGTCGGGTGCGATGCTGCGGATGGCCTGCTGTGCCAGTAGCGCCCAGTCGACCAGCGCCAAGGGGCCTGGGACCGGATCGGGTACGTGTACGGCGACGCCCGGGATCTCGCCCGGATGCCGCGAAAGCACGTGAACCTCGTGGCCCTGGCGGAAAAAGAAACCGGCAAACCGGCAAAGGTGCGGGCTCGAAACATCTCCGAGAAAGAGGATTCGCAGGCGGTCCCTGGCCCTCTCCTCGGGCCACCGCCACCCGGTGAAGCCCGGCAAATCGCGCCCCAATTCGGCCCAGAGCGGCCGGGCTTGCTTCAAGAGGCCCCGCTCGGTCAAGAGGTTTGCAGCCTCTCGAAGCTCGGCCAGGCTCGGCTGGCTTTCTAGTAGACGATCGACGACCTCGGGAATGCCCTCTTGACCGTGGTCCGTTTTCCAATCGAGAAGGGCTTGGAGCTGTCTCGTTCGCGTCAGTTGCGGCGCAGCGAGCGCCTTGAGGATGCGTACTGCGCCATCCAGATCGTCCGCCGCCAGTGCCTGGGCGGCGTCCACAAGGTCGTCTCGGCTTGCCACGGGCTCGTTGTACCCTGCTGCCGGCCCGGGTCACCGGTCGCTTTTTTAATCTTGTCTTTATCGCTCCGGTGCGTCCTGTGCCCGATAATTCTCCTGCCATGAGCATCGTTCGCCGGAACTCCCCAGTGACGAACGCCGGCGTTCCGGCGGGGCCGCAAACGCCCGTCACCGGCTTGCCCGCTTTGCCAGACTGCTACGCTTCGTCGCTGACGATATCCGCGGCGGCGCAGTTGCCGGCTTGCGCCGGGCCCGGCGGCAGCTCGCAGCCGTCCCGGGGGCCCTCCGGATCGCTCCCCTCGGACTGGCAGGGCCACCTGCCGGGGCCGCTGCGCTCGGGGGTCGTCATGGTCCAGGGATTGTTCGATCGTGCCTGGAGCGACTTGCGCGGGCTGTTCTCGCACGGCCAGCCGCAGGTAAGGCTCGGGCCGACCACTCCGGCGGACCGGGCGAAGGCTGCGTTCCTGGCTCTCGAGAACAATCTCGGCGGACCGGACGGGACCTTTGGCAACAGCGTGAAGGCCCGCTGGCTGCCGACGTCGGTCTGGCCACAGGGCCAGGCGATCGCCGGCGCCCTCGACCTGGCCGCCGTGACCGGCGACTACCGTCCAGCCAGCTCGGCCATCGCAGCGCTTTCGCTCTATCGCCAGGGCCCGGCCTACGCTCCCGACATCGCTTACGGGCCCGGCCAGGACCGGTACTACGACGACAACGAGTGGCTCGGGCTGGACCTGGTCCAGGCCTACAACCAGACCGGCAACCAGGCCTACCTCGATCGCGCCGAGGGCCTCTTCGACTTCTTGCAGAGCGGCCAGACGCCCAGCGGCGGCATGCACTGGGTGGAGAACTCCAGGACGCCGTCGCGGAACACCTGCTCCAACGGTCCGGCCATCGAGCTCGCCCTGCGCCTCTACCAGGCGACGCACGACGGCAAGTACCTCGATTTCGCGACGAAGACCGACGCGTTCCTCGAGAGCACCTTGAGGTCGCCGTCGGGCCTCTACTACGACTCGATCGGCGACGACGGTACCCTGCACCCTGACATCTGGAGCTACAACCAGGGCACGCCCATCGGGGCGGACGTGCTCTTCTACCAGGTGACCGGCGACCAGACCTACCTCGACCGGGCCAAGCAGACGGCCGCCGCCGCGTTGACGCACCTGGGCCAGGACGATCGCCTCTGGAAGCAGCCGCCTGCCTTCAATGCGATCTTCTTCCGCAACCTGCTCCAGCTCGATCGGATCGCTCCGGACCCGCGCTATCGCCAGGCCCTCGATTCGTACCTCGGGCGGGTCTGGACGCAGGCACGGGATCCGAAGACCGGCCTGTTCGACCAGGGCGGGGTCGGCCACTACGGGACGCCCGGCAACCCCCTGGATCAGGGGGCGATCACCCAGATGTTCGCCCTGCAGGCCATGACGCCCGCCCAGCTTTCCCGGGTCTCCTGACGAAGACTGCGCCCGGAGCGGATCCCGACCGCCGGCCCCGCATTGACTACTTGGCTGCCCTTGCGGTCGAGATCTTGAGGACCTTGTAGAGCGGGCAGAAGCCGACCAGACCGGTGATCAGGGGGAGCAGGCCGACCCAGCCCCACGGGGTGTGCGGGCCCGCAAACACGATGGCGATGAGGCCGAGGCCCAGGATCACCCGGATGATGCGGTCGACAGGACCTTCGTTTACCGTGAACATGACGCTCCTTGCACGGCGACGGCGTGCGCAATTATATAGTTGCCAGTAGCAAGTATATGCCTATAGCCTGCCATGAAGAGAGTCTGGAGCAGATCCGCAAAAAACCGAGATCGAGGCTCGGAGTGGCTCTCTATCGGCGCCGGGCGTCGCTGCGGGCCGGCGGTGCAGCCGAGGCCTCGGGGGAAAGCCCCGCGGGGTCCTCTTGAGCCCCGTGCTTGACGAGATAGGGCATCCCTTTCTCGGGGAAGGGGACCACGATGCGGTCAAAGTCGTTGGGCAGGACGCAGGGCTCGAAGGCTCCCCGGGCCTCGGCCAGCACCTCCCGGCTCGAGTGGCGGAACGACAGGTGGGTCAGGGCCAGGAGCCTCACGCCCGCGGCCCGGGCAACGGCTGCGGCCTCGGCGGCCGTCGAATGGCTCGTTTCCTGGGCGCGCTCCTTGTCGTCGCCGAGGAACGTCGCTTCGTGGATCAGAACATCGGCCCCTCGGGCTGCCTCGACCACGGCCTGACACGGGCGCGTGTCGCCGGTGATGACGATGCGGCGGCCGCCTCGGCTCGGGCCCATGACGTCGTCGGGCCGGACCTCCTTGCCTTCCGGCGTGACGACGGTCTGCCCGTGCTGGAGCGTGCCGAACATCGGGCCCGCCGGGATCCCGAGCGCGCTGGCCCGCTCCGGGGAGAACTGGCCGGGCCGGGGATTCTCGACGAACAGGTAGCCGCAGCTGGCGATCCGGTGCTCGGTGGCGATCGCCTGGATCTGGTAGCCTTCGAAGTCGAGCGTCTGGCCCGGGGAAACCTCGCGCCACTGCTGCGAAAAATCGGTCTTGCCGATGAGCCGTCGGAACATGTCCATCATCTCGGTCAGACCGCGGGGACCGTAGATCTCCACGGGCTCGGTGCGGCCCCAGAGCTGCCACGTCTTGAACATCCCGAACAAGCCGAAGAAGTGATCTGCGTGGTAGTGGGTGAGGAGGATTCGCTGGATCTGCGTGATCCCTACCGCCGCCCGGATGAGCTGCCGTTGCGTGCCCTCGCCGCAATCGACCAGGAACCGGTCGCCGCCGCGCTGCACCAGCGTGGCCGACAGGCCGCGCGAAGGCGTGGGCACGGCTCCTGCCGTTCCGATGAACGAGATCGCGAGTTCCACCGCTAACCGTTCGGGGTCAACGTCGCCCCGGGGAGCGCCGGCGGGTCGTCACGGCAGGAAGTTGTGGCGGCGCCCGCCGAGCAGCCGGCTGCCGCCCACCAGACCGCCCCCGAGCGCCACGAGCACGATGCCGATGATGAGCTGCGGAGCCGAGAGCAAGAGGTGCCAGCCGAACCGCCACAGGTCGAGCGCTCCGAGAATCAACAGGATCCAGCCGATCAGCGTGCGGATCATCCGTTCGTTCCTTTCTGAAAGCCCTAGGGACGCGCCATGGCGCCGGGAGCGTAGATGGCGTCGATGAGGTCGCGGTGGCGCTCGAGGATCACGCGCCGCTTGAACTTGAGGGTGGGGGTGAGCTCGCCGTTCTCCTGCGTCAGCTCTTCGGGAAGGAGAGCGAACTCCTTGATGGTCTCGAACTTTGCCAGATCGGCCGAGTGGCGATCGATCTCCGAGCGGACCAGGGCCTTGACCTCGGGATGCTGGATCAGCGCTGCACGATCCACGGGAGCGTTCGCCGCGGCCTGCGAAAGCAGCCCCTCGCCCAGCGCCCAGCGCTCCAGGGCTTCGAAGTTGGGAACGATCAGCGCCGAGATGAAGTTCCGGTTGTCTCCGATCACGACGGCCTGCGCGATGAAGCGGCTGGTGATGAGGGTGTTTTCGATGGGGGCGGGCGCGACGTTCTTGCCGTTGCTCATCACCAAGATCTCCTTCTTGCGGTCGGTGATCTTGAGGAAGCCGTCGGCGTCGAACTCGCCGATGTCCCCGGTATGCAGCCAGCCATCGCCGTCGATGGCCTGCCGGGTGGCCTCGGGCATGTTGAAGTAGCCCCGCATCACGTTCGGGCCCTGGCAGAGGATCTCACCGTCGTCGGCGATCTTGACCTCGACTCCGGGAATCGGCCGTCCGACCGTGCCCAGCCTGCGAGCGTCCGGAACATTGCAGGCGATGACCGGGCTGCTCTCCGTCATGCCGTAGCCCTCTAGCAGCGTGATGCCCACGATCTCGAAGAACTCGGCCACCTGTCGCGACAGGGGCGCACCGCCGCAGACGGCCACCCGGAGCTTGCCCCCCGTCCGTTCACGGATCTTGCCGAACACCAGGCGATCGGCGAGGACGCGCTGGAGCGCCAGGATCGGGGGCAAAGAGCCGAAGGTCTCCCGGTCCTCGATCGCCCGGCGGCCCGCTTCCATCGCCCAGCCGAACAGCTTCGCCTTGAGCCCCCCGGTCTGCGCCATCGCGTCGTAGACCTTTGCCCGGATCTTCTCGAAGACGCGGGGCACGCTCACCAGGACGGTGGGCTTGACCTCGAGGAGGTTGGCCGGCAGGGCATCGATGCTCTCGGCGTAGTAGATCGTGGCTCCGGCGGCGACGAAGGCGTTGTAGGCCACCCGCTCGAACACGTGCGAAAGGGGCAGGAACGACAGGCAGGAATCCGTGGAGACCAGCGCGATGAGCGGCAGGATGGTCTGATGGTTGCTCACGAGATTGCGGTGCGTGAGCATGACGCCCTTGGGATCGCCGGTCGTGCCCGAGGTGTAGATCAAGCTGGCCAGGTCGTCCGCCGCGAGCTCCTCTTTGCGCCGCTTGCGCTCGTCTGCGGTGGAATCCAGCAAGCGATCGCCCTGTGCGATGAACTCGCTCCAGCCAATGATGGTCAGGTGGTCTACCCTGCGCGCTGCTGCAGCAGCCGCCTCGTCGAAGACCACGACGTGGCGGAGTTCCGGGAGGTCCGCGGCGATCTCGAGCACCTTGTCCAGGTGGACGTCGCGGCTGAGCAAGATCGCCTTGGCCCCGCAGTTGTCGAGCACGTAGCGGATCTGAGGCGCCGAGAGAGTGGGGTAGATCGGGACGTCCACGGCCGCGGCGGCCAGGATCCCCTGGTCCGACATGACCCACTCGGGGCGATTCTCGGACAGGATCGCCACGCGATCGCCCTTGGCGATCCCGAGGTCGATGAGCCGCGCTGCCACGCGCTCGGCATCGAGATGAAACTGCGCGTAGGAGATGGGCTCCCAGCGCCCCTGGCGCTTGCGGACCAGCGCCGTCTTCTCCGAGTGCTGCGCATGGGTGCGATCGAATACCGCAGGAATGGTCTCGAGCATCCGGACATGATAGCGGAAAGTGTCGATGCCCTTGCCTCGGGACCCGGGTGTTGGCAAACTGGCCCCATGCGTCGCATCATCCTCACCTTGATCCTCGCCGTCGCCACGCCCGCGCTGGCGGACGGAGTCAGCCCGATCCAGCGCCTCGTGACGGCCCACGACGCCTTCATGGCCTCGCTGCCGGCCAAGTTGGGGCCCCAGCCATGGGCGCTGCGGGATCCGGCGCCGGGAGTTTCGCGATCGGCACAGCTGGTCGCCTACGACGATGCGATCGCCTCGGCCCGCGCGTGGTCGGTGAGGGCCGACGCGTCCGATCTCGTCCCCCGCAAGGGCCTCTGGATCCGGCCCTACAGTGGCGACCTTTCCGACCTCGATATCCTCAAGGTGATGGACGATGCCCAGTCTCTCGGGATCACGGATCTCTTCGTCGAGACCTTCTGGGGCGGCAAGCTGATCTTCCCCGGCAATCCGACCTTCCCGGATCGCTACCCGGGCGTCGACCTTCTCAAAGCGTACGTGCGCGAAGGCCACCGGCGCGGCATCCGGGTGCATGCCTGGTTGCACACCTTGAACTTCGGGCCCGCCTGGGCGGCCGCGCATCCCGACACCCTGGTCAAGGATGGTTTCGGCGATACCTCGGGCGAGGTCGAGAAGGGCTCGGATACGGTGTCGCCGGCGTTGCCCGAGGTCAAGGTGGAACTCGACCGGATCGTCGACGAACTCGCCAGCCACTCGGTAGACGGCGTCATGCTCGATTATCTGCGCTATCCCACCCGCATGAAGGGCGACGACATCGACAGCACGCCCGATCCCCGGAATTTCTTCGGATACAACGCTCGCCAGCTGGCCCTCATGGAGCAGCGGCATCCGGAGCTCGACACCCCGGCGTTCCAGAACTTCCTCGAGACCGGCGTGCCCGCGGTAGAGTCGGATCGGCAGGCCGATCTGGATCAATTCAAGCAGTCGCTATCCGAGGATCTGACCGGCTTGATCGACAACATCAAGGCCGCGATCCACGGCCGCATGCTCCTCGATGCGGCGTACTTTCCGGATTACTACTTCCACGAGAACGACACCCGCGTGCAGGAGTCGGCCGAGTGGGCTAACCGGTTCAACCTGCTTTCACCGATGTGCTACGAGTTCT
>JAJXWQ010000094.1 GCA_021781555.1 bacterium
CAGTACCCATAAACCAGGAGCTTGGTCATCATCCTGGGGTGGTAGGCAGCCTTCCCACGCCCGTCCTTCTCGTCGTAAGAGGCGAAAACCTCGGACAGGTCGAGGGCTTCGACCACGTCGTTCACAAACAGAGCGAGGTGTCCCTCGGGGAGCCACGCCCGCAGATCGGGCGGAAGCAGGAGCTGCTGACCGATATCGTGGGGGCGGAAGCGCTTCGGCATGCCTCAGCATATCCAGAGGCCGGCTCCCATGTCGATCCCCCCGGGAATGCCGGTCGGCACGATTTCCATCGCGACCGGGAAGTTCGAGTTCGACGCCGTCCTCCAGCCCAGAGTGGGCGGCGAGGAGGTCGGGCCGGGGACGGTACACGTCGTCAGCGCCGCCTCTCCCTCTCCTACGCCCTCTTCCTGAGGCCGGAGCCAGGCCTCGGATAAGGCTCGCGCCCCCTCCAGCCCGTGCTTCACGCCACCCACTGCCCCAGGGCGAAGTTCCGGGCCAGCACGGAGAGCAGCACCGCCGCGTAGATGACGATCGCCCACGCCCACCTGGGGCGCTCGGCCAGCCACCAGCCGGCGGCCAGCGCCAGCGGGCCGATGCCGTAGACGTAGCGGGCCGCCGATCCGGCGTTGCCCGCCAGGAACAGGATGGCGAAGCTCGCTCCCGTGTAGGCCAGCGCGATGGCGGGCAGGCGATCGCGGTAGCGCCAGGCCAGGTAGACCCCGCCGAACACCAGCACGGCCGGCAGCATGCCCTCGCTCACCATCCCGTAGATCAGCAGGTGGAGGAAGCCGGCGACGTCGATCCCGACGCTGCGTTGCCAGGCGTGCTCGGCGTGAAGGAAGGCCAGCGGATCCCCGAAACGGCGCCATAGCCAGGCGAAGTAGGCCACCGTGCCCAGTGCCGGGGCCGCGGCGGCCACCAACCCGGACCAGCCACGCCGCTGCCGCATGGCCTCGAGGAGCAAGGCCGGGATGAGGGCGATGCCCGGCAGGCGCGAGGCCGTCGCCAGGATTCCCCAGCAGGCGGCCAGGCCGAGCTTGCCTCGCCAGGCCGCAAACAGGCTCGCCAGGGTGAGCAGCAGGAACAGTCCCTCGGTGTAGGCCACGCTGCCGAAGACCGCCATGGGGCACAAGGCCAGCGCGGCCGTCGCCCACCGCGCCATCGGTTCGCCGCCGAGCGATCGGGCCCAGACGAACAGCACGACCAGCGCGCCCAGGAAGGCCAGGCCGTTGACGATCGCCCCGGCCAGCCCGAACGGCACGCCCAGCTGTGCCAGCGGGCGGACCAGGAGCGGGTAGAGCGGAAAGAACGCGACCGAGTGCTGGAGGCGATCGGGTGCGTACTCGTAGCCGTGAAGCGCGATGCGCTCGTACCAGCCGCCGTCCCACCGGGCCAAGAGGTTCCAGGCCGGGTGCAGGCGCTGATGCGCGGCGTCGCGTACGCCCGCAGTCGCCGTCAGGTACACGGTCAGATAGGCGATCAGGTGGCTCAGCAACCCCAATCCGAGCGGAAAGGCCAGGCCGGACCACGAGACGGGGCGCTCCGGAATCTTGACCGGAGCGCCGGCGGGGGACTCGAGCGCGGGTTGCAAGGGTTCGACCTCGAAGAACAGACGGCCAGGGCAAGACCCGGCAGGCGCAGGATACCAGGGATCTCGTCGGGAGTACCATGGCCCGCCTCTCACAGGATCGCAGCGGCGCCAGGATGCAGGCCAGGCGGGGCGGCATGCTATAATCGCTCGATCAAATCGGGCTTGCCTGTCAACGGGAGTCGGCTCTGGACCTCACGCTCTACAACCCCCTCAGACCCGTGGTCAGCCATTGGGACCTGATCCGGACCCTCGTTCGCAAGGATCTGGTCGGCCGGTACCGGGGTTCCTTTCTCGGCTTGTTCTGGACGGTCCTCAACCCCCTGTTCACGTTGCTGCTGTACGCGGTGCTCTTCGGGGTCGTCCTCAAGGTCAAGTTCGTCTCCCACGGGACGCCCGGCAATTACACCGTGTACCTGCTGTGCGGCATGCTGCCGTGGTTGGCGGTGAGCGAGGCGGTCAGCCGGTCGGTCGATAGTGTCGTGTCCAACGTCAACCTGGTCAAGAAGGTCGTCTTTCCCCTCGAGATCTTGCCCGTCAACGTGGTCGCGTCGGCCCTCGTCAGCGAAGGTTTCGCGATGATCGTGCTGATCGGCGGGATCCTGCTGACCATGCACCGTCTTCCCTGGACCGTGTTGCTGCTGCCCCTGATCCTCATCCCGCAGCTCCTGCTCACGACGGGACTCTGCTGGTTTCTGGCTTCCATGGGTGTCTTCGTGCGGGATCTCGGGCAGGCGGTGAGCCTGTTGTTGATGGGGTGGATGTTCGCCACGCCGATCATGTATCCCGAGACCATGATCCCCGCCAGATTCGGTTGGGTTCTCAAGATCAACCCGCTGGCATTGATCGTCTCGGCCTATCGAGGCATCTTCATCGAGGCGCAGGTCCCGCACTGGAAATGGTTGACCGCGTGGGGGGTGTTCGCGATCGTCTTCGCCTTCGTGGGCCACGCCTGGTTCCTCAAGACCAAGAGAGGGTTCGCGGACGTAATCTGATGAACGCGATCGAGGTCCACGGTCTCACCAAGAAGTACCAGCTTTACGACCGCCCCTTCGATCGGCTCCGCGAGATGATCCAGCGGCGGCCGTTCCACCGGGAGTTCTGGGCCCTCAAGGGCGTCGATTTCACGCTCGCCAGGGGTCATGCGCTGGGCCTGGTCGGCGTCAACGGCTCGGGAAAGAGCACGATCCTGCAGATCGTTGCCGGGACGCTGCAGCCAACCACGGGCTCCGTCAAGGTGAGCGGGCGGGTTTCAGCCCTTCTCGAACTCGGCTCGGGCTTCAATCCCGAGTTCACCGGCCGCGAGAACGTCTATCTCAACGGCGCGATCCTCGGCATCTCGCGCAAGGAGATGGAGCGTCGGTTCGAGGAGATCGTGGCCTTCGCCGACATCGGTAGCTTCATCGAGCAACCCGTCAAGACCTACTCCACCGGCATGTACATGCGACTGGCCTTTGCCGTGGCGATCAACGTCGATCCCGAGATCCTCATCATCGACGAGGCCCTGGCGGTCGGGGATATGGCGTTCCAGATGCGATGCTTCAAGCGCATTCGTCAGGCTCGCGAGGAGGGCGTCACGATCCTCTTGGTCTCGCATGACCTCGACGCGATCAAGAACCTGTGCGACGAGGCCCTGCTCGTCTCCGAGGGACTCTCGCTCAACCAGGGGGCTACGGATGTCATCGCCAAGCAATACACCGAGCTACTCATGACCGCACGCGACCCGGACCTGGTCGAACGGCAGGTCGATCGGCGGCCGCCCGGCCGGCACGGTAACCTGGCGGCAGAGCTCACCACGGTCCACCTGGAGACGGCCCGGGGGATCGTCTCGCAGGTCGGCGGCGAGGGCGCCAAGGTGGCCTCGGGCGAGACAATGGAAGTCGTGGCCCGCCTGCGGGCCCGGGCCCCGATTGCGGATGCGATCGTCGGGATCGCCATTCGTAATCGCGTGGGCCTCAACGTCTTCGGGACGAACACCGAGCTTGCCCGCACGCCCGTACCGCCGCTGGCCGAGGGCCAGAATGTCGAGATCCGCTTCGGCCTGAACTGCCACCTCGTGGCGGCCCCGTACTCGATCACCGTGGCCATCCACTCCGACCGCGTGAGCTACGACTGGGCCGACGAGGCCCTGCTATTCGAGGTCATGGGGACACCGAGCGGGGTCGGGATAGCCAACCTCGAACCCCGGATCACGATCAGTGAACCGTCCTTGGTAGGGATCTGATGCCAAGCCTGACGCCCATCGATATCTTCGAGGAAGCTCGCCGGGAGATCCTGGATCGCTCGCTTGAAGCCACCGCCGTTTACTCGGTTCCCGGGCTTCCGCTGGCGATCCCACCGCTCACCAGCCGGATTCCGGGCCTCTTGGGCAAGGTGCTGGTCAAGTTCCGCAAGGTCGGTTACCGGCTGTTCGCCAAGTGGGCCCTGGAGCCCCTCGTCTTGCAGCAGGGACAGATCGTCGCCCGGCACGAATACCGGATCGGCGGCGTGGACGCGCTCGGCCAGCAGGTCGCGACGATCGCCGACCAGGTGGGCTCCTTCGAGGGGGTCTTGCCCATCCTCGACAACCTTGGCGACCTTGTCGCCACGCTCGGGGACAGGATCGCGCGCCTGGAGGCCGGATCTCCCGAGCGCCTGGAGGATCGGCCGCTCGTGTCGGTGTCGCCTGGCACGGCTTCGAGGCGTGAGACCGGCGTTTCCGGGATCGGCGGCGAGGCCGAAGGCGCGGGGAGGCGCGCCGATCTGGCTCCCGGCCCGGAGCGCGGGCTTTCGCTCATTTCCAACTATTCGGCGTTCATGCACCGGTTCCAGGCGCCGCACTCCGAGCTGGTCGCCGCGTTCGACAGCTACGTGGAGCGCTATTTCCGCAACGTCCAGGGGACGATCGCCGATCTCGGCTGTGGCAAGGGGCCGTTCCTCGAGGCCGCGGCCCGACACGGGCTGGTCGTCGTCGGCGTCGACAGCGATCCCGACAACGTCGCGGCCTGCAAGGAGAAGGGCTTCGAGGCCGTGCTCGGCGACCTGTTCTCTTACCTCGAATGGCTGCCGGATCAGTGGCTGGGCGGCGTGTTTCTGGCTCAGGTCATCGAGCACCTGGATGTGGGCCAGAAGTTCAAGCTGGTGCCGCTCTTGCGGCGAAAGCTCTGCAGCGGCGGCATCGTCGTGCTGGAGACCCCCAACACCTCCTCCAGCCGCGTGATGACGACGATGTACTACCTGGACCCGACCCACGCCTCGCCATTGCATCCCGAGGCCTACCGCGAACTGTTCGAGATCCACGGTTTCCAGACGCAGGACTGCCACCTGGCCGCCCCGTTCGCCGAATTGTCCGATGCGATGCCGGTGTCCGAGCGCCACCAGAACCTCATCTGGGCCGGGATCAACCCATGAGTCGCAGCTGCGCTCGCAAGACGCCTCGGCCGTCCTGCCCTCGCTCGCCAGGCGTTCTTCAGCAGCCCGCCGGGGGGACTTCCCGGTGAGGATCGGTGTCGTCGTTCCCTGGTGCAGCGAGGCCTCGATCGGCGGCGTCGAGACCCTTGCTCTTCATCTGGTGAAGCAGTTCCAGGGACTCGGCCACGAGGCGGAGCTCCTCACGACGACAGGTCAGTCGTCTTTCTCCCCATGGGACGAGAATCACTTCGAGGTTGGCGTCGAGCAGCAGGCCTGGGGCACGATCCGACGTTTCTCGCTGGATAAGCGGAACAACCAGCTGTTCGAGGTTTTGTTCGGGCGCCTTCACGGGGGACAGCCACTGACGTGGTTAGAAGAGCAGCAGTTCCTCCTGCAGAAGGTCAGCAGTCGGGATATGTATCGATATATTGCCGGCCAGGGCCGAGATTATGCGGTACTTGGGCTTCCATACTACTATGGTCTGGTCTACTGGGCATTGCGGGCGGCAAATGGAGTGACCGGGTTCATACCTTGTCTTCACGACGAGCCTGAGGCCTATCTCAGGACGACATCGCGACTATTTTCGACATCGTCCCGCATATTCTTGAATTCTGAGCCAGAACAGGAGCTACTACGCCGGCTGCTCGGCAAATCCGGCCATCATTCGACGCCGATCGTCATCGGCGCACCGGTGAGCGAGAGAATCGGAGATGCAGGGCGTTTTCGGGCCAGGTTTCGCTTGGATGATCCCTTCTTGCTGTATGTCGGCAGGAAGGTCGCAGGAAAGCGGCTGCCGGAGATCATCGAGTTCTTCGAGGCGACCCGAAGTGACCTGCGCGGCGACCTCAAGCTTGCCATCGTTGGACCGGGCAACCTCGGGGATATCGGCTATTCGGCGCTTCCGCGGGGGGTCGTGGATCTCGGCGAGCTATCAGAGGAAGACAAGGCCGACGCCATGGCGGCGGCGGTGGCTTTGTGCCACTTCAGTGCCCTGGAAAGTTTCTCGCTGGTGCTGATGGAGGCCTGGTTGCAGAAGACGCCGGCGATAGTCCATTCGGAGGCCGCGGTCCTCTTGGACCACCTCAAACGCTCGCAGGGGGGCTGGGTCGTCAGCGACCATGCCGAGTTCGCCGGCGCGGTCAAGGAGGCGCTGCGCCCCCAGATCCGAGCCGAGCGCGGCGCGCACGGCCAGAGGTACGCGATGCAGTTCACCGGTACGCGCATCGCCACCCGCATCCTCGACGAGCTCGCCCATGCCTAACGTTCTGGTCGACGTCCAGTCCCTGTTCACGGCCGAGAGCAAGCGCGGGATCGGTCGGGCCCTCCAGCTCTGGCTGGACGGGATCGAAGGGAGCTTCCCCGACCTCCACATCCACAAGCTGCGTCACCACGAGGGGCACTGGTGGATCGATCCCGGTACGGGCAACTGGGTGCGCTATCCGGACCTGGCCTCGGGCCTCTATGCCAACGCCATAGATCTCCTGCACCTGACGAGCACGATGATGCCGACCATCGTGCTACCGTCATTGCCGGTCGCCGCCCGGCTGGCGATCACCGTGCACGACCTGATCCCGCTGGCCATGCGCGAGAGCTATCTGGACCGCTGGCCTGCCGGAGCGGTCCGGGACTACCTGGATCGGCTCCGGTACCTCGAGGCCGCCGACCTGATCCTGACCGACTCCGACGCGACGGGTCGCGACGTGCGCAAGGCACTGCCTGGTTTCGAGGGGCAGCTCCGGACGGTCTACGTCGCTTCGCGGCGAATGCCGCCCGCGGCCGACCCGCCGATCGGGGAGCCCTACGTGTTCACGGTGGCCGGGGACGATCTGCGCAAGAACACCGCGGGCCTGATCGAAGCCTTCGCACAGCTGGACGCACCCGGTACCTTCCTCGCGATCGCCGGCCTCCGTTCCGAGGAGCATCTCTCGCAAGCTCGCGGCGCGGCCGAGCGCCTGAAGATCGCCCATCGCGTGCGCCTGCTCCCCCCCCTGTCGGAGGCGGAACTCGCGAGCTGGTACTCGGGGGCGCGGATCGTCTGCGAGCCCTCTCTCTACGAGGGATTCGGCATGCCGGCGCTCGAGGCGATCAGCTTCGCCAAGCGGGTGGCTGCCTTCGGCAACTCGTCGCTCCCGGAGGTCTGCGGCGCCTTCGGTCACTTTGCCAGCGATCTGACTCCGCGGGCGCTTGCCGACGCGATGGCCGCGGCGCTCTCTTGTGCTGATGAACCGATGGTCGGCCTGGATGACTGGCTCTCGCGGTACCGCGCGGAAAACACTGCCAGCGCTTTGGCCGAGGCCTACCGAGCTTGCCTGGCCGCCCCCTTCAAGCTGCCCCCCATCGCCATCCACACCCCCGTTCCACCGGCCGTCTCGGGGATCGCAGATTTCAACCAGACTTTCTTGCCCTTCTTGCAGGAGCTGGCCGATGTCCGGGTCGTGAGTCAGTACCCCATTTTGCCCGAGCTCGAAACGTCTGTGCCGATCTACCACATGGGCAACAACACCCTGCACCTGGAGATGTTCGAGGAGATGCGGGCGAGGCCCGGGATCACGGTCCTTCATGAGGCGGGCCTGTGGGGGTTCTTCACCCAGTGCTACTTCGCGCGGGGCCGCGTCAAGGAGTTCGAGCGGTTCCTGGCCGAGGACGGGGTCGTCGGTGTCGCCGCCAGAAAGCTCACGTCCCTCCTCGCCGCGGGGGCACCGATCGATTCCCCGCCGGCGATGCTGGGACCGATCCTGGTCCGCTCGAAGTTCGTCGTCACGCACAACGCCTACGCCTTCCGGGCGGCCGGTTTGGCGGACGGACGTGGGGCGATCGTGCGACTGCTGGCCGAGCCCTTGCTGGCACTCGAGACGCCCCCTGCCAGAGAGCTCGAGATCGTGGTCCCCGGTGGCATCTGGCCCAACAAGCGACACGAAGTGGCCATCCGGGCATTTCACAAGGTTCACCTGGCCTTGCAGGACGCTCGGATGCGGATCGTCGGCACGGGCGATGTTGAACTCGAGCGCAGCCTCAGGGCACAGGTCCAGGACCTCGGCCTGGAGGAGGCGGTGATCTTCGAGGGCTACGCCTCGCGGGAGCGCTACGAAGCCTGTCTCGGTGGCGCCACGGTCGCCCTGTGCCTCCGTTACCCCACGATGGGCGAGACTTCGGGCGCGGTGCTCGACGCCCTGCGGCACGGGGTCCCCGTCATCGTCAACCAGGTGGGATCCTACACGGAGAACCCGCGCGAGAGCGTCTGGCCGGTGCCGGTGGCCGGGACCGAGAGCGAAGTCGACCTCATCGCAACGCTTTGCCTCGAGATCCTGAACAACCCGCGCGTGTTCGGAACCATGTCAGCATCCTGCCGCCAGGCGATCGCCGAGCTGCACGACCCTCGCAAGATCGCCAGGCAGGAGCTCGCCGCGGTGCGGCAGCTCCTGGCGATCGAGGATTCCCGATCGCCCTCCGGCGCGCTGGCTTCGCGGCAACCCATCTTCTGATGCTCTCACGCACCTTGGCCGAGCCTGCCGGGTCTCGGGCCCGAGCCCTTTCGATGCGAGTCTGGTCCAAGCTGGGCTGGACGGTCCTGATCGTGGCGCTGTTCGGCGCCTACTGGCTGTTGTCCCTGACGGTAGCCAAGCAATCGGACGATGCCACCGCAGTTCTCCAGGCCCAGGCGATGCTGGGCGGGAACTGGGGGCTCCGGGGCTGGATCCTGCCGCCGGATACCAACTTCAACGATCTGCTCGCCTATGCCGCCTTCGGGGCTTTTTTCGGACCCGTTCCCGGTGCCATGGCTGTCGTCCCCGCCGTCTTCTATGCCCTCGTCGTTGCCGTGGCCGTCCGGCTCGCGTCGGTCCCGGCCCGGGCCTGGTCCTTGGGCGCGCTCGCGACCTTCGTGGTGCTGGGGCTGCCACAGGGACTCTTGCGGATCCTGAGCGCCCAGGCACCCATGCACGTTTCCACGCTGCTTTTGATCTGCACGGCCTTTCTCTGGCTCGATCGCGAACGGCGGACGGGCCGACGCGGATGGCTCGGTTGGGGTCTCGCGACGGGTGCGCTTACCCTGGCGGCGGTGGGGGATCCGCTCACCGACTGGGTGGCCTTCCTCCCGCTGATCCTGGTTGCCGTCTGGCGATCGCGCCACGGCAGTGCGCTCTGGGAGCTGCGTTGGGGGGCGAGTGCCCTCGTGGCCTTCGCGAGCGCCGAGCTTGTTCGGTGGATTCTCGTGCGAGCCGGGCTGACGGTGATCGCATTTTCGCCGCGCTTCGTCACGCTCGGGGCCATTGGCAAGAATTTCGCCTTGCTGGTCGACGGCCTGCTGCAGCTGTTCAACGCAGCGTTCTTCGGCCTGCCGGTGCTCTCGGTGGTCACGATCGCGAGCTTGGTTCACCTGGGGGCCCTGCTCGCCGTGGTGGCCGTCGGAGCGCGTTCGGTCCGGGAGTTCGTCAAGAGGCCGCTGGCTGGCGATTACCTGGAGCAGGTCCTGGCCATTGCTTGCGTGATCGATCTGGCGAGCTACCTGGTCAGCGACCTCCCGGTCGACATTCTCACCAGCCGCTACCTGCTCCCGGTCGTCGTCTTCGGGTCGGTGCTTCTTGGCCGCTTCCTGGCCTCGAGTCGGGTCCGCAAGCGCTGGTGGGTCCTGGCGGTCGCGGTCCTGGGCGGCGTGAGCATGATCGAGTTCATGGGGCAGTACCGCCTGCCGCAGAGCGCTGCCGAGGGGGCGCAACTGGGCAGCTATCTCGAGGCCCATCACCTGCACGACGGATTCGGGAGCTACTGGGTGGCCTCCGTCTTGACGGTGAACACCGGAGGTGCGGTCCGCTGCCGTCCCATCCGGGTGCTGGGATCCCGGGCGACGGGCTTCCCCTACCTGGTGGATCGGAACTGGTTCCGGTCCGTGGCCGGGCGTCCCGCACGCTTCGTGGTGGTGGACGATACCGACGCAGGAGGGCTGACGGTCCCGGCGGCGATCGCGGCCTTCGGCACCCCGGCCGCCTCGGCCGACGTCGGGGGAGATGACGTGCTGATCTGGAATCACGACCTGACGGGAGCGCTGCACTGAGCTCGGGTGCTCCCGGTCGGGATGGAGCAGGTCGAAGCAGTCAAACGGGGGCCGGTTGCGCAGTGCGGCGGGCGTGCGGGGGGATCACCGCAACGTGAAAATGGACTAGACTGGCGGGTGCGCTCGATGCCCGCGTCCGAGGCCCTCACCGTGCCGGATCTTTCGGTCGTCATTCCGGCCTACAACGAGTCGGATCGACTCCACTCGACCATGACCCAGCTTCTCGGGCACCTGGCGCCCCAGGAGCGCAGCTTCGAGGTGGTCGTCGTCGACGACGGCTCGGTTGATGCGACTGCGAGCATCGTGCGGGATTTTTCGCTCCTGGATTCCCGCATCCGGTTGCTCCGGCACGAGCGTAACCGCGGCAAGGGGTGCGCGGTTCGGACCGGAGTCCTGGCCGCAGCGGGCGAGCGGGTGCTCGTGGCGGACGCCGACGGCGCCACGCCCATTTCGCAGCTCGCCCGGCTCGACGCTGCCCTGGATGCCGGCTACGACGTCGCGATCGGATCGCGGGCCCTGGCGGGCGCCGCGGACCACGTCAAGACGGTATGGTATCGCAAGGCGATCGGCCGGGTGTTCAGCTTCCTCGTCAAGATGCTGGTGGTGGGCGGTTTCGCAGATACGCAGTGTGGCTTCAAGCTCTTCCGGCGGAGCGCGGCCGGGGTGCTGTTCAAGGCTCAGCGCCTGGACGGTTACGCCTTCGATGTCGAGGTCCTGTATCTGGCTCGCCGCCTCGGCCTCAAGGTTGACGAGATCCTGCTCGACTGGACCAATCAGCCTGGAAGCAAGGTCAACCTGGTCATCGATCCGGCCCGCATGTTCGTGGATTTGCTACGGATCCGCTGCTGGGGGGCGTCGGGGCGCTACCCCCTGACCTTGCCATCGCAGGCGGTTTCGACGGATGGGGCGGTAAACGACCTCGGGCCGGACGACATCGTCGCGGCCGGGAGCGAGTGAGGCGTCCAAGCGCTCCTGGCGTTGTGTGCCAGGTGAGGCTCCGTTTTCCGATCCCGATCGTGCTCGCGTCGCCCGGCTCGCCGCGCTAGCGCGCCCGGTCGCAGGTCCGAGAAGCTGGCGTAAGCCGGGTTGTCTGGTTCGCGGTCAACGCCCGCAGGCGGTCGGCCCCTCAGGCCAGCGTGGCCGCGGGCCGGTGGGCCAGGTAGTGCTGGATCCGCTCGAGGTCCGCGTCGACCATCATCTCGACGAGCTGGCGGAAGGTGACTCGGGGCTTCCAGCCAAGGATGCTTTCGGCCTTGGCGGGATCGCCGATCAGGAGGTCGACCTCGGCCGGCCGGATGAAGCGCGGGTCCGTGACCACGTAGCGTTGCCAGTCGAGGCCCACGCGGTCGAAGGCAATCTGCACCAGCTCCTGCACGGAGTGCGTCTCGCCGGTCGCCACCACGTAGTCGCCGGGGGCGTCCTGCTGCAGCATCGCCCACATGGCCTCGACGTAGTCGCCGGCAAAGCCCCAGTCGCGCTTGGCGTCGAGGTTGCCCATGCGCAGCTCCGACGCCAGGCCCGCCTTGATACGCGCGACGCCGTCGGTTACCTTGCGGGTCACGAACTCGAGGCCGCGCCGCGGGCTCTCGTGGTTGAAGAGGATGCCCGAGCAGGCGAACAGGTCGTACGATTCGCGGTAGTTGACCGTGGCGTAGTGGCCGTAAACCTTGGCCACGCCGTAGGGGCTCCGCGGGTAGAAGGGCGTGTCTTCGGTCTGCGGAACGGCGCGCACCTTGCCGAACATCTCGGAGCTCGAGGCCTGGTAGTAGCGTGCAGCGGGCTTGACCTGGCGGATCGCCTCGAGCATCCGCGTGACGCCCAGAGCCGTGAACTCTCCCGTCAGCACGGGCTGGCCCCAGCTGGCCGGAACGAAGCTCTGGGCAGCCAGGTTGTAGACCTCGTCGGGATCCGCGGCGGCGACCGTGCTGACCAGCGAGGCCTGGTCGAGGAGGTCGCCCTGGAGCAGGTGGATGCGATCGACGAGGTGCTCGATGCGATCGAAGGTGACCGTGCTCGAGCGACGGGTCATCCCGTATACGTCATAGCCCTGGGCCAGGAGGAACTCGGCGAGGTACGAGCCGTCCTGGCCGGTGATGCCCGTGATGAGCGCACGCTTGCTCATAGGTCCTCTTTTTTGAGTCGAGAAAAGGTACGAAGAAAATCGGAGCGGCCGCCGCCTGGAGGCTGCATCTCGTGCAAGCTCCTCGCTGGCCCGGCGCGACGAGGATAGCCCATCGAGGCCCCCCCCGTCCAGCGGCGGGCGCTTCCGATGGCTGACCGGGGGGGCCGTCGGTCTGGCACAATGGCACCATGGCACGAGAGGGCGGCCCTGATCTGGCCGTCGCGATGGACGTCCAGCCGCTGGTCGGGACCGGCGGTATCGCCACGTATACCCGCAACCTCCTGTGCCACCTCGAGGGCGTCCGCCTGATTCCCTTGTTCGGCGCGGTGCGGGGCCTCGAGCGCGTGCTGCCCGAACTGCCGCCCGGAGAGCGACCGATCGTCCCACCGCTGGCGTGGCGCCTCGCCCATCGGATCCGGCCGATCGCCGGTTTACTTCCGGGCTTCGAGCGGGTCGCCAGGCTGCCGCGGGTCGACCTGGTGCACGGCCCCAACTACTTCGCGCCCCGCTCGGACCTCCCCGCCGTGGTGACCGTGCACGACCTGACCGCCTTGCGCTTTCCGCGCTGGCATACCGCGGCGGTGCGCGAGCGTGCCGCCAACCTGGCAAGAGCCGCGCATCGAGCGCGTCTGACGATCGTGGACTCGCAGGCCACGGCGGCGGACGCGGTGGCCCTGCTCGAGCTTTCCGCCGACCGCATCCGGGTCATCCCGCTGGCGGCAGAGGAGTTCCCGGAGCCACCGGCTGGTCGAGAGGCTACCCTGGCAGGTCTGGGCATCGATCGGCCGTACGTTCTCCAC
This sequence comes from bacterium, assembly GCA_021781555.1. Lineage (GTDB taxonomy): Bacteria > Cyanobacteriota > Sericytochromatia > S15B-MN24 > VGJW01 > JAJXWQ01. The sequence goes on from JAJXWQ010000094.1 coordinate 12,951, forward strand.
GTCGGGGCCCTCGAGCCGCGCAAGAACCTGGTCCGGCTCATCCGCGCCTTCGGCGAGGCGGTGGGGGGGGGCGGCGGGCAGGGGGCGTC
>JAJXWQ010000095.1 GCA_021781555.1 bacterium
ATCTCTGCCAGATACGCGCCGCCTCGTCGTCATCGGTGAACACCGTGACCCAGAGACGATCGATCGGCAGGCCCAGCTCGCGGGTGACGAATTCCCAGGCCCACGGAATGACCTCGGACTTGAAGTAGTCACCGAAGCTGAAGTTGCCGAGCATCTCGAAGAAGGTCTGGTGGCGCGCGGTCCGGCCGACATTCTCGAGATCCGTGGTGCGGAAGCACTTCTGCACCGTGGTGGCGCGCGTGTGCTCGGGCAGCTCGAGACCCATGAAGTAGGGCTTGAACTGGAGCATGCCGGCTGTCGTGAGGAGGACCGTCGGGTCCTTGCGGGGCACGAGAGACGAACTCGGCAGGTGCTTGTGGCCCCGGTCCACGAAGAACTGGATAAAACGATCCCGGATCTCGGGTCCAGAAAGTGCCACGGGAGGCTCCTTAACAGGTTTCGATACAGGCGGAAAGGCTCATATTACCACGATCGCCTGCCCGAACTCCGCTGGGTCGCTCCCTGCGGCCCGAGCTGGAAAAAGGCTATTCTCCGGCCGCTGCCGCGCTCAGGACCAGGCCGCCCATGGCATCGACCATCTCGAAGCTCAGGCTTCCGGAGAGCCCGAGCAGACTGGTCAGGTTCAGGGTGAATCCGATCGCCAGGAGGTTCCAGGCCAGCACCGCAGGGGCCAAAGAAGGCGCGATCCGGCCCGCCCGCTGTCCCCGCTCCACGATGCCACCCAGGAATTCCACATACGAAGAAAAGTTGTCGCACAGGAGCTGCCGGATCTCGGAGTCGTCGACCTCAGAAAAGGCCTGGAACTGCACCTTGAGCAATTCCGGGCTCTTGAGTGCGGCCTCGAACTGCTTGGCGCCGATCCGGCGCAAGAGGGCGGCGGCGTCGAGTTCCTGTTCCGCAGCCTCCTGCCACGACCGGAGGGTCAACTCGCCCACCTTGGCCAGCAACTCGAGGAAGAGCTGCTTCTTGCTCGGAAAGTACTTGTAGATGGTGGGCTCGGAAATGCCGGCCTCCCGCGCCACATCCGCCATACCGGCCACGCGGTAGCTGGAGCGGGCGAAGACCGACGTTGCGCAGCGCAAGATCTGCGCCTTGCGCTCGGCGGCGCCGAGCCGCTCCCTCGAGACGACCATCGGGCGCACTATCGCATCGCGTCAAGGTCCTGTCAATCAACAGGGGCCGGTGCTATCCTCCAGAGATGGGAGCCGAGGTGTTCTTTGCCCAACGGCGGGCCACCCAGGGCGGGGGCTTGCTCGAGAAAATGGAGCAGATCTTCGAGGCCGCCGGATTCGGCGGCATCGTCCAGGATGGCGAGCGGGTGGCCATCAAGGTTCAGGTGGGAGAGCGCGGCAACGCCACGCACCTGCGCCCGGCCTTGGTCCGGCGGATCGTCCGGCGCGTGCGCTACCACGGTGGCCGGCCCTTCGTCACGGATTCCGGTTCGGAAGGTGCGCGTGCTGACGCCATCGGCCACCTGCTCCTGGCGGCCGAGCATGGCTTCGACCTGGCAGCTCTGGGGGCTCCTTTCCTGGTGGCCGACGGGCTGGATGGTCTTGACGCGGTCGATCTGCCCCATCCGGCCGACCGCGATCCGATACCCGTGGCCGGCGCCATCGCCCGGGCCGATTCGACCATCGTCCTCACGCACGTCACGGCCGGTCCGACATTCGGTTTTTGTGGCGCATTGCATAACCTCGGCTACCTCGGCACGGCCAGCGCCCGGCGCCATCGGCTCACGCACCGGCCCACGGCCCGGGCCCTCGCCGGAGACCCGATGCTGGCTCCGCGCCAGGCTCCGGACCCCGACGATCGCCTCCCGGACCCATCCATAGCCGATGCCATGGTCGAGGCCTTCGCAGCCATCGCACGCGCCAAGTCCGGCAAGCTGGCCTTCGTCAACATCCTGCTCGACATCACGCCGGACCCGGATGGCCACCCCTGGTCGGATGCTCCGATCGTGCCGGACATCGGCATCCTGGCCTCTCGCGACCCGGTTGCCCTCGATCAGGCCTCGATCGACTTCCTGAACGGCCAGCCCGGGCTTTCGGGCACCCGCCTGGCAAATCCGGCCTGCGCCGACAAGCTGTCGGACCTCTATCCCGACGTTGACTGGTCTATGGCGCTCGCGTATGCTGAGCGGCTGGGTCTTGGCACCCGTCCATACGAACTTCTCATCATCTGATGTAACTAATTCCTCGCAGCGGCGGTCCCTTTTAAGAAGAAGCCATGGCACGCTCAGATGGGCGCCGGCCCGACGAACTCCGGCCCGTTTCCTTCCAGCGCGGATTCACGCGCCACGCCGAGGGGTCCGTCCTCGTCTCCTTCGGAGACACGAGGGTCCTTTGCAATGCCTCGGTCCAGGAGAAGGTTCCTTTCCACGTCAAGGACGAGCGGCCGGGCGAAGGCTGGATCACGGCCGAGTACTCCATGCTGCCCCGCGCAACGGGCGACCGCACGCCCAGAGAGTCGGTGGCCGGTAAGATCGGGGGACGCACCCACGAGATCCAGCGCCTCATCGGGCGATCGCTGCGCATGGCAGTCGATCTGCGGGCGATCGGGGAGCGCACGATCACCCTCGACTGCGACGTCTTGCAGGCCGACGGGGGGACGCGGACGGCGGCCATAACGGGAGCCTGGATTGCCCTGCACGACGCCATCACCTGGATCAAGAACCGGAGACTCATCCCCGCGATGCCCAAGATCGAGCAGATCGCGGCAGTCTCGGTCGGCTTCTATCGTGGCGATCCGCTCCTGGATCTCTGCTACGAGGAGGACCGGGAGGCCGGGGTCGATGCCAACGTGGTCATGCTGGGTTCGGGAAGGTTCATCGAGGTCCAGCTGACGAGCGAGGGGCGGGCCTTCGACAAGCTTGAGCTAGACCAGCTCCTGGACCTGGCTCGCACGGGGATCCGCGATCTCTGGCAGCTCCAGCGCGAGGTCCTCTCGGCCCCACTTCCCGCATGAGCGACCGGGACGGCCAGGATCCTCGAGACGCTGGCGTCCGGGAACACGCAAGAGCGGGCAGATCCGTCCGGGCCTTCCGCGGAGCCATCACCGCCACGGCCAACGAGCGGGAGGCCATCCTCGGGGCCACGGTGGAGCTCCTCGAGACCCTGACGGGGCAAAATGCCCTGGTCCCGGACGATGTGATATCCGCGGTCTTCACGGTGACCGAGGATCTTGACGCCGTCTTCCCGGCCGAGGCCGCCCGGCGGATCGGCTGGTCCCAGGTCCCCCTCCTGTGCGCCCGCGAGATCCCGGTGCCGGGAGCCCTCGGCCGTTGCATCCGCATCCTCTTGCACGCCGAAACGGCCCTGGCGAGGAGCGAGATCCAGCACGTTTACCTGCAGGAAGCCACCCGGCTCCGCCCCGACCTCCATTCTGCCCAGTGAGCCCGATCGCCTGATGAACGAAACGACGCCCGTCCCGCCCGAGTCGCCGAACCTGCCGCCAGAGCCCGGCACCCACCCGCGGCACCTCTCGCACCTCAAGGCCTCGCCGCGGGGCCACTCGAGGGAGTTCTTCGCCAACGCCCTGCTGGCTGCCCTCGTCCTGCGCGTCGTGCTGATGGGGTTGCCCGTCGGCTTCTACATCGACCTGAACAGCTTCGAGGCCTGGGCGCTTCACCTCGCTGCCCAGGGCCCCCTGCACTTCTACTCGACGATCTGGAGCGACTATCCCCCCGGCTACCTGTACGTCTTGTGGGCCGTCGGCTTGATCCACAAGGCGGTCACCGGGGCGGCGGCCCTCATCAGTGGCAAGGCCGCGGCTACCAACCCCGGTCTGCTCGTCTTCCTGATCAAGCTACCGGGTGTTCTCTGCGATATTCTCGACGCCTGGCTCATCTTCAAGATCCTCGACGGCCGGGTCAGTCGGCGCAGTGCCCGCCAAGCGGCGCTGCTCTTCGCGTTCAACCCCATCACCATCTTCCTGTCGGCGGTCTGGGGCCAGATGGACTCCGTGCTGCTGGCGGCCATGCTGGGGGCGATCTACTTCATGCTGGAGGATCGCATCGAGGTCGCAGCGCTGCTGACGGGTCTGGCGATCATGATCAAGCCGCAAGGGGCTTTCATCGTCCCGGCAATCCTCGCGACGCAGTGGTTCCGGTATCCGCTCCGGCGGTGGGCGGCCGCCGTCGCCGGGGCGATCGGCCTGGGCTGGGCCCTGACCCTGCCCTTCTCCATCGCAACGACCTTTGCCAAGGGTCGCGCGTTCACCCTGGGCAGCCTCTCGCTGCATCTTCCCCACGTCCTGGTCGCGCTGCTTTCGCCGGTGCCCTTTCTCCTGGACAAGATGACCGCGACGGCGGCCACCTACCCCGATAGCTCGATCAATGCCTTCAACCTCTGGGCTCCGACGGGGATGTGGAAACCCGACAGCCGGCACTTCCTCTTCTTGACCCACGAGACGGTGGGGCTCTTGCTCGTTGGCGGCCTGATCGTCCTGGTGTTCTGGACTTCCTTCCGGCAACGGCACGATTGGTCGACGGGCAAGAGCCTGATCGTGGCGGCGATCGTGACGATGGGATGCTTCCTCTTGCCCACGCGCATGCACGAGCGCTACCTGTTCCCGGCCGTGGGCTTCCTGGCCCTGGCCTCGGCAGCCAATCTCAATCTCCGCTGGAATTACTTCACGTTCTCGGCGACCGCGCTGCTCAACGTGCTTTACGCCTTCTTCCTGTACTACTCGCCCGGCCACTGGTGGGATCCCTGGCGCGCCGTGCTCGAGGGTGTCGGCGGCATCGTGGTCGTGATGGTCAACATGTGGGTCTTCGGCGACCTCATCGGCACCCTGGTCGGGGGCCGCAGCGAGAAGCTCGAAAGGGGCTGGACACGTCCCTTCATCGAGGCCCTGACCGACGTCACCGAACGGGTTCGGCTGGCCTGGTCCCGCACCGACGCCGCGATCGCCGGCGGCCTGGCGACGGCTTTCTTCGCCCTGGGTGTCTGGAATCTGTACACGCCCAACGAGCAGATCTTCGACGAGATCTACCACGCCCGGACCGCCAAGGAGTTCATCGACGGCACCAACCCCTACGAGTGGACCCACCCCCACCTGGGCAAGCTGATCATCGCGGTCGGGATCCTGGCGATGCACCAGATCAACCATGTCCTCGAGGCGATCGGCCTGCGTCATTTCAATCCAGCCACCTCACCGCCGCCCGGGGCCGTTCCGGTCGGGGTTTTCGATGGCTTTGACGCGTTTGGCTGGCGCATCTCGAGTCTCGTGTTCGGCTCCCTCACCCTGGTGGTCGTCTACGTCCTGACGCGCCGGCTCTTCCGCAGCCGGCGGGTGGCGACCCTGGCGACCGGGATCCTTGCGCTCGATGGCGTCTACTTCGTGCAGAGCCGCGTGGCCATGCTCAATATCTACAGCGTCGGATTCATGATGCTGGCGACGATCGGACTCTGGGAGTTCCTCTCGCGGGACAGCGCGACCCATCCGGGCTGGTACCGGCACGGCCTGGCGGTATCCCCCGCCCTGCCAGGGCCCGCTGCTGCCGTTGGCGAGACGACCGCCACCGAACCCGTTGCGCCGACACGTTTCGCCGCTCCTGAATCCTGGCTGTTCCTCTGGGCCGTAGGCATCGGTCTGGCGATGTCCAGCCGCTGGTCCGGCGTCTTCGCCTGGGGCATCGGCCTCATCGTCATCGTGCTCGACTGGGCCTGGCGCCGACGCAAGCGGATGACGCTCGGCCAGCACGCCTCGTACGCGGCCCTGCTTGCGGTGACGTTCATCGTCATCCCCGTCCTCTTGTACATCGCCAGCTACATCCCGTGGATGCTCCAGGGCCACAGCCTCATGGAAGTCTTGCGGCTGCAGATCACGATGTATCACTACCACGCCGACATGAAGGCGACCCACACCTACGCCTCGGCCTGGTATACCTGGCCGTTGATGGTCCGGCCGACCTGGTACTACTTCCACGACTGGAAGAACGGCACGATATCCGGGATCGACGCCATCGGAAATCCGGCAATCTGGTGGCTCTACCTCCCCATCATGGGGCTGCTGCTTTATCTGTTCATCCGCAAGCGCGATCTGCGGGCCGGCTTCCTGGCGGCCTTCGGGATCGGCATGTGGCTGGTGTGGGGCGTGGAGCCGCGCAAGCTCGTGTTCATGCATTACATGTTCGACGCGATCCCGTTCCTGGCCATCGGCATTGCCTCGGTGGTCGATCGCCTCTTACAGATGGCCCGCCCCGACGCCTTGCCGCCGACCGCCGGCCCGCTCATGCGCTTCTTCGTGGGCCCGGAGGGCGGCGACGAGCCCGCTGCGGAGTGGCAAACGGCTGCCAATGGCTACAAGGTGGGCCTGGGCTATCTGGCCGTCGCCGTGGCCGCCTTCGCCTTCTTCTATCCGATTCTCGCGGCCATTCCCATCACCTGGCGCTACTATTCCTGGCACATCTGGTTCCATACCTGGTACTGACGGCACGATCCCCCGGCATGCGGCGCCATGGCGGACGATCGCGACCGGTTCAAGCAAGCCTGGGCCGCTCCAGGGGTATGAAGACATGGAAGGGTCCGATCCATGTCGCAATCCACGAACGGCGTCAACGATCCGCAGCGGGGCACGGCCCCGGTCTGGAAGCGCGCCCTGACGACCTCGCTGCATGCGGTCTCCGGCCTCGTGAAAGGCCGTTACGACAGCACCTATCACCGCAGCGGCGCGGCTCCGGTCCGGCCGGCCCACCGCTCCTGGTGGTCGAGCTTCACGTCGGGCGTCGCATCGGTGGGTCAGTTCATCGTCCACGCCCCGGCCACCGCCCTGAAGCTGGCCCGGAGCGCGGCTAGCTCGACCTTTGGCGCCGTCAAGGGTGCGGCGCAGGTCGTGGGACACGGCATTTCAGGGGCGGCGGGGGCCGTCTGGTATGGTCTGCAGCATGCGGGGACGGCCATCAAGTCCGTGGCCGCTGGCGCATGGCGAGCCGTCGCGAGCCTCGGCAAAGCCGTCTGGAGCGGGATCAAGGCCGCGGCCGAGTTCGTGATCCACTCGCTCAAGACCATCGTCAGTGCCCTCACCCGCTGGGTGGAGAGCACCATTTCCGAATTCAACCACCACGAGGCCAGCCTCGATCGGCAAATCGCCAAGCAGGACAAGCAAGCCAACCGGCAGTGGGAAAAGCAGCACGCCCGGAAGGTTGCCGTCGCCAAGGTTCACGAGCAGAAGGTCTATGACGAGCAGCAGCTGGCCAGGACCGTCGAGACGGCTCGCCAGGCGGCCGACCAGCACACCCGGCCAGCTCGCTGAACGCCCAGTGTCTCTGATTTGTCGGTCATACACCCGCCCCGTGGAAACAGCTCTAGGGTGCTCCCGGTTTGAATGGATCGAGCCCGATGAGTCAAACGGGGCCCGGTTGCGCAGCGAAGCGACCGCGCAGAGGGACCCGTTCAAACTGCAAAAGGCCTAGACAAATGCTTGGGGCAGGTACCCCAAACGTCAGCATCCTCCTGGAATCCGTAGCCGCTCACCTCTGGCAGGGCGTACCCAGCGTTCCGAAGCGACCCGCCGAACCGATCGCTCGGGCAGGCGTGGGCCATGCAGTAGCCCTGAGGACTGGATCCAAACCGGGAAGGGTCCAGGTCGTCTGGCCTTGATACCATAAGAAGATGCGTTTTGTCGTCGAGGCCACCTGCGGCCGCGCCCGGGCCGGTCGTCTTTTCACTTCCCACGGGGAGATACCCACGCCCACCTTCATGCCCGTGGGCACCCAGGCCGCGGTGAAGGCCTTGACCTCCGATCAGGTCGCGGGCACCGGGGCGCGCGTGGTGCTAGCCAACGCCTTTCATTGCATGCTTCGACCGGGAGCGGACCTCATCGAACGAGCCGGCGGCCTGCACGCCTTCATGCGCTGGCCTCACGCCATCCTGACCGACTCTGGCGGTTTCCAGGTATTTTCCCTGGCCGATCTACGGCGAATCACCGATGACGGTGTCTGGTTCAAATCACCCATCGACGGTTCCAGGCACTTCCTCGGTCCCAAGGAATCGATGGGCATCCAGAACCAGCTTGGTGCGGACTTCATCATGGCCTTCGACGAGTGCGTACGCCTCCCTTCCACGCCGGAGCTCGTGCGGCGTGCGGTCGATCGCACTACGCGCTGGGCCGAGATCTGCAAGGCGGCCCACGCCAGGGACGATCAAGCGCTCTTCGGAATCGTGCAGGGGGGAACCGATCCGCACGAGCGAGCCCGCTCGGCCGAGGCCTTGGTGGCGCTGGAATTTCCCGGTTATGCGATCGGCGGCCTCTCGGTCGGCGAGTCTCGGACCGACATGGATCGGACCCTCGAATTCACCGTGCCCCTCCTGCCCGAGGCCAAGCCACGGTACCTGATGGGGGTGGGCACGCCCGAGGATCTGCTGTCGGCGATCGGATCCGGGATCGACATGTTCGACTGCGTCAATCCCACCCGGATGGCCCGCCACGGCACCGTGTGGACGACCGGCGGGCGCATCCACGTGACCAATGCCCGGTTCCGGGAGGATGCCTCGCCCATCGATGCGACCTGTGACTGCGCGACCTGCCGACACTATGACCTGCGCTACCTCCACCACCTCGCCCGCGCCGGCGAGTACCTCTCGCACACCCTGCTCTCGATCCACAATATCCGCTTCCTGGTGCGCGTTGCCGAAAAGGCCCGCCAGGACATCCTGGCGGGAACCTTCGCAGGAGGCCGGCCCGTAGACCCGTTCGAGGGCGGTCCCGCTCTCGCGGGCGTGCCAGGAGCGCAGGCCGAGGCTGGCGCGCGTGGTACGATCGCCCGCACATGAACCTCTTCGAGTCGGTCGGAGAGCCGGTCCTCGGCTTTTTCGAAGCCATCGGCGAGTACACGCTCTTCACCCTGCGGACCTCGAAGCTGCTGCTCCGGGGCCGCATCCACTGGCGCAATACCCTGGCGCAGATGGCCTTCATCGGGGTGGATAGCCTGCCCATTGCCCTCTTGACCGCGCTCTCGGTGGGCATGGTCTTCACCCTCGAAACCGCCAACGAGTTCATCCGGTACGGGGCAACGAGCGTCATCGGCGGGGCCGCGGCCCTGACCATCGTCCGCGAGCTCGGCCCGACCCTCACCGGCGTCGTGTTCGCCGGTCGGGTCAGCGCGGCCATCGCCGCGGAGCTGGGCACGATGAAGGTCACCGAGCAGATCGACGCCTTGGTGTCGCTGGCCGCGGATCCCCTCCGGTTCCTGGTCTTGCCGAGGGTTCTGGCCTGCGTCACGATGCTGCCGCTGCTGGCATTCCTGTCGGACGCCGCGGGCATCGCCGGTGGCTACGGCATCGCGGTCTACCTCAAGGGCGTCAGCCCGCTGGTCTACGCCGAATCCGTGCGCTCGCTCATCGGGCCCGACGACGTGGCCAAGGGGCTCCTCAAGGCGGCGATCTTCGGACTGGTGGTGGCCATCGTGGGTAGCCACAAGGGCATGAACGCGCGCGGGGGCGCCGAGGGCGTGGGCGCGGCGACGACATCCGCCGTGGTCGTCTCGCTCATCACGATCTTCATCTCCAACTACTTCCTCTCGTCCGTCCTCTTTCCGGGCGCCGGGGCGCACTGAAGCGCCTGGCCGCGCGATCGAGATGGCAAGAAAGTCCGTTTAAGGCTCGCCGATGTCCATGCAGGTCCAGCTCGTCGGGGTCGAGAAGCGCTTTGGCCCCAAGCGGGTGCTCGAGGGCGTCGATATCGCGTTCGCTCCGGGCAAGATCACGGTCGTGATCGGTCCGTCAGGCTGCGGAAAGAGCACCATCTTGCGCCTGCTCCTGGGCCTGCAGAGGCCAGATGCCGGTCGCGTGCTGGTCGATGGTCAGGATCTGGCGATCTTCAAGGAGCCCGACTGGATGGCCTACCGGGAACGGATCGGCATGGTCTTCCAGTCAGGCGCCCTGTTCGATTCGATGCCGATCGGCCGCAATGTCGGCTTCGCGCTGCAGGAGCACACCAAGCTACCCCGGGAAGAGATCGACCGGATCGCCGAGGACAAGCTGCGCCTGGTCGGTCTCGCCGGACAGGCCCAGCTGCGGCCGAGCGAGCTCTCGGGCGGCATGCAGAAGCGGGTCGCGATCGCCCGGGCGATCGCCCGGGATCCTGGCATGGTCCTCTACGACGAGCCCACGACCGGCCTCGATCCGATCACATCCACGGTGATCGAGGACCTGATCGTCTCGGTTGCCAAGCAGACGGGCGCCACCTCGATCGTGGTCACCCACCAGCTCTCCACCATCTTCCGGACCGCCGATCGGATCGTGATGCTCCTGGCCGGAGTGGTCCTCGGCGAAGGCACCCCGGACGAGCTCAAGGCCTCCCCCGATCCCCGGATCCGCGGATTCCTCTCCGGGACCGTTCCGGACGGCTGGGCTTGACGGCTCCCCGGGTCGCGCGCTGGCCATTGCCGCGGCGAGCGACCCTCAGGCCGACGGCAGGGTCGCGTAGGGAGCCGGATCGGCCAGGCCCAGATCGGCGAAGCCCTTGAGGCGAAGCAGGCACGCATCGCAGTGGCCACAGGCCGAGCCATCCGCTGCGGGTTCGTAGCAGGTGCGGGTCAGGCGATAGTCGACTCCCAGCTCGAGGCCGCGGGCGATGATCTGCGCCTTGGAGAGGTGCATCAGCGGAGCGTGGATCCGCAGCCGTTTGCCCTCGATTCCAGCGCGCGTGGCCAGATCCGCCATGTTCTCGAAGGCCGCGAGGAACTCTGGCCGGCAATCCGGGTAGCCGCTGTAATCGACCGCATTGACTCCGATGAAGAGGTCCTGGGCCCCCAGGACCTCGGCCCAAGCCATGCCGAAGGACAGGAAGATCGCGTTGCGTGCAGGAACGTAGGTGACGGGAACGCCCGCTCCGATCTCGTCCTCGGCGCGATCCTTGGGCACCGCCAGATCGCTGGTCAGGGCCGATCCTCCGAACACCCGCAGGTCGATATCCGCCACGACGTGCTCGGCGACTCCGAATGCGGCCGCCACGGACCGTGCGGCTGCGATCTCCCCCTCGTGGCGCTGTCCGTACCGGAAGCTCAAAGCATGGGGGATATAACCTTCCTGCCGGGCGATAGCCAGGGTGGTCGTCGAGTCGAGTCCACCGCTCAACAGGATCACGGCCTTGGGGGACATGGGTTCTCCTTCCGGTTTCGTAGCGCAACGACCCTCGTCGCAGGGCGATCGGCCGGGCCAAGGGGCCCGCTTGCGGTAAACAACCCATTTTAAGGCCACCAGGTTCTAGTACCTCTGCACAGAGGTTTTGATCGGTTGAGTTTGCCGGTCATCGGAGGACCGGCAACTCCTCGGGAATCACGAGCAGCTCGATGCTGCGGGCCGCTCCTGGGGTGCGCTTGATGAAACCATGGCTTTCAAGGCCGAGGATCATCTGGTGGACCGACGGAGGGCTAACCTTGAAGTACCGTTGAAGATCCGCCTCTGCGGGCGGCCTACCGAGTACGCGCGTGTACGCGTAGATGAAGGCCAGGTACTGGCCTTGCTTGGGGGTAAAGGTCGGTTGCACTCGGGATCGACTTCTCTACGCGTCTCTGATCTGCTGTTCACCGACCCTTGAGGGCAAAGGAGGCGTCGGTGAACATACGGTACATTGTGGAGTTGAGTGCGGTCGAGCGGGCCGAATTGCAGATGCTTGTCTCCGGCGGCAAGGCCTCGGTCCGGGAACTGAAGCGCGCCCAGATTCTGTTGGCTGCGGAAGCTGGACGAGGCGACGAGGAAATCGCAGCCATCCTGAATGCCGGTACCTCGACGGTGTATCGAACAAAGCGACGCTTCGTGGAAGGTGGCTTGGAGTGTGCTCTGAGCGAGGAGGCTCGCCATGGGGCCGAGCGAAAACTGTCCGGCAAGGAGGAAGCGTTGTTGATCGCGACCGCTTGCTCGGCCCCGCCGACAGGCCGCGCCCGATGGACACTTGAACTCCTGGCCGACGTCATGGTGCGCCTGACCGAACACGACGAGATTTCGCGCGAGACCGTGCGGCGGCGCCTGGCGGAGAATGACTTGAAGCCCTGGCGCAAGGACATGTGGTGCATCCCCAAGGTCGATGCCGAGTACGTGGCCAGGATGGAAGACGTCCTGGATCTCTATGCCGAGACGCCGGATCCAAGGCGGCCCGTGGTTTCTTTCGATGAGAGCCCAACCCAGATTATCGGCGAGGTGAGGCTTCCGATCCCGGCCAAACCGGGCCAATTCGAGCGGTACGACTGCGAGTACCGTCGAAACGGAACCGCCAACCTCTTTATCTTCTTGAACGTCCACGAGCCGTGGCGCCACGTCAAAGTCACCGATCATCGCGCTGCCGTGGACTTCGCTGAATGCATGCGCGATCTCGTGGACCATCACTACCCCGAGGCCGACGCCATTCGGGTCGTGCTCGATAACCTCTCGACGCACTCCGCTGGCGCCCTGTACCAGGCGTTCCCGCCGGCGGAGGCTCGACGAATCCTGCGCCGCCTCGAGTTCCACTACACGCCGAAGCATGCCAGCTGGCTGAACATGGTGGAGATCGAGATCGGGGTCCTGCGCTCCCAGTGCCTCGATCGCCGGATAGGCGACCGCGCCACGCTTGAGGCGGAGGTCGCGGCCTGGGAGCGCCAGAGGAACGCCGAGGGCGCCCGGATAACCTGGATGTTCACCACGGACAAGGCCCGGGCAAAACTGGGACGGTCCTACCCGCCCGCGATCAAGCAGCCGTCGATCGACCTCGCCGCCTGAATCCGTCAGATCCTCTGTGCAGAGGTACTAGTCCCGCTTCGCAAATCCGGTTTCCACCATTATGGAGAAACGGCAAAATATAGTTCGGATGCTATTAGAGAGGAAGAGCATCTTGTAAAGAAGTTCCATGAGTTTCATTCGACAAATGGTGGT
>JAJXWQ010000096.1 GCA_021781555.1 bacterium
TGCGCTCTCGAGACACGGGTTTCTCCTTTCGGGCACCCACCTCACGGTCGGTCAGTCTTTGGGTCTTATCGCCGACAGGCTCCTAGGTCGGGCCGCTCGTTAACAGGCCGTCATTCATGGGCATTGCTCCATGGGCAGTGTGAACGGGGCCCTCTGCGCGGTCGCTACGCTGCCCGGGAAAGCCCAAAAATGGCTATGCCCCCGGCACATAAATGTTTTTCAGGTGCGCGGGGGTTAGCCGCTTTCTATGAACCCGGTTGCCCGCTGCTTTAAACCCCTGACAGGTAGGTAGTTTTTACGTATCTGCGCGCATCGTGTGAACCGTGCTAGCATGGCGCTGTCACGGCGCTGTCTTGCGGCCTCTGGCAGAGCGGTTTTGCGCGGTGCGATGCGCTCGAGCCCACCCGGCTCGGTCCGATGCGTGTCGTAGAGCACCAGGAGAATAGCTTCAGATGAAGATTCACGAGTATCAGGCCAAGCAGGTGCTGGCCAAGTTCGGGGTACCGGTTCCCGCGGGACGGGTTGCCAGTACCCCCGAGCAGGTCAAGGCGATCGCCGATGAACTGGACCACGGCGTCGTCGTGGTCAAAGCCCAGGTGCACATGGGTGGCCGTGGAAAGGCCGGCGGCGTCAAGCTGGCCAAGTCTCCCGCCGAGGCCGAGGCGGCTGGCAAGGATATTCTCGGCAAGGTACTCAAGAACAAGCAGAACCCGGACGGCCTCACCGTGAGGAAGGTTCTGGTCGAGCAGGGCATCGACATCGCCAAGGAGTACTACATCGGGATGATTCTCGATCGGGATTCCCAGCGCATCGTCGTCATGGTCAGCTCCGAGGGGGGGATGGACATCGAGGAGATCGCCGAGCGCTCTCCCGAGAAGATCGCCAAGGCCGTCGTCCATCCGGCGATCGGCCTGGCGGACTATCAGATCCGCCACCTGTGCTATGCCGGTGGGCTCGATCGAGCGCTGGTCAAGGAGGTCGGCAGGTTCCTCAAGTCCTTGTACGCCGCCTTCGTCGCATCCGATGCCTCGCTGGCCGAGATCAATCCTCTGGTCGTCACCAAGTCGGGCACGCTCATCGCGGCTGACGCCAAGATGAACATCGACGACAACGCGCTGTTCCGTCAGCCGGAGCTCGCCGGTTGGAAGGAATCCGAGGAGGAAAATCCGATCGAGGATGAGGCCGCCAAGCGCTCTCTCACGTACGTCCACCTCGACGGCGACATCGGCATCATCGGCAACGGGGCGGGCCTGGTCATGACCAGCCTCGACGTCGTGGCCCGGGAGGGCGGCAAGCCGGCCAACTTCCTCGACATCGGCGGTGGTGCCAAGGCCGAGGTCGTGCGCAACGCCCTCGAGGTCGTGCTCATGGAGCCCAAGGTCAGGGGCGTGGTGATCAACATCTTCGGCGGGATCACGCGTTGCGACGAGGTTGCCAAGGGAGTCATCGAGGCAGCCAGGACGCTCTCGATCAAGGTGCCCGTGGTCGTTCGCCTCGAAGGCACCAGCGTCGACGAGGGCAAGAGGCTCCTTGGCGAGTCCGGTCTCAACCTGACTCCGGCTGCCACCATGCACGAGGCGGCCCGCAAGGTTGTCGAACTGTCTTACAAGTAAGCGGACGAGACAATTAAGGAGTTTTAGCGATGAGTATCTATGTAAACAAGCAGACTCGTCTGCTGGTGCAGGGCTTCACCGGCCGTGAGGGATCCTTCCACGCCGAGCAGATGATCGCCTATGGCACGAACGTCGTAGGCGGCACGTCGCCCGGAAAGGGCGGCACGACCCACCTCGATCGGCCCGTGTTCGACACCGTGCGCGAAGCCGTGCGTGCCACCGGCGCCAACGCGACGATCATCTTCGTTCCACCACCCTTCGCGGCGGACACCATCCTCGAGGCGATCGACGCCGAGGTGCCCCTGATCGTTGCCATCACCGAGGGGATCCCGACTCTGGACATGGTCCGCGTGTACGAGGTCCTCAAGCACAGCAAGAGCCGGTTGATCGGACCCAACTGCCCGGGCCTCATCAGCCCCACGGAGGCCAAGATCGGCATCATGCCGGGTCATATCTTTTCGGCTGGCCCCGTGGGAATGGTGTCGCGTTCAGGGACCCTCACCTACGAGATCGCCAAGTCGCTCACGGATGTCGGCCTCGGGCAGAGCACGGTCGTGGGCATCGGGGGCGATCCGATCATCGGCACGCCGTTCATCGAAGTCCTGCGCGCCTTCGAGGCGGATCCTGCCACCGAGATCGTGGTGATGGCCGGCGAGATCGGTGGGTCGGACGAGGAGATCGCCGCCGAGTACATCCGGACCATGACCAAGCCGGTGGTCGGCTTCATCGGCGGGCGTACCGCGCCTCCCGGCAAGAGAATGGGCCACGCCGGGGCGATCGTCTCGGGCAACAAGGGTACCGCCAAGGGCAAGGTCGAGGCCTTGCAGGCCGCCGGAGTGCCGGTCGCGGACATCACGGACGAGATCCCCGGTCTGGTCCGCGAGCGTCTCAAGGGCAAGATCGGCGCCGCCGTCTAGGGTGCTCCCGGTTCGAGGGAATCGGGCCCCTTCAAACTGAAAAGGGCACCAAATCCTCAAGCTGGCCTGCCTGCCGGTAATCCGGTTGGTGGGCCAGCTTGTTGCTTGCCGGGCTCAGAAGCTCCAGCTCAAGCTCCCCTGTACGAAGGGTCCACCGATCCGGAAGGAGGGCAGCTTGCCGGGCACCTGAGCCGGCACTCCGCTCAGAGCAGGCGACCAGGTGGAGACCTCGAAGGGCGTCATCCACCCGGCGTTGGCCGACAGCTTGAAGCCGAGCGGCAGCGCCAGCCGGGCTCCGAGCGATCCCAGGGCGTGGTAGGAGTCGGCATCCAGGGTTGCCCCCGCCTGGTCCATGGCATAGAGATCGGCCTCCGCGCCGATCGCCGCGTCGAGCCAGAAGATCTCCGGGATGATCTCGATCTGCGGGTCGAGGTGCCCCCCCAGGGAGAGCGCTCCGATCCCTGCGCTGTCCGTCAAATAGCCAAGGTCGAAGACGAGGTCCGGACCGTCGGCTCCCGACTGGTTGAGGTGGAACTCGACGGCGTCCAGGACGCTCTGGAGGCCGCCCGGAGCGATCGTGGCCCGGCTCGCGAAGCCGATGCCGAGATCGCCCCGGAGTACAGGCCGGGGGTCCTCGACCACGCGCTGTCCCGCGCCAAGGTGGTAGTAGCCCTGGACCAGGCGACCCCGGCAAGAGTCTGGAAAGACGCGATCCACGCGGACGAGGGCCGCGGGATCCAGAACCCCGCGAAAGTAGTAACTGGCTTTCACGCCCTGTTGCCACCCGATGTCGAGGGTGATGTCTCGCCCATTCTTGGCGGCAACGGCCGCACGCAGGGGGAAGAGTTCGCGCAGGCGGAGGACGAGCGAGCGGGCCACCACGCCGAGGGCGTTGCTCTCGGCTTGCCAGTTGGACTCCATGCTGATGGCGTCCACCCAGAAGGGGAGGGTCTCCTCGTGCCCGCTCCGCGCGTCGTAAAGCCGGATGGCCGCCCTCACGTTGGCGCCGAAGGATACGCTCTCGTGGGTCGTCCGTACGATGAGCTCATGGTGGGGCCAGTAGCGGCGCCTGGTCTCGGTTGCGACCTCCCGCTGCTGGCGCCAGTCCTGGGCGCCCTGGACGGCAGGAAGGATGAGGAGCGAAGCCCCGAGGGAGCGGGCCAGCTTGCCCAGAAGCCCGGGGCTGGTGTCGGCGCCCTCGGTCTGGCCGTGCAGCGCCGCTCGCACCTGGCCTTCCGGCACGATGCGGAACCGGCCGAGGTCCGCGATGCGGTTCGACAGCATCTCGGAGAGCCGCCAGTCGGATTGATCTGGCCATCGGCCGGCCACGATGGCAAGCACCGGCTTGCCCGCCCGGGAAGGCATTGCCGCTCGCCCGCATGCCGCCAGGGGGCCGCCAAGAGTGCACAGCATCGCCAGGGTACCGCCGAGCAGGCGTCGGATCGCGGTGCCAGGCCGCTTGGACATCGACTTCCTTCGCAAGCAACGGGAGCGGAACTCCCTGGGGACGATCTGCCACGTTGCGCGGTTCCGCGCCTTACGTCAAGCGATCGCAGGATCGCCAAGCGGCCAGACGAGGCCTACTGGATCCGGTACACCCGGGTCTTGAGCGTCCGGGGCAGGTGCAGGAGGTCGCCGCTCTCCATGTCCTTGATGAAGTTCCCACCCTGCTGACGAATTCGGGTCTCCTTGGCCATCTGGCCGACCTTGTCGGCTCCGCGGGAAGTGACCTCGAGCGCACGCACGACCCGGCGGTTCCGGTAGACGACGAAGTCTAGCCTGCGGCTCTGCCGGGTCTGCGCATCGCGGGCGATCGACCCGCTGGCATCGCGAAGATAGGGCTGCCGGAGGATCCGGTAGCCGTCCTTGCATGGAAAGAGTCGACCCAGTTCGCCCAGCACCAGGTCCTCGCGGACGGCCCCGACCTCCTGGTTGAGGGCGATGGCCGGCTGGCCCTTGGCCTTCTGCCCGAGCGAGGAGAGCACTTTCATGATCTCGCGGGTCCAGGATCTGGCTGCGGCGCCTGCGCTCGCTTCGTCCTTCGCTGCGGCTTGCCGCGCAGCGCGGCTCAGAACGCTGATATCCCGTCCCAGGATGCCATGCGTCGCGCCTGCGTCAGCCATTCGCTCGCCAAGCGCCATGACCTTCCTGCGTAGCTCGGGCTCGATCTTGCGGAGCCCGGCACTGGCCAGATTCAGTACCGCGTCGCCCATCCTCTTCCGTTCTTCCCCAAGGGCGCCCCGGAGAGCGCCTCGACCCACTACGTATCGGGGGGCTGCATGGAAAGTTTCTTATGAATGGGTTAACTTATGGGGTACGGGGGCAGGGGCATGGCAAGGATTGACCTGGGGGCTGGCGAAAGCTAGGCTGCATCCGGATCCGGCATCAACCGGGGGAGGAAGGTCATGGCTGCGATGGGCCGCTCGATCGTCGCAGGGGCGATCCTGGCCGTGGGGCTCGAGGCCTGCGGTTCGGCGGGGGGAAGTCCCGCGATGGCGGCTCCCGCGTGGCTCCATAGCCACCGTGCGACCTTGGCGATCGCTCGCACCGCTGGGCGCGGATCGCGGTCGGATGCGGCAAGCTCCTGGTCGACCTTGCCCCTGAGCGACGCCCGGCCGGTCTCGGTTGCGCTCACGCTTTACGCCCGGAACTGGGCTTTGGTCCGCGACATCCGGAGGGTGGATCTGACCGGCAAGGACCAGGTCGTGAGGTTTGCCGGAGTTGCCGCCCACCTCGATCCGGCCCCGCCCTTGCTAGATCTTCCCGCAGAGATCCTGGCCAGCCGCTTCACCGACGATCTGGGTAACAAAGGGCAGCTGCTGGCGCGGTATGCGGGCCAGAACGTCGAGATCTTCGCGCCCGGGGCCAAGGACCCGGTACCGGCCACCCTGGTGAACACGGCTGGCGGGCCGCGTTACCGGGTCGGTGACCGCCTGTACGAGGTGCCCGACGACCGTGTCGTGCTCCCGATCCTTCCCGGGATGTCGCTCGCACCGGCCCTGTGGTGGCAGGTGCGGGCCGCCAGGCCATGGTCCGGTCTGGCGACGGCCTCCTACGCGGCGACCGACATCGGATGGACCTGTGATTACTCGCTCACGACGGACGCGGGCCAGACGTCGGGAAACTGGACCCAGTGGGCGACGTTGTCCAACCATTCGGGTGCCGCGTTCGCCGGCGCCCGGATCACGCTCGTGGCCGGTCAGGTCCAGCGCACCGGGTCGATCGTTCCCTGGGGTGCAAGGCTGGAGGCCGCCCCGGCACTGGCCATGCCGGCCCCGGCCCTGCCGCCACAGGACTTCGCTGCCCGATACGAGTATCTGCTTCCCGAGCCTTTGACCCTGGGGGACGATTCGAGCCAGCGGATCGACCTTGCCCAGGAAACGGGAGTGGGCCTGTCAAGGTCGTTCCGTTTCGAAAATTCGGTGCCGCTGTTCGCCTCGCCCCCCGCGCCGTCGCCCGAGGAAGCCCAGATCCGGCTGACGATCGTGCGGGGAGTGGCCGGCCCGCTGGCCGGGCCCATCCCGGCGGGCATCGTGACCGTCTATACGCCGGACCATAAGGGCGCCGAGACGATCGCCGGCCAGGCCCGGGTTCTCGATACCCCGGCCCGAGTGCCGGTCCACCTGGACCTGGGGCAGGCGTTCGGCATCACCATGGTTCGCAAGCAGACGCTGTTCGAGACGAAACCGGACGGCAGTCACGAGCTGGCTTTCGAACTCGGGCTTTCCAACCATCAGGGGATCGTGGCTCCGCTGGAGATCGTCGAGCATTTGCCCGGGGATTGGTCCGTCGTCTCGGCGTCGACCCGGTATACCCGACCCGATGCCACGGACCTGGTATTCTCGCCCGTGCTGGCTCCTCATACCGACCTGACGGTCTCCTACGAGGTCCACGTCAAGCCGCAGCATCCGCCCGGCTACTGAGCGAGGCCCTTGCCCGCAGGAGCCGGTTTGGCGGCGGGGCTCAGGTCGCCAGCGGGAGATCGGCCGTACGGGAGGGCACCGGATCGAGCGGGACCTCGCGTTCGGGTGGGTAGAACACGACGAAACTGCGCGTCTCGCGGCTGGCGAGGAGGCCTGGCAGGCGCTCGAGCACCGGAGTCCAGGCGGGCCCGCCTGGACGGGCCGACAGCAAGAGGATGAGATCCCGGGGCCCGGCGGTGGCCAGCAGCCAGGACAGCGCTTTCCAGTCCGGCAAGACGTGGCGCTCGACCGGGGCCGCGAGCTCTCCCAGAGCCGCGACGTTGGCCTCGCGGCCGATCCCCCAGATCGCCACCGTGTCGACTCGCCGGGATAGCGTCTGGACCTTGAAGCGCACGGAGGCGAAGCTGGCGTGGCGATCCACGAGCGGCGGCACGACCACGATGAGTCGCTCGAAAGTGGTCAGCGGAGCGGTCAGGCGGGCCACCGCGACGAGGGCCTTGGCCTGCTCGAGCGCCTGGTCGATCACGCTGCCGAAGACCCAGCGCGCCAGCGAACGCTGACCATTCCAGCCGAGTACGATCGCCTGGCAGCGGGTCTCGATGGCAGCCATGGCAACCGCCGTGGCGACGTTGTGGGCCACCCGGGTGACCGCTTGTACCTCTCCGTCAGCCGTGCGCTCGATGGCTTGCCACAGCACGTCTTCCGCGCTGGCAACGGCGGCGGCGGGGCGCGAGCTGGATCCGGGAACGACCGTGAGGCCGAAGATCGGATCGTCGCTGCGACGCAGGGAGCGAGCCAGGTCGAGCAAGGAGCTGGCCGTCTGGGGATTGGCTATGGGCACGAGGATGCGGTCGGCGCCGCTCCAGTCGGGGTCGGTCGGTAGCTGGCGCCGCGCCACGGCCCGGCCGGCGCGGTCGACGATCAACGGCCCCACCAGGCAGGTCACCAGGATCAAGATGACGATGGCGTTGACCAGCGTGGGGCCGAACAGGCCAAGCTGGTATCCGACGGTGGTTGCAGCGAGGGTGGCGGCCGCCTGCGGGATGGCCATGCCGAAGGTCACCAGGCGCTCTGCGAGATCACAGCCGAGCCAGCGCCCGCAAGCCCAGGTCGCCATGAACTTGGTGGCCAGGGCCGTTGCGACGAGCATTCCGGCCAGGGCCCAGACTGCCGAGTGCTCGAGCAGGATGCGCGGCTCCACCAGCATGCCGGTGGACAGCAGGAAGAACGGAATGAAGAGGGTGCTGCCGACCAGCCGGATCCGACCCAGGAGGGGGCCGTGTTCGGGAAGAAAGCGATTGAGCGCCAGACCGGCCACGAAAGCGCCCAGGATGGGCTCGATGCCTGCCAGACGTGCCAGGGCCGAGACGCCGAAGCAGAAGGCCAGCACGAAGAGGAATTCGGCTTCGCTCCTGGCCCCTACGTTCCGGAAGAAGAAGCGGACCAGGTGCGGGCCGAGCGTGAGGACCGCCGCCGCGAACGCCACCGTCCCGAGTCCGATCGCCGCCGCCCTCCAGGCATCCAGGTGGCCTTGCGCGCCAACCGAGACGATCGCCAGTGTCGTGAGCGCGAGGGTATCCGACACGATGGTGCCGCCTACGGCCACCGTGACGGGAAGTCGTCTGGCGATCCCCAGGCGGCTGGCAACGGGGTAGGCGACCAGGGTGTGCGAGGCGACGACGGCCCCGAGCAGGATCGCCGCCAGCCAGGGCCGGCCGGTCGCCAGTCCTGCCGTCGTCCCGAAGAGGAGCGGCAGCACGAAGGATGTCGCCCCGAAGACCGCACTTTGACGGCGATACCGGCCGAACATCACCAGGTCGAGTTCGGCCCCTGCGATGAACATGACGTAGAGGAGGCCAGCCTGGGACAGCGCGGCGATCAGTCCGTCGCGTCCGAAGATGCCGAGCCCATGGGGCCCCAGGACCACGCCAGCCAGGAGCAGACCGACTACGCCCGGGATCTTGAGCCGCTCGAACACCAACGGGACCACGAAGATCACGGGGAGGATGGCGGCCAGGACCAGCAGCGGGTCGGTGAGCGGGAAGAAGGCGGCGGGAACGGCGAGCGAAGCGTGCATCGGCCCAATCGAACCGCGCGAAGGTCAAGCCGTCGTGTAGGCGTCGTGCCGCGCGTCTTGCGGAAATCTCGCCACCTGGAGATCGAGGCGGCGCAGCAGCTTGCCCGCAGCAGGGCGAGTTTGAGAGGGGCAGCGGCCCCTCTCAAGCCCCTGCCCGAGCGCAGCGAGGGAGAATCCCCAGCTAGTCGCCTTCGGGGATGCGTCCGTAGGTCCGCGCCAAGGCCGCCAGGCGATCGGCGAGATCGACCGTGATCCGCTCCGCCCCGAAACGCCAGCTCCAGTTCCCCGATGCGCGCCCCGGAAGATTCATGCGGCCCTCGGCTCCGACCGACAGCACATCCTGGAACGGCACGATCGCCCCGCTCGCGACGGAGGCCTGGGCCAGGCGGATGAGCGCCCAGGCCGGATCGAAGTCAAGGAGGCCGAGGTAGGTCGCGAGCTTGCGGCGCTCGGGCTCGGCTGCCGCAGCGAACCAGCCTGCGGTCGTGTCGTTATCGTGCGTGCCGGTGTACACCACGGAGTTCTCGGCGTAGTTATGCGGCAAGAAGGCGTTGCTGGCGTCGTCCGCGAACGCGAACTGCAGGATCTTCATTCCGGGCAGACCAAAACGGTCCCGCAGGGCCTCGACCTCGGGCGTGATCACGCCGAGATCCTCCGCGATGAGCGGCAGCTGGCCGAGTGCCTGGCGAAGCGCATCGAACAGCGCCGCGCCCGGACCCTTGACCCACTCCCCGTGCTCGGCGGTAGCGGATCCCGCAGGCACGCGCCAGAAGGCCTCGAATCCGCGGAAGTGATCCAGGCGCACGTGATCCACCGTGGTGAGGGCCATCCTGAGGCGGGCGACCCACCAGGCGTAGCGCGTCTCGTCGTGCCGCTTCCAGTCGTAGAGGGGGTTCCCCCAGAGCTGGCCGGTCGCGCTGAAGAAATCCGGAGGAACGCCGGCGATGGCGATGGGTCGGCCCTGGTCGTCGATCTGGAAGAGGTCGCGGTTGGCCCAGACGTCCGCCGAGTCGTACGCGACGAAGATCGGGACGTCGCCCACCAGGGCGATGCCATTCTGCCGGGCATGCGCCTTGAGATCTGCCCATTGAGCAAAGAAGACATGCTGGAGGAACTCTTCGAAGCGGATCTCGGAGGCCAGGGCGCGGCGGGCCTCCGCGATGGCCGAGTCGTTGCGATCCCGCAGGGCCGCAGGCCAATCGGCCCAGCAGCGACCGTCGTGGTGGCGCTTGAGCGCCAT
Organism: bacterium; assembly: GCA_021781555.1. Classification (GTDB taxonomy): domain Bacteria; phylum Cyanobacteriota; class Sericytochromatia; order S15B-MN24; family VGJW01; genus JAJXWQ01. The sequence continues at coordinate 9,771 of JAJXWQ010000096.1, forward strand.
GAACAGCGACCAGTCAGCGAGCCAGCCCCGGTGGAGCCGGGCTCTGGTGAAGCGCTCGAGGCGATCGCGCTGGGTGGGCGAGGCGATCTTCTCGAAGCGGTCGAAGGCCTTGCGGAGGAGGGCGAACTTGGCCGGGATCACGTGTTCGAAGTCCACGCCCGCCCCGTCAAAGACGCCGTAATTGGCGATATCCGCCGCCTCGAGCCAGCCACTGGCTACGAGGCGTTCGGGCGAGATGAGCAGGGGGTTGCCCGCAAAAGCCGAAAGGCACTGGTAGGGCGAATCGCCGTAGCCCGTGGGGCCGAGCGGCAAGAGCTGCCAAAGCGACTGTCCGGCCGCATTGAGAAAATCGACGAAGACGTGGGCATACGGGCCGATATCGCCGATGCCGAAGGGACCGGGAAGGGAGGAAGGATGGAGGAGGATGCCACTCGAGCGCGGAAGGGCCATAGATGCAAAGATCCTTGCGACGACGTTTCGACTCACGCCCGGCGTCTTGCCGGAGGGGCTGGTTGCGGGGAGAGCCGGCACTGCGCCGGCCTCAGGCCGGCATCGAGGTGCCTACCAGCGTCGCGGTCGCCGGCGCTCCCCGGGTCATGCTAGCGTCTGAAGCAGTCGCGGCAGTATACGGGCCTTCCGCCCGTGGGCTTGAACGGCACCTGGGTGGTCACGCCGCATTGATCGCAGACGACGTCGTACATCGGTCGCGAACTGCCCTCTGAGTGGGTCCGCATGCCGCCTCCGCCGCCGCCGCCGCCCTCGCGAGCCTGCTTGGCCAGGGTGCGGCAGCTCTTGCAGCGCCGCGGCGGGTTGGAGAATCCCTTCTGCGCGTAGAACTCCTGCTCGGCGGCGCTGAACAGGAACTCCTGTCCGCAGTCGGCGCAGACGCGCCGTTCATCCGTAAAAGTCACTGGTTTCCCTTCCGGTCATCGAGGAGCGGACCTACCCCCCGCAAACAAAGAAGGCGTTCGCAAGGCAACCTAGCGAACACCTCAACTCGAGACGCTGGTCCTGTCCGCTGAGACTAACATGAATCGACGCCCATACCAATGGGCGAAAAGGTCCAGAAAGCACTGGCTGGCGCGTGCTGGTCAGAAGCAGTAAAGAGGCCATCTGGAGGTCTGTTTCAGGTGCTTGGCGGTGTGGGCTGGCATGCCCTCAACTACGGTGCAAAACCCGAGCGATCCGAGATCGATCGGGCCAAGCTCGCGCGCATCGTCCGGTACTTCCTGCCCCACTGGCGCATGGCAATCGCCATCTTGGTGGTCATCTCGCTGGCGGCGATTGCCGGAGTGATACCGCCCCTGTTGCTACGCGGCATCGTGGACCGGGCGATCCCGCACCACGACGCGAAGTTACTCTCGTGGCTCGCGTTCGGAATGGTGCTGCTGCCGCTCGCCACAGGGGGCCTGGGGGTCCTCGAGACCTATCTCGACGAGAAGATGAGCCAGGGCATCATCCTCGACGTGCGGCTGCAGCTGTTCTCCCGGCTCCAGGCGCAGTCGATGGATTATTTCACCGATACGCGCCCGGGCGAGATCTCGAGCCGTCTCAACAACGACGTCAACGACCTGGGCGATATCTTCTCGGATACGGTGGTCGCCATCACGTCGAACGCCTTGACCCTGGTTTCGACCCTCGCGGTGATCTTCACCCTGAACTGGCGCCTGGCACTGCTAGCCGTGGCTATTCTGCCGCTGTTCTTTCCCCCGGCCTTCTTCGTCGGCCGACTGCGCCAGGAGGTGGTGACCGCATCGCAGAAGACCCGTGCCGATCTCCACGCTTTCATTCAGGATACGATGAGTATCAATGGATTTCTGATGCGGCGCATCTTCGGCAGCCTGGGGACCGAGCGAGAACGGTACGAGAGGCAGAGTCAGCTCTTTGCCGACATCGCGATCCGGAGGTCGCTGATCTGGCGCTGGTTCACGCTCGCCCTGGGGTTGTTCTCGTTTGTGGGTCCGGCCGCCATCTACTGGTACGGCGGTCTGCTCGCGATGGGGCCCCAGCGACTGTCGATCGGCACCCTCGTGGCCTTCGTCGCGTATCTCGGCCGGATCTACGCCCCCACTTCCGCACTGGCGACGGTACATGTCGACGTGATGAGCGCGGTCGCGGTCTTCGACCGCGTCTTCGCGCTGCTCGATGCGGAGCCGACCGTCCGCGATCGCCCGGGGGCGATCGTGCTGCCGCCCGCCACGCTCGGCGAGCTTCCACCGGGCCACCTGGTCTTCGAGAATGTCTCTTTTGCCTACCGGGCCGAGCGTTCGCTGCTCGAGGGCATCTCCTTCGAGGTCCGGCCCGGCGAGCTGGTGGCGCTGGTCGGACCGAGCGGCGCGGGCAAGACGACGCTCACCTATCTGGCGGCACGGTTCTATGATCCCACGGGGGGGCGGCTCCTCATGGACGGCCACGATTTGCGCGACGTGACCCTTGCGAGCTTGCAGGCCCGGATCGGCATGGTGACGCAGGAGCCGTACCTGTTCCACGCCACCCTCATGGAGAACCTGATCATCGCTCGACCGGATGCCACGCGTCAGCAGGTGATCGCGGCCTGCCAGGCAGCCCACATGCACGATGCGATCTCGGCCTTGCCCGAGGGCTACGAGACCGTGGTGGGTGAGCGCGGCTACCGGCTGTCCGGCGGGGAACGGCAGCGTCTGGCCCTGGCTCGCGTCATCCTGAAGAGCCCGCCGATCCTCATTCTCGACGAGGCCACGAGCTCGCTCGATTCCCGCTCCGAAACCTTGATCCAGCACGCCATCGCACCGCTGCGTGCCGGGCGGGCGACCCTGGCGATCGCCCACCGCCTGTCGACCATCCTCGACGCGGACCTCATCCTTGTCCTCGACGCCGGGCGCATCGCGGAGCGTGGTACCCACACCGAACTCCTGGCCCGGCGGGGACTCTATACCCGGCTCTACGAGGAGCAGTTCAGGGCGGCCGCCGGCTAGTGTGCTCTCCGGTTTGAGTGGCTCGGGCCTTGGGAGTCAAACGGGGCCCGGTTGCGCAGCGCAGCGACCGCGCAGAGGGACCCGT
>JAJXWQ010000097.1 GCA_021781555.1 bacterium
GCGTCTCTGGTGCAGGCGAAAGATGGTCGCTGTCGGGCTGGTGGCGACCCACAGCCAGCTCTTCTTGGCCTTGTGCGGGTAGCTGGTTTCGTCCGCGTTGACCACCGGGGCTGCATGGACGACCTTCGCGATCTCTTCGACGGGCCCAGCAACTGCTTCCGAGGCGCGTTCGCACAGCTTCTGGATGGTTCCGACGGACAGAGCGAGGCCGAAGAGGTCGGCCAGGACTTTCGGCAGCTCGCGGCGGGTGAGCCGGAACTTCCCCGACAGCATCGCCACGGCGGCCATGAGCCTGGGGCCAAAGTGCCCGGAAGGCACTCCGGCAGGGAGGGCGGCGCGGTTGGCTTTTCCGCAGTCGCGGCACAGCAGCTCGTGTAGCCGGTGCTCGTGGACTTCAGGACGAACGGGCGGCAACTCCTCGACTTGGTGCCGGATAGGCTCCTTGCCTTCACTGTCCCGGCCAGGCGTGAGCCCGCTGCCGCAACCCCGGCAGACCTCCGGGAAAAGATCGTGGACATGATCGGGATCGCGAAGGGCACGGTGGTGGCCCGGGTGACCGGGTTGCCCGCCGGGCTTTCGACCGGAACCCTTCTTCTTCGGGGGTGGCGGGGCCCAGGGCGGATCCGACGACGGCGGCTTGCTCGAATTCGACGAGTTCTTGTGGAGCTGGGCGCGCAGCTCGTCAACGAGCGCCGTCAACTTCTCCACGGTCTCCTCAAGCGCAGCGATCCGAGCGTCCTTCTCGGCAAGCGCCTGGCGCAGTTCGGCAATGATGGGCTCGTGCCCGCAGGTGGTCACCCACCGACATTAGCATGATGTCAACATGGAGAAAAGCCCCCTGCCCCCTGAACGCTTACGAGCGCATTTGCGGAGCTGTTCGGGCGCCTGGTTTCGCTAGCTGCCGAGATCTTCCCGGGGCAGAGTACCCGGCTGGCCCTGGAGACCCGGCTCGGCCTGTCCGGAACCCGGATAAGCAAGGATGTCAGAACCCTCGATGACCTCGGGATCTCCGTCTCCCGCTCCGGCCACAAGTACGTGGTCTCAGCAAACGACTTCCCGGTTCTAGTCGGATGCGAGGAGGCGGAGGCGCTCCTGCTGGCGCATCAGATTCTGCTCAAATCGGGCCTCCCCGAGGAGCAGCACCTCCGAGCCGTGATCGACCGGATTCCCCGTGCCATTCGCGCTTCCGTCGGCGACGGCGCCGAGGGCCCGGGCGGGATCGAGTTCCCGCCGGCCGTGGTGGACAGTCACCCCTTCGCCCAGAAGATCGATCAGCTACGCAAGGCTATCCGCAGCGGGCGCATGTTCGGGATTGGGTACGAATCCCAGCGGGCAAGACGTGGCGGCGAAGGATCCAGCTGGCGACGGATCGACCGGGCGGAGCTCATCTTCATCGGCACGATCTACCTCAACGCCTGGGAGGTGCTCGATGATGGTGTCTACCAAGCCAGGGTCTTCCGTCTGGATCGAATTGCCGACATCGAGCTGCTGGCCTCACCGGTCAGCAAGCCAGGCCCGCCGGAGTTCGAATACGTGTACCGGCTTTCGGCCGCGATGGCAGCCATGGCCAGCAGGCCGCCTGGAGCCGTGACGACTACCCTAGATGACGGGCGAGTGGAAGTTCGTGCCAGGGCCAAGACCGATCTCCTGGCCCAGATGCACGTGCTGCGGTACGGGGCCCAGGCCGAGGTGGTCGCGCCAGAGTCCTTGCGGCAGGCCGTGGCCGAGGCCTTCAGCAAGGGGGCGGATCTCTACGGCGATTTCGATCGTCGGGAGGAACCCCAGTGAGCTGGCCTGCTGGCTTGGGTTCAAGCCTTTGGGGCGGCGAACAGCTTGGCTGCTCTGGCGATCCCCCCCATTATCCCGGCGCTGGCCCGGTTCCATCTTCACGCGCTCGACAGGTATCATGGCCTGCCTGACCACTGGCCAGGCAGGCAGCGGATAACCGGGGGAAATTCAGATGAGTTCGAGGGAGAAAACGACCGGGCCTGAGCTCGATGATCGCCTTTGCCGGTGTGAGAACTGCGGGGCCCTGAATAGAATTCCGCCGGGCCGCCGGCCCGAGCAGGGCCGCTGCGGGACGTGCCGCACGCCACGCCCCCCCGAGGTATCAGCCGAGCCAACCGACGAGCAAACTGGAGAATATCAGGCCAACGATGCTGCCTCACTCGTTGGCGAGCTCTTTTCCGGAAAAGTAACGGTCGCTGAAGCTATCGAACGACTCCGAACGCGACTCCTCGATCTGTCGTCGCGGAACCCGCTCCTAAACTATCGCCATCCCAAGGCACGCTGCGTTCAGATTACAGAACCCAACCTCAATCTTATCTTCGACCGGCTTTATGTTGATGGCAAAAGCGTTCCGTTCAAGTCCGTGCCCGAGCCGGCCCCAGACTATGAAGGTAAGCGCCCAGATGCAAAGGTACATGCCGCCCGCTTAGGCATTTCAACGTCCTTCGAGGTCCCCCCCGATGCAGCGGGAGCCGACGGGCGAAGGCTTCACGGCATTCAGACCTTGTACTACCCGCCAGACTTAGAGCGACAGCTACGCAAGATCGCCGCCGAGGCGAGAACTGCCATCGAGGAAACCGGCACTAACATGCTGTTTCTAATCTTCGGTTTCCTTGAGTTCTACGACAGCGATGACTCCGAGCGCCCGCTGCTTGCCCCGCTCCTTTCTGTTCCGGTGGCCTTAACACGCGGAGACGTTGATGAGGAGACGCGAACCTACACCTTCACGGTTGGGCACAATGGCGAGGATCTTGCGGAGAACTACACACTACGAGAAAGGCTTCGCCGTGACTTCATGCTGATTCTCCCTGAGTTCGGTGATGAAGACGAGCCAGAGGCTTACTTTTCTGGCATCGAACAAGCGATCAAGAACAAGCGCCGCTGGAAAATACGCCGGCAACTCACCTTGGGTTTATTGTCTTTCGGCAAGCTCGCCATTTGGGCAGATCTTGATACCAAGAAGAACCTTGGCTTGCTGGAGCACGAACTCATCAAATCAGTGTTCTCCAGCGGCACCAACGGCGCGGGAGAGGGGGGCCTGAATGCAGAAGACTACCGCATCGACCAACACCCAGACGCCGCCCAGCCGCTCATCTTCGACGCCGATTCGTCGCAGCATAGCGCCATCATCGACGTGCTCGCCGGCAAGAATCTCGTAATCAACGGCCCTCCCGGCACGGGCAAGTCCCAGACAATCACCAACATCATCGCGGCGGCCCTGTCTATGGGCAAGAAAATCTTATTCGTCTCGGAGAAACTAGCCGCCCTGGAAGTGGTACGCCATCGGCTTAACCAGGCCGGTTTGGGTCATTTTTGCTTGGAGCTTCACTCCAACAAGACCCAGAAAAAGAAATTCATCGAAGACATCCAATCGCGGATTGAGGAACGCTTCCCAGCCCCGCCCAAGTATCAAGCCAAGATTGCAACCCTTCAGCGGCAAAAGACCGATTTGGCCCGCTACGCCGAGCTCATGGGAAGCCGTGTTGGCAATGCCCTCGGGCTAACGGTCCATGAGATTTTCTGGGCGGCCGAACATCGGAGGCAGAAGCTCAAGGACCTGGTATCAGCCGTTAACGCCCTCGGGTTTCCGATCGCCACAAGTTGGACCTACGATGACATTGAGTCCCGCCGCTCGCGTCTGTCGGAAATGGCTGAGCTTTATGAAGCCGTTGGGGGCTTCGATGCGCAGCATCCATGGTGGGGATTCCACCCTATACCTCTCGCGCCGGCTGACGATGAGCTGATCGCCCAGATCATTTCCGAGGCCCATGGACATGCTTGCCAGGCGGACCAAGCTGCTGAGCAGGCGGTGGCGGTCTTTCGCCTCCCCGAGCAACCAAGCGCCGCATCAGCGGGTCAAATCCGCCAAGCGCTCGCCCAGGTCCCGCCTGTGCCGGACTCAGCTGATCCAGCCCTCCTGCCCAAGATGTTCCCAGACACCGATCCAGGAGGTCAGCGAAGCCTGCGGCTGCTCTCTGAGGTATCCACAGGCGTAACCAAAGCTCGCAGCTTGCTTGAGTCGGCCATGCGGGTATTGGTGGACGGCGAACGCCTGGAGCCCGCCATCGTCCAAGAGACTGAGTCGTTAGCCCGAGAGCGGTTGTCTTCCGCGCTGCTTCGATCGAATCTTGTTGCGGCCGTCGAAACTTCCGAGCAGCTGGCGCAAGCCGTAGAAGGTTTCACATTATCAGCTGGCAACGCTTCCGCTCCCTATGCCCAGATAGGCAAGTCGGAGCTTGGCGCCTTCCTTGCGAACTGTTCTAAGCCCGTCGTTTGTGAACTCGGTCAGTTTTCTATTCATGCGCTGGCCACCAAGTCAGCAGCAGTGCTCGAAACAGCGCGGAAACTCTCAAAGGCCCTGGCCAAGGTCGAAACAATCGCGACCCATCGATGGCTGTCCTTCGACTCGACACCGGATGCCATAGCGAGACTTGTCGATCCTAGTGGCCTTCCGGGCCTGAAGGAGGACGTTCGAGTTGACGAGAAGGCCCTTGCCGAGGCTCGCCAGCTCGTGGACCTTCCGCTTAACGAAAGGACGCTGCAGGAGATTGACCGGCTGGACAAGGGACTTGAGGCACTAGCCGGTTCTTTTGAGGAGGCCATCGCACGTTGCCAGCAGGCCGTCGAGCGGCTCGGTATCGACTTTGATTTTACCGAGCGGGCGGTAGCCGAAGCGGCAATCCTTGCCATGGTTGCTACCTCTGCCCCGACGAACTTGCTCGAGTACCGGCGCCCAACGTTCGGTCATGCGCGTACGACGGAGCTGGTTGAGAAGATTCGTACCTTCCTGGCCGAGGAGCGCAGAACCAGTGGTTCCCTCGGCGAGATCTTCTACCTGGACGCTCTCCCGCCAGTTGCCGAGCTGAAGCTGGCCATCGCGGCGTTGCGGCGTAAGGACGGTGTTTTTGCCCTCTTTGACCGCGACTGGCGGAAGGCGAAGAAGCTGCACGCCGGCCTGTCCAAGGAGAAGCGCAAAGTCCTCGCCAGGCAAAGGGCCGAGGAGCTTGTCTCTTTGGCCGGATGGATTGAGGCCAAGGACGCCTTCATTTCGGACTCGGAGATGGCGGAGTGCTTCGGGACCCTGTTCCGTGGCTTGGAAACGGATGCCCAGAAAATTGCGACGTTGAACAGTTGGTATCTGAGAAGCCGAACTATGCTGGTCGAGTGCCCCGGACTCTCGGACAAGGTAGATCTTTCTGGTCTCCCGGCTGATAGGATCGCCGAGTTGGCGACCATGGCGGCTGAAGTCCAGGCAGACGCCCAGAAGCTGGCCGATGCCGATGCGATGGTGCGCGGCATCCTCGGGGCTGATGTTGCCGGATTCAAAGACGCTCGAGCAAAGGGCTGGCTAGACGGTGTCAACTGTTTAAGGGAGTCGGCAGCGTGTCTTCGGCGCATGTTCGGATTCTTTGCAGGCTATGCAGGTCTGCAGTTATCCCCGAAAGATGCGATGCGGCTCATGGAAGCGCGAGCCGAACTGGACAGTGCTCGCGATGAAATTGATCTCCTCCTCGCGGGAGTCCGGACGATCCGCGAGGCTGGCGGTGACGAGCTAGGGCATCTAGCAGGTTTGGCTGTCGGGTCCTGGAAGGAGGCGCTCCGCACAGTTTCAGAGGCAGCATCCTTGGTGGCCGAGACAGCTGGCCAAGCCAAGACCTTCGCTCGAGAGGAGTGCCTACTCGCCGTCGCAGAAGGTTTTGCAGAGGCGAAAGCGAAGCTTGACGAAGGGTGGGGCAGAGTCGCGCCCCTCCCTATGTGGAGCCGGTTCGATGGGTGGGAGGCGTTTGCGACTGCGGCCAAATCCGATGCCGAGATTTCAAGACAGGTCTTGGCTCGGCTTTTCGACTGCGCCAGACCTGACGCGCCGGCGTCAGCCGAGGACGTCCTTACGGCGTTCGCCCAGGAGGGCGAGGTGAATGAAATCCTAAAAAGGTTCGAGGCGTCCGATGACGTGGGAAGGCTGCTCGGGGACCTGTTCGATGGCGCTGGGACAGACCTGCATCGTCTTTCGGTGACCCACAAATGGGGCCAGGCTGTTTGCGCACTGGACTTGCCGACGGCGGTGCAGCGAAGCCTGCTTTCCATAGACGCTCGCGTGGTTCTCGAGTCAGCCCGCCGGCTGTACGATGCAATTGATGTAGGTTGCAGGGCGGTCAAGGAGACTCTGGGTCGCTTGGCTTTGTACGGTTCGTTCTCTTGGGATGAATGGCAGAAACAGTCCCAAGGCGCCGCTGGTCGTGATCTCCCGTCAGAAATCCGGTCTCGACTGGATGCAGCAGCTCGCGCTGCGAGCTCTGTCCTCCCATGGTCCAAATACATTGCCCTGCGAAACCAGTGCCAAAAGGAAGATCTGGGTGATTTCGTGCTCGCTCTGGAGTCCGGAAAGATTCCGCCGGCGGCCATGGCCACCGCTTTCGAACTGGCGGCGTACCAGTCCATAGGGCGCGGTATTTACCAAGCGTATCCTGAGCTAGCGCGTTTTAACGGCAGGACGCACGAAAAAATCCGCGCTGACTACCAGGCTCTCGATGTTGAGATCATCTCACTTACTGGAAAGGCTTTTGCCAGCCAGATCGCACTTCGCACCAGTGTGCCGGAGGGCCAGCGAGGCACTACCGTCGGCGAATACACCGACATGCATTTGCTGCGACGCGAGATCAACAAGCAGCGCAGGCATATTCCTATTCGACAACTGATGAGCCGCGCTGGGCGTGCCCTGCAAGAGCTGAAGCCCTGCTTCATGATGGGGCCGCTTGCCGTCGCGCAGTACCTCGGTCAGGGCACCCTCGAGTTCGACCTCATCGTAATGGACGAAGCGTCGCAGCTCCGACCAGAGGAGGCTTTAGGGGCCATTGCACGTGGATCACAGCTGGTCGTGGTCGGTGACCCGAAGCAGCTGCCGCCAACGAGTTTCTTCGACCGAATGGTCGACGCGGGCGACGAAGAGGAAGACGAAGCACCGGCTGCTGTTGCCGGAATGGAGAGCATTCTAGATATTTGCCAGCAGCTCTTTACGCCTGTGCGCAGCCTGCGTTGGCATTACCGCTCGCGCCACGAGTCCCTCATTGCGTTCTCGAACCACCACTTCTACAAGAACCTTATCGTCTTTCCGTCGCCGTATGCCGAGACCCCAGGGCTTGGCGTGAAATACCGCTACGTTAGAACTGGTGTCTACAAAGACCGACAAAATTTCCCAGAGGCCCAGTACTTGGTCGATGCCGTGCTGGAACACATGGTCAAACGGCCGGAGGAGTCGCTTGGTGTGGTGACGCTCAACCAGACCCAGCGCGAGCTCATTGAGGAACTGCTGGACAATAAGCTCAAGAGTTTCTCGGAAGGTGCAGATTTCATTGGCCTATGGGAGGCAGAAGGCTGGCCTTTCTTCGTTAAGAACCTTGAGAATGTCCAAGGGGACGAGCGTGACGTGATTTTCATCTCCACCACCTTCGGCAAGGCGCCTGGCACGACTAGGCCTCGGCAGAACTTTGGACCTATCAGCCGACCGGATGGCTGGCGCCGGCTGAACGTCCTCTTCACACGTGCAAAGCGCCGGATTGAGCTTTTCACGTCCATGGCGGCCGAGGACATCATAGTCGATGAAAAGACCCCGCTCGGTACCAAGGCACTGCGTGACTACTTGGATTTCGCCAAGCGAGGGATACTGGTCAGCACCGACGAAGGGGATCGCGACCCGGACAGCGATTTCGAGGTGTCAGTGGCCAATGTCGTTAAATCCATGGGCTACGAGGTAAAGCCACAGCTGGGCGTGGCCGGCTTCTTCATAGACTTGGCCGTTCGCAATCCAGACCGGCGTGGCGAATTTTTGGCAGCTATAGAATGTGACGGCGCCACCTACCACAGCGGCTTCTCGGTGCGAGACCGCGACCGCATCCGGCAGGAGATTCTAGAGTCGCTCGGTTGGAAGGGCAAGATCCACCGCATCTGGTCAACAGACTGGTTCTACAATCCGCGCAGTGAAATGGAGCGGCTCCGTGCCTTCCTTAGGGAGCGCCGACGCCTAAGCCAGACCGAGACGCCGATCGAGCCGGATGAGGCCTTCGACGAAACCGCCGAAGCCGAGCAAACGAGCTAGGGAGATTTCTGTCCATTGCCGCCTGAATCTTCGCCACTGATCCCCACGTCAGCGAGGTCCACTTTTGACCACCGCATTTCGGCAATCGACATGCAGGCCCTGTTCAACGGCATCATCGGAGTTCGAGATGCTGCTTAGTGAAATCAAGCCCGGGATGCGGATCGCCGGAATCAAGGCAGGAATGGTCGTCGTGATCGAAAGCGTACGCCTGATCGGTTCTGAGGCGGTCCAGATCGCGTTCATTGACGCCGGCGGGTTGTCTGATAAGGCCTTGCTCTATGCGAATGACCTTGAGCGTCTGATTCCGGTCGCAGCTGGCCGGGTCTTCGGATTCACCGGGGATGGCCAGGCCTTCAAGCGTGCGGCCGAAGCTCGCCGGATCCAGCTTGCCTGGCTGTCCGATCCTTTCGTCGCCGTTGCATCGAGCGCTATCGAGCCGTTGCCTCACCAGATCAGCGCCGTGTACGAGGCCATGCTCACCCGGCAGCCCCTGCGGTTCCTCCTTGCAGACGACCCGGGCGCAGGGAAGACCATCATGGCGGGGCTTCTCGTCAAGGAACTCATCATTCGCGGCGATATGCAGCGCTGCCTGATCGTCGCCCCGGGTAGCCTCATCGACCAGTGGCAAGACGAACTCGACGAAAAGTTCGATCTCCGCTTCGAACTTGTTGGCCGGGCGCTGCTCGACACGGCGCGGGGCCGAAATCCCTTCGAGCAGATGCCTTTGGCGATCGCCCGGATGGACCAGTTGAGCCGCGGGGAAGACTGGCACGCCTTCTTGAACGACGCGCCGGAGTGGGATCTGGTGATCGTGGACGAGGCCCACCGGATGAGCGGCCACCTGGTCGGATCTGAGGTCAAGTACACCAGGCGATACCACCTGGGCGAGCTGTTGGGGCAGCGGTGCCGGAATCTCCTGCTGATGTCGGCGACGCCGCATAACGGCAACGAAGGGGATTTCCAGATCTTCATGGGCCTCTTGGATGGCGATCGGTTCCAGGGCGGCTACCGGGAAGGTGTCCGGACGGCCGATACGAGCGATCTCATGCGCCGCCTGGTCAAAGAGGATCTGCTGCGCTTCGACGGCACCCGCCTTTTCCCAGAGCGGCGGTCATATACCAGCCAGTACGCCTTGTCTCCGGAAGAGGCTCACCTTTACTCGGCGGTGACGACCTACGTTCGCGAGGAGATGAATCGCGCCGAGCGCCTAGCCGACGACGGGCAGCGACGTGTGAACGTCGGATTCGCCTTGATGACCCTCCAGCGCCGCCTGGCCTCCTCTCCCGAGGCGATCTGGAAGTCGCTCACTCGCAGGCGCAATCGCCTCGAGAGCCAGTTGCGCGAGGCCAGAGTAGCGCTACGGGGAAGCGAGACACCGAGCGCGAAGGTTCCCGCGGCCAAGCTGCCAAACCTGCGGGAAGCCGACTGGGACGATATCTACGAAGAGGCTCCCCAGGACGAGCGTGAGGCCATCGAGACCGAGGTTGTCGACATGGCGACGGCTGCACAGACCGTCGCCGAACTTGAAGTTGAGATCCAGGTCTTGGCCGAGCTGGAGAAGCTCGCGCACCAGGTTCGGCTCTCGGGCCGGGATGCCAAGTGGACCGAGTTTCAACGCATCTTGAACGACGATCCCGAGATGCGAGATCTCGAGACCGGCCAGCGGCGGAAGCTCGTGCTCTTCACGGAGTTCCGGGACACCCTCTCCTACCTGGCCGACAAGATCCGGGGGCTGCTCGGCCGTAGTGAGGCCGTGGTCGAGATCCACGGCGGCGTGGTTCGGGAGCAACGGCGGGACATCGTCGCCAAGTTCATGAACGACCCGACGGTGCTGGTCTTGGTCGCGAACGACGCTGCGGGCGAAGGTGTGAACCTCCAGCGGGCGCACCTGATGGTCAACTACGACCTGCCGTGGAACCCTAACCGGCTCGAGCAGCGCTTCGGCCGGATCCACCGCATCGGGCAGACCGAGGTGTGCCACCTCTGGAACCTGGTGGCCAAGGACACTCGCGAGGGCGACGTCTACCACCGGCTCCTGATCAAGCTCGAAGAAGAGCGCAAAGCCCTCGGCGGCAAGGTCTTCGACGTCCTTGGCGCGCTGTTCGAGGGGACACCCCTGCGCGACCTCCTGATGAATGCCATCCGTTACGGCAACGACCCGAAGACCAAGGCCAAGTTGTTCGAGAAGGTCGACAAAGAGGTCAACCGCGACCACCTCGAGTCGCTCATCTCCAAGCGGGCCCTGGTCGCCTCGGTGATGGATGCCGCCACCGTGCAGCGCATCCGCAGCGAAATGGACCAGGCCCTCATCCGGAAGCTGCAGCCCCACTACGTCGAGGGGTGCTTTCTCGAGTCATTCCGCCATCTCGGCGGCTCGGTCCACCGCCGGGAGAAGGGGCGCTGGGAGATCACGATGGTGCCAGCGGCGATCCGCGAGATAGACCGCCACACCGGCAAGGGTGATCCCGTGCAGCGGCGCTACGAGCGCATCTGCTTCGACAAGGGCTTCCGCGCTCAGCCGACCCGAGCCGAACTCGTCGGACCCGGCCACCCGCTCCTGGAGGCGACGCTCAAGGTCGTCCTCGACCGGGAAGGCGGAGTCCTACGGCAAGGCTCCATCCTCATCCATGAGCAGGACTGGTCGACTGTCCCTCGTTTGCTGTTCCTGCTCGAGCACTCGGTCACCGATGGGGTCGTCACGCGGCACGGGCGCCGGGTAATCTCGAAGCGGGTCCTCGCACTGTCGGCCAAATCGGACGGCACGTTCGCAATGGCGGGTCCGGCTCCCTGGCTCGACATGAGAGCCGCCGACGAGGGGGAGCGGGCGCTGTTCGAGAAGCTGCTCGACGAGTCCTGGCTCACGGCCGATTGGGAAGCTCGGGCGCGCGATTTTGCGGTCGTCACCGTCGCGCAGGCGCACCTGAACGAAGTGCGCGAACGGCGCCTGGCCGAGATCGACAAGGTCCACGACCAGGTACGCCAGCGGCTGGTGGACGAGATCTCGTTCTGGGACAAGAGGGCCCGCGAGCTTCGCGAACAGGAGCGCGCCGGCAAGGCCGTGCGCCTGCCCGCATCCGAGGCCGAGCGGCGCTGCGAGGATCTCACCTCCCGGTTGCAGAAGCGCGAGGCCGAGCTTGATGCCGAGCGGATGATTTCTGCGGACGTGCCCGGGGTGGTGGCCGGTGCGCTCGTCGTCCCGCGAGGTCTCCTCGAAACTTTGAAGGGGGCGCCGCCCATCGACGTCGCAAGGCGTCAGGAGGCGATCGAGCGGATCGAGGCCGTCTCGATGGCCGCCGTCATCGAAGCCGAGCGCGCCCTGGGCAGAGAGCCTGTGCGCGTGGATCACGTGGACGGTCTCGGCTACGACATCCAGTCCAAGCTTCCTGATGGCGGGTTCGTCTTTGTGGAGGTGAAGGGCCTCGCGCCCGATACGGAAGAGGTCGTGCTGACCGCAAGCGAGATCAAGGCCGCTTCGAACTACCCGGAACGCTGGCGGCTCGCCCTGGTATCCGTGGACGGCGGGCAGGCCACGGCACACGCCTACGTTTCCGATTTCGACTTCGGCCAGCCCGGCGAAGGCCAGGTCAACGCACGGTTCCGGCGATCGACCCTAGAATCCCACGCCAAGACCCCCCATTAGGAGGCGCCATGCCCATCCGCCGCAAGCTCATCGAAATCTCTATGCCGCTAGACTCGATCAACGCGGCCGCGAGGCGAGAGAACTACATTTACAAGAGGAATCCTTCAGCGGTTCACAAGTGGTGGGCTCAGAGGCCATTTGCGACCGCCCGAGCTGTGCTGTTCGGTCAGCTCGTGGACGATCCGTCTGCGTGGCCGGAGGAGTTCCCGACCCTCGAAGCACAGCAAGCCGAGCGGAGGCGCCTGCACGACCTAATCGAGCGAATGGTGCCCTGGGAGGCTGGCCATAACGAGACGACCATGGATGATGCACGGCGCGAAATCGCCCGGAGTCACGCTCGATCGCTGCTCGCAGGTGACTTCGGTCCTGCACCCGAGACCAAACGCGAATTGGCGACTCGCCTCAAAGCGGGCCAAGCGGCGCAAGACGAAGTGAACGCCTGGCTGGGGATCGAACTACCAACCGTCCACGATCCCTTCGCGGGTGGGGGAACAATTCCGCTCGAGGCGCAGCGTCTAGGTCTGAGGGCGCTCGCAACGGACCTCAATCCAGTGGCAGTGCTGATCAACAAGGCGCTCATTGAGATTCCGCCTCGTTTTGCCGGAATGCCGCCTGTGAATCCCGAGTCGCGGGCTAAGCCAGACTTCTGGGCGCGGACCTGGAAGGGTGCTGAAGGCCTCGCCGAGGACATTCGCTACTACGGCCGGTGGATGCGCGACGAGGCCAAGCGGCGGATCGGGCACCTTTACCCCGAGGTTGAACTGCCGCCGGATCATGGCGGAGGCAAGGCCACTGTCATCGCGTGGCTGTGGGCTCGGACGGTCGCAAGTCCGGATCCTGCCTTCCGCGACGTTCAAGTGCCCCTGGCGAGCAGCTTTTGGCTTTCTACTAAAGACGGGAAGAGGACCTGGGTCGAGCCCGTGGTTAACGGGCGGACCTATCGGTTTTCCATCCGTACTGGTGAGCCGGCCGCGGCTGAGGCTGCAGCGATCGCCGAAGGAACCAAGACCGGACGAGGCGACTTCCGCTGCGTTCTCTCAGGAACGCCTATCCCGG
>JAJXWQ010000175.1 GCA_021781555.1 bacterium
GTGCTCCCGGTTTGAATGGATCGAGCCCGATGAGTCAAACGGGGCCCGGTTGCGCAGCGCAGCGACCGCGCAGAGGGCCCCGTTCAAACTGCAAAAGGCCTGATCGCTAGCGGCAGATCGTGCCCCCACCGAGGACGACGTCGTCTTGGTGGAAGACCGCGAACTGCCCGGCGGCGATGCCAGGCTGCGGTTCGTCGAAGCGCACCCGGAGGCGCTCGCCCTCCAGGGCGATCGCGGCTGGAAGGACGTGCGGCGAGTGGCGGATCTTGACCTCGGCCCGAAACCCCGTGACGGGTGGAAGGACGGAGGTCCAGCAGCAGTCTTCGACCATGATCTCGGGGCGGTACGTCTGCTCGCGGGGCCCCACGATCACCGTGTGGGTCTGCGGGTCGATATCGAGCACGTAGAGTGGCTCGGCGGCCGCGATGCCCAGACCGCGGCGCTGGCCGACCGTGTAGTGGATGGTGCCCCGGTGGCGGCCCACCTCGGTGCCGTCGCGAGCGACGATCGGGCCCTCGCGCTCTCGCTCGGGGAGGTGCCTGGCCAGGAAACCTGGCAGGTCGTCCGAGGTGAAGCACAGGTCCTGGCTATCCGGCTTGTCGGCGATGTACAGGAGACCGAGTTCCCAGGCCTCGGCGCGGGTCTGCTCCTTGCTCTGCTCGCCCAGGGGCGTGACGAGGCGGGCCAGCTGCGCCTGATCGAGCTTGAAGAGCATGTAGGACTGATCCTTGTGGCGATCGGCGCCCTTGAGCAGCTGGTACATTCCGGTGGCCGGGTCGAAACGAACGCGGGCATAGTGCCCGGTCGCAATGCGCTCGACGCCGGCGAGCTGCCGGACGGCTTCCCACATGTAGTTGAACTTGAGGCGCTGGTTGCAGGTGGGGCAAGGGTTGGGCGTGCGGCCGTCGGCATAGGTCTCGAGGAACGGGTCGACGACTTCCTGCCGGAAGCGATCCATCAGGTCGACGACGTGGTGCTGGATGCCGAGCTTGCGCGCGACGGCTGCGGCATCGTGCAGAGCATCGATCCCGCAACACTTGGAATCCGGCCAGACACGCATCGTCACGCCAACGACCTCGTGGCCTTGCCCGACCAGCTTGGCGGCCGCGACCGAGCTGTCCACGCCGCCAGATAGTGCGACCGCTATCTTCATCCGAATCCAATCCGCCTCGGGTCCCGCGGGGCGCTCGAGAACCAAGGTGCCCTCGACCCCGGGAAAACGCTGATTCTAGCACGGTCCAGTGCGGAAACGGTGCTGCCCGCGACCCTCGCTTGGCAGGAGGAAGACGCGCGTGGCGTAGGCGCATGAAAGGGGTATATGCGTGCCAGACATGTCTGAAGATTCACCGCCCCTGGAACCGCAGCTTCCCCCCGACGAGGACCTACCCGAGGTCCGGCGCAGGTTGTGGGACCTGGAGTGGCGGCTACGCCGGGAGTCGGGCGCCTTGGCCGAGAAGCTTGCCGGGATTTTCAAGGAAATCGTGCAGGCGTCGAACTGGGGCAGCGAGGCGATCGCCGATGGCTTCACGCCGCTGCTGGTCGATTTCAAGCGCCGTCTGACGGCCCTTGAAACGCGTGCCGTCGAGGGGACGGCCCAGGCGGATCCGGCCTTCCAGGCCCTCTCGGAGCGGGTCGAGGTCCTCGAGCGTCTGGTCGAGGACGGCGTCGCGGCTCAGCGCTCCGAGCTCGCCCGCGTGGACGAGCGTCTGGAGGGTCTGGATGGCCGTCTGGCTGCTGTCGAGGCGTGGTCGGAGTCGCTGGATGCGCTCAGGGTTCAGGCCGAGCAGAGCCGGGTGGTAGCCGATCGGCTGGTCGAGGCCCTGGGGCGGATCTCCGAGCTGGCCGAGCGGACCGCTGGGCTCGAGACGGTCACCGAACAACTTCACGGCGCCCTCGCGCAAACCGATCACGGCCTTCGCGAGCATGCGGCGGAGCTCGTAGGCGCCGTGCGGGCCGAACTCGAGGAGCCGGTCGCGCGGGGGAGCCAGGCGCTGGAACTCGCCAGCTCCTGCGGGGGCCGGCTCGACGACCACGACGAGGCGTTGCGGTTGCTCGAATCCACCATCTCGGACGCTGCGGGCGATCTGGGGATTCGTGTCGGCGGCGTCGAAGAAACCCTGTCACGTCACGATCGAGAAATCGCCGAAAAGGTACCGCTGGCGCAGTTCGCGACGAATTCCCTGACGATGGCGGCCCAGCAGGCCGCCATCAAGGACCTCAAGGCTCAGCTTGCCGCGCTCGGGGCCCCGCCGCCCGAGCACGCTGCCCTCGGGGAGGCGGCGAAGGCGGCGCCTCAAGACGATCGGCTCGGCCCCGTCTGGGATGCCCTCGCTCGCCTCGAGGCGCGCATCGGCGATCTTGGCCCCCACTTCGAGCGCCTATCCCGGGAGATCGAGGAGTCCAACAAGGGGACCAAGGGTCTCCTCGCCAACTGGATGGAGATGGAGAACCGCATCCACTTCCTGGCAGAGAAGCGGCAGGTCGAACAGCTCGAGGCCCGGATCTCCGCGCTGGTCGACCCGTCGCGCTAGGCACGGCGCACCGCCACGGGTAAAACTCCCGAGAGAATCCCCCGAACCAGATCCGGTAGCGCGCCGTGCGGCTCTGCTCCCAGGTCTACTTGCGTTCCTCCTCTTCCTCCTCCATGGCGTGCTTGCCTTCTTCGATCAGCTCCCGGACCTTCTGGCCGCCCTTGTGGCCGATCTCGGAGAAGAACTCCGGGCCGCGCTCCTCCTTGACCTTCTCGCCCCCGAGATGACCCGCCTC
>JAJXWQ010000176.1 GCA_021781555.1 bacterium
GGCCCGAAGGGCCGGTACCTTGTACTCCTCCTCGAGCATGCCGGCCTTCTGCATCGACGCGACCCCGCCCTGGCCCGTCGCACCCCGGCCGGCCACGGTGAGCTTGTGGGCGGCCAGATAAGCGGTGGCGATGTCGGTCTTGGTGCCAAAGACCTGCGGGTTGATCTCGTCTGCCGCGTAGCCGATGAAGCGGGCCAACTGCGCCGGATCGTTGCTGGCGAACTCGGGCGCGATATCGAAGAGGATGTCCATCTCCACCACGACGTGCCTCCTTCTGTCCCCTTTCGCGCCCGGTCCAGATCGCCCGACCTACTTGCCCTTGCTGGGGCGCACGGGAATAGGGCGGTCTCTACCGCCGGCGAGGGGGGGAGCCGGCGGCAGAGGGCCCTTGGGGGAGGTCGGGGTCAGTAAGGCTCAACTGCCGTCGGCGAACGCTGCCGTCGGCGGGCGATAGTGCCTCCGCGGTTTACTTCTTGCCCGTGTCCTTGCGCGGATCGATCTTGTCCAGCTGCGCCATCATCGCCTTGATGACACCCTCGCGGGTTTCGCTGGCGAGCCACTCATGCAGGAGCGAAGCCTGGAGGGTGTCGTTCACCACCTTGATGGCCTCCTTGGGACTGACGCCCATCAGACCCCTGGCCGACTCGGCGCCCTTCTTGGCGGGGTTTACCTGCGTCTCGATCTCGACGAACACACCGGCGTCGATCAGCGCCTGGGTCGCCGGATGGGTCTTGGCCAGGTCCCAGTGCTCGGGCGCCTTGTTGACACCGGGATGAAGCAAGATGTTGGCGGCCTTCGGGCCGCCAGTGGTCTTGTCGAGCGTATCGGGGAGTGCGGCCTTGATCGTGTGGATCCGGGCCTCGGTGTTCTTGACGAGGAGCATGCGGTTCTCCATGCACACGGTCCCGACTAATCAGCCGGAGCCGGAGGACAGCCCAGGAAGGCGCTGCTGACGCCGCGATTGGGCGGCTAGATGCCGTAAGCGAAGGACGCCGACAGCGGGTACATCATGACGACGCCGCCGATGCGCGCGTGGCAGGCAATCTCGAACTCGAGGCCCTTTTGCTCGGGCGGGAACTGCTCGAAGTCCTGGGGAATCCGCAGTTCGAGCTTATCGGGATCGCGGTTGTAGGCCACCATCAGGTCGGTTCCACCGGGGCCGCCAGAGCCGGGAATGCTGGGGTCGTAGGCCAGCTCGTTGAGGTCCACCACGTCCTTGATGTAGGGGTTGTTCTGGAGGAAGAAGTCGAGGATCGTGGTGTCCGAGAGGTCGCTGCGCGGCGTGCTGGCGATGTACAGGTACTGGGCGACGGGCAACAGCAGGGTGTTCGGCCGCTCGACCTTCTTGGTTATAGACACGATGCTATTGGCGCACTCGTTCATGTCGTAGAGGATCTGGTTGGGCGATTTGTTCACCCAGAGGGTGGAGGGGTTGCCCTTCACGTCCTTGCCGGTGTTGGCGACCGCGGACATGGGCACGTTGGGGTTGTTCAGGAACCCCGGGATGTTGTGGTCGGCCTCGCCGAACCAGGCGATGGTGTTGATTCCCTGCTCGATGGCGCGAACGGCCGCGTTGGCCTTGCGCTGCTCGAGCGGGATGCCGGCGAAGCGTGCCCCCCGGATCTCCTGGATGTTGTAGCCGTAGGAGTCGCCCAGGCTGTGGACGCTGGCGGTGAACTTCTTGCCCCGGACATCGGCCCGCGGCAGGTCGTTGGCGTAGGATGCCACGATCTTGGCGGCGCCGAACATGTCGTACTGGTAGTACGTGATGCTCTCGACGCCGGGTCCGCCCTCGTTGCTGACCGGAATGAGCGTCCGGGCCAGGAGCTCGGGGTAGCGCTTGTCGTAGGTCTGGGCCTTGATGAATTCGAGCTGCCGGGCAAAGAAGGCGGTTTCGTCCGAGTCGAGGCGGTTGGCCTGGATGATGTCGGCCACTGCGGGATCTCCTCTCGAAGGCCCCGCAACTGCGGAGACCATAGGGGGAATGGCGTGAAGAATGGGACCGGTGCGTAATCCGGATCGATGCCCTGCCCCGGTCAGGCGCTACTTGCTAGGGCAGGCTGACCTCGAGCTTGCCGACGGCGCCCGCGGCGATTTGGTCGATCCAGCGGGCGCGAGAGATCTGCACGCAGGTGCTCAAGTCGTCGGTGTTACCGAAGGCGCCGGGCTGGGTGCCGTTGGCCCCGGCGGCAAAGCGGACGAAGACCGGATCGCCTGGCTTGATGGCGGTCTCGACCGCGACGAACACCGTCCCTCGCGACAGGACGTTGACCTCCTTGTTGACCGGGTACTGGGCGGTGCCGGTATTGAGGTCGTTCTCGATCGTCTGCTCGAAGACCGAGATCCCGAGGAAGAGATCCGCGGAGCTGTCGGCGTACGACCAGGTCGGCTGGCCCGCGCCGCCGGTGGTGACGAAGTTCGAGAGCGTGACCGAGGTGTCCGGGTTCGCCACGACCGTGATGTTGCCGTTGCCCGGAGTGGCCGACTTGACGCCGGCCACCGCCGCGATCTTGGCCGCGATCGCCGCCAGGGTGGTCGGGTCGTCGGTGACAAAGGCCGTCGCGGAGAGGTTCGTGCTGACGGTCGTTGGCACGCCATCGACCAAGGTGGTGATGTTGACCGTGCCGACGGTCGAATTCGCCGCGACCTGGGCGGCGCTCTCGGTGAGCAAGATCTGGCCGACGAACGGAAGCCGGCACTGGCCGGCGCTGGCCCGATCCTGCATGAGGCCCATGCCGAAGGGAATGGCCTCGGCGGCGGCG
>JAJXWQ010000014.1 GCA_021781555.1 bacterium
CAGAGGGACCCGCTCAATCTCGAGAAAGATACGGGGCCCGGTTGCGCAGCGTAGCGACCGCGCAGAGGGACCCGCTCAAACTGAGAAAGATACGGGGCCCGGTTGCGCAGCGTAGCGACCGCGCAGAGGGACCCGTTCAAGCTGAAAAAGATCCAGGCCCTCCTTTCACACCTGACGGGGAATTTGCCATGTCGATCCTGCGCACCTTCAAGCGAGCGCTCCGCGGCCGCGTCCAGGACTGGATCCGCGAGCTCAAGGCGCCGCACATGGTGTACGGATTCACCGGCACGGATGGCGTGTTCCGGCCACGGACCCGCCTGAGCGACACCGCCTGCCTGGTCCATCCGGAGCGGATCGTGATCTCCGACAACGTCTTCGTGTGGCACTACAGCATCCTGGACGGCACCGGTGGGATCGAGATCGGCGAGGGTACGCAGATCGGGGCGTGGGTCGGAATCTTTACCCACAGCTCGCACCTGGCCGTGCGGCTCTACGGCCGGCATTACTTCGAGGTTCCCGAGGCCGAGAAGATCGGATTCGAGGTCGCGCCGGTCAGGATCGGCCGCTATGCCTTCATTGCCCCGGGCTCCAAGATCTTGCCGGGCGTGACGGTGGGCGACGGGGCGATCGTCGCTGCCGGCAGCGTCGTCAAGACCGACGTGCCGCCTTTCACTTTGGTCTCGGGCAACCCGGCAACGGCCAAGGGTTCCACGCGCCACCTCGACGCCCGCTTCCTGGCCGATCCGGTCGTGGCGGGCTGGTACCGCGAATGGCAGGAATCCTGACCGGGATCCTTGCCGTCGCTTGCTGGACCTCAGCGCGGGACCCGGGCCGGCTTGAGGGCGGTTGCAAGCATGTACCGCAAAGTGGACCCGCGAGCGGCGAAGACGCCAACCCCGTAAACCGCCGCGCCCAGCAGCACCTGGGCGCCCAGACGCAGTTGCGGTGGGCCGAACACGATGTGGACGATCGGCAGCAAAACCGCCGCCATGACGGCGGCGGAGGCCAGGTAAGGGGAGACGGCCACGATATACTGCCGGGCGGACATACCCACGAGGTACCGGCGGATCGGGAAGCCGATGGCCGCGGTGGTGAAGGCCGAGACGCCGAGCTCGGCCGTGGCGATCCCGCAGGTTCCCCAGCGAGCCGCCACGACGATGGCGATCCAGCTGAGCAGCAGCTGACCGGAGTTCGACCAGAATCCCAGGTCGGCTCGTCCCTTGGCCAGGACCAGGCTCCCGATCGGATTTGCCAGGCTACGCAGGATCCCCATGACCGACAAGATGCTCAGGATCGGGATGGAAAGAGCCCATTTTCCGCCCAGGAGCGTATGCACGACGGGACCGGCCAGAACCGCCAGGCCGGCATACATCGGCACGTTCAACAGGGCGACGGCCTCGGTCATCTTGAGATAACCCCGGATGAGCCGCGGGTTGTCCTCCTGGACGGTCGAGAAGACCGGGAAGGCCACGCGCGTGAGGACGGGGTTCAGGACCGCGCGCGGCTTGGTCGCGATCTGAGCCGCCACCGTGTAGTAGCCCAGCGCCACCGTACCGAGCAAGCGCCCCACCAGCAGGCGGTCGAGGTTGGCCGAAAGCGAACTCACGACCTGCTGGCCGGCCTGGAACAGCCCGAACTTCCAGAAGCGCTCGAGGTCCTGCCACTGGAAGTGGAATCTCGGTCGGCTCCCCGGCTTGGCGAGCACGAACGCCACTCCGCTGCGGCAAGCGGCCGAGACGAGCTGACCGCAAACCAGGGCATAGACCCCGGCTCCGAGAACCGCCGCCCCGATCGACAGGGTGGTTCCGATAAAGGCCGCCCCCGCCTCGATCCGGGCGAGCTTGCCGAACTCGAGATCCCGCTGCATCAGCGCCATGAACTGCGCGCCCAGGGGGGTGAGGATGAACATCGTCGCCGACCACGGCAAGATCGTCATGACGCGCGGCTCGTGAAAGAAACTGGCGGCCAGCGGGGCGGCCGCAGAGAGGAGGACGAAGACCAGGCCCCCGATGAAAATGGTGAGCCAGTACAGGCTCGAAAGCTCCTCGACCGTGGCATCCTGCCGCTGGATGACGGAGCTGCTGATACCCATGTCGGCGACCGTCTCGGCAAAGCCAACGACCACCGAGACCATGGCCATGAGGCCAAAATCTCGCGGCGCCAGCAAGCGGGTGAGCACGACCAGCTGCGCCACCTGCAGCAGCGCGGCCGCCACCGTCGACGCGCCCGTCCACCGGACGGCCGAGACCGCGCGGTGGCCAAGCAGGTCCGAGTCACCGGGCCCCTTGCTCACGGCGCCCCCGGGATCGAGCTGGCGCCCGGAACCGGACCGGCCCCGAAGACCTTGCGCACCGCCGCGATCACGTAGGCGACATCGGCGTCGGTCATGCGGGGGGTGAGCGGGAGGCTGACCGTCTGGCGCCCGATGCGCGTGGCGTTCGGCCACCGGTCGGGGTCCCATCCGAGCTTGCGCTGGTAGAACGCGTGCTCGGGCAGCGCCAGATAGTGGACTCCGACGCCGATGTTTCGCCCGGTGAGTTCGACGAGGACCTCGTCGCGGGTCAGCCCGGAGCGCCGCTCGTCGACCAGGATGGTGTAAAGGTGGAAGGCGTGGCGGGTCTCGGGCTCGGGCTCGGCCGGGAGCACGAGGGGCAGGTCGGCGAACGCCTCCTGGTACTGGTTCCAGATCTCCTTGCGGCGCAGCCAGAAGCCCTCCAGGCGCGTCAGCTGGTGGATCCCGAGCGCGGCCTGCAGGTCGGTCATGTTGTACTTGAATCCGGCCTCGACGACCTCGTAGTGCCGGTAGCCGTCCGCCGAGAACCGCTTCCAGGCGTCGCGGCTCATCCCGTGCAGGGACAGGCGGCGCGCGTGCTCGCTGGCCTCGGGGGTGCTGGCCAGGAGCATTCCGCCCTCGCCGGTGGTCATGTTCTTGGTGGCGTAGAAGGAGAAGCAGCCGAAATCACCCAAGGTTCCGGTTTTTCGACCGTGATACTCGCTTTCGATGGCATGGGCGCAGTCCTCGATGACCACGAGATTCCGGTCGTGGGCCAAGGCCGAGATCTCGTCCATCGCGCACGGACGACCGGCGAAGTGGACGGGAAGGATGGCCTTGGTGTGGCTCGTGACGGCAGCCTCGATGCGATCGGCAGCGAGGTTCATCGACCTCGGATCGACGTCCGCGAGGACCGGCGTAGCTCCGACGTGCAAGATGGCATTGACCGTCGCGCAGAACGTCAGCGGCGTGGTGATCACCTCGTCGCCCGGCCCCACGCCGGCAGAGGCCAGGCTCACGTGAAGAGCGGCCGTGCAGGAGTTCATCGCCACGGCCTGCGCGACGCCCTTGTAGGTGGCAAAATCCTGCTCGAACCGGGCCACCCGCGGCCCGGTACCGAGCCAGCCACTCTCGAGCGTGGCCGCCACCTCGTCCATCTCCGCGGAGCCGATCGAGGGGGCCCCGAAGGTGAGGAAGTCCCTGCGGATCGCCGTTCTGGTCACGCCTCATCCTCCCGGGCCGACGCGATCGGTTCGGGGGCCATACTTTGCTGGACCACGGCGAGCTTCCCGGCTGCGTCGTCTGGCCGCCGGAGCCGCGCTTTTCCCAGTACCCGCGCGTCGAAGCCCGCCGTGTGCCACAGCATCCGGTCGAGGGTGCAGCGGGTGTCGAAGACGACCTTGCGGCGCATCAGCTCCCCGAGGGGTCCGGGGTGGAGGTAGCGGAACTCGTCGTGGTCGACCAGGAGCAGCGCCAGGTCGGATCCCTGGAACGCGGCCTCGAGGCTCAACAGCTCCGAATCCCACTCCCGGACGTAGGGGTCGTAAGCGCGCACCTCGACTCCGTGGGCCTCGATCTGTCGGACGATCTCGACGGCCGGGCTTTCGCGCAGATCGCCCACGTTCGCCTTGTACGCGAGGCCGAGTGCCGTGACCCGCGGCCTTGCGATCCCCGCCACGGCATCCAGCACGATGTCGACGACCTGTCCCGGCATGCGGTCGTTGACCTCGCGGGCGGTTCGCACGAGCTTGGCGTCCGGACCGAACCGATCGACCAGGAACCAGGGATCGACCGAGATGCAGTGACCACCCACTCCGGGTCCGGGCCGGTGGAGGTTCACACGCGGGTGGAGATTGGCCAACCGCACGACCTCCCAGGCGTCGATATCCACGCGCTCTGCCATCAGCGCGAGTTCGTTCGCCAGGGCGATGTTGACGTCGCGGAACGAGTTCTCCATCAGCTTGACCATCTCTGCGGTCGTCGCGTCGGTGAGGTGAATCTCGCCCGCGACGAAGGAGGCGTAAAGGGCGCGAGCCAGCTCTGCCGATCGGGGATCGAGGCCGCCGATGACCCGGTGGTTGCTGATGATCTCCTGCAGGATCCGCCCCGGCAGCACCCGCTCGGGGCAGTACGCCACGAACAGGTCCGTCCCGAGTTCGAGTCCGGACCTGGACAGGAGCGGCGCCACCAGATCCCGGGTGGTGAGGGGCGGCGAGGTGGATTCGAGGACCACGAGGGCGCCCGGGCGCAGGACCGGGACGATCGCCTCGGTGGCCTCGCGGACGTGGTGCAGGTCCGGGACGTGTCCGG
Organism: bacterium; assembly: GCA_021781555.1. Classification (GTDB taxonomy): domain Bacteria; phylum Cyanobacteriota; class Sericytochromatia; order S15B-MN24; family VGJW01; genus JAJXWQ01. The sequence continues at coordinate 4,583 of JAJXWQ010000014.1, forward strand.
GCCCGAAGGGAGTGGGCACCGCGATGATGAACGCATCGGCCTGGCAGGGGGTGGTCCGAACCGAGAGGTTGCCCGAACCGAGGGCCCCCGCGACCAGCGTCTTCAGGCCGGGTTCGAAGAGATTTGTCCTGCCGCGGTTCAGGGCATCGACGACGGAGGCGTCGATGTCGACACCGATGACGCGATGTCCGGAATTGGCCAGGACGCTGGCAGTGGGCAGGCCGATGTAGCCGAGGCCGAGGACGCAAATCGTTTGGGCCATTTGACGCCTCCTGGCGCTGGAACCGGGACGGGTCTGGGCACGGTGAGACCGCAGGCGAGCCGCTGCCGGCAGACGGCGCCGGGCTCTCGCCCGGCTTCCGCAGACCGACTCGAAGGCCCTGTCTGTCAGGCGTTGCTGGGCCGGCGCTCGGGACGCAGCTCGCGCAGGTAGTCGAAGGCGCCGTCGCGCGTCGCCCGGCTGAGCGCGACGAGCCCCACGATCGGCGTGCGCATGGTCTTGAGCTGAATACCCGCGGCAGCCACCTGTTCGGGGTTCACGCGCCGCATGTTGGCCAGGAGCAAGAGGCCGTCGACGTACCGGGCGAAGAAGGCAGCGCGGCTGAACACGGCCAGGGGCGGGAGGTCGACCAGCACGATGTCGTAGGCTTCACGCCACCTGGCCAGCGCGGCCGCAAAGGTCTCCCGAGACCGGGCGAGCTTCAGGCCGGCAATTGCCGTGCCGCCCGTCACCACGTCGACGCTCGCGCTTGGCCTGGCCACGTCCATGGGACCGGCGGCCCCGAGCAGGACCTCGGCAAGCCCGCGACCGGGCTCTGCCAGCTTGAAGACCTGGTACTGCCGCTGCCGCTTCAGATCGGCGTCGATGACCAGGACCCGGTGGCCGGATTCCGCCAGGCAGACCGCAAGGTTGGCGATGGTGACGGTCTTGCCCTCGCCTCCGGATGCGCTCGTGACGGCCACGATCCGGGTGCGATCCAGGTCGTTTTCGAGCTGCAGAGCCAGGCTTCGCAGGGCCTCTCCGTACAGAGGCTGATCGGCCATGGCCAGCTCGCTCGCCCGATCGCGCCTCGACACGATGGGGATCCGGGCCAGGATCGCCGGCTGAGGCAGGGCCGCGATCAGGTCGGCGGTGTCGGCATCCCGGGTGAAGAGGTCGCGCGCCAGGGCCACCAGGTAGGCGGCCAGCAGGCCGGTGACGAACAGGACCGGATACCCCATCCCCCGCAGCGGCCGGCCCGGCTTGCGCGGCAGGGAGGCCGGTTGCACGACCTGAACGTCCGTCGGGGCCAGCGAGAGGTTGGCTCGGACCTCCTCGTGCCGCAGCAAGAGCTCGTCGTAAACGTTGCTCGCGACGTTCACGTTGCGAGCCAGGCGATCGAAGTCGCGTTCCAGGAGCGGAAGCCCGGTGAGCGTCCTGTGGAGGGATGCGCTCAGCGCCCGGGTCGCGGCTACCGATGCCGCCAGGCCCTGGACGTCGGCCTCGGCAGCCGCGTACCGGGTCAAGACCGCCTCGCGGACCTCGTCCGAAGGCTCGACGGGCATGGCACGGCCAACCAGGGCCCGGACTCGGGCCTGCAACCGGTGACGCAGGGAGTTCTCCCGGGCCCTGGCCTCTTGCCAGTCCGGATTCCCCGCTGCCAGACCGTCGGTCAGCACCGGGTCGGCCTCGGCCTTCACCAGCTCGTCTTCCAGGCCCCGGATCTCGCGATCGTGGCCGATCGTGAGCCGGGCTCGCACCAGGTTCGGCGAGACTCCGAGCTGGGCACGCAGGCCGGCGGCCCGGGCCCGGGCCGAGTCGAGCGCGATCAGGTTCGTGCGCAAGATATCCTCGAGGCCGATGAGGGAGGCGACCGAGGAACTCGCCTCGCTCGGAAGCGGCATTCCGCCCCTGCGATCCTCGAAGGCCTGGAGCTTGGCCTCCGTATCGGCCAGGCGGCCGTGTGCCGTCGCCAGTTGCTCGTCGAGGAAATGCAGGCCATCGCGAATGCCGTTCTCGCGGAGATCTTGCAGCCGGTGGAGGTAGGCCGCGCAGACCGCGGTCACGATCCTGCGGGCCATCACCGGATCGCCGCTCCGCATGGATACCTGGATCAGATCCGTGCCGGTGATGGGCGCAACCTGCACGGCGCGTTCCAGGACGTCCGGAGCCAGGGGGCGGCCCAGCGGATCGCGCAGGCCGAGCTGGTGGATCGCCGCGGCCATCACCGGACCCGACCGGACGAGCTCCACCTGGGTGAACAGTGGCTGATCGTTCACGGTGAGCTGCGGCAGGCTGTCGTCGAGGATCTTGATGCCCCCCGTCCGTTGCTCGGTTCGCATGACCAGCAGCTTGGCCCGGGACTCGTAGCGCTTGGGAACCAGCGCAAGTGCAGCCCCACTGCCGATCGCCGTGACGGCAAAGGCAACGACCATCGTCCGCCAGCGCCGGCGGACGAGACCCGCGAAACCTGGATCGAAGGTCCGAGAAACGATCGCCATGGAGAAGGTCCTTTCCCGTGTCGGGTGCATGGCGTGAGCCGGATGAGGGCAAGGTCGCGTTCCTCCATACGTAACGCTTGGCCCCTTGGCACCGGTAGGCCGATTCGACGGCGATTGGTGGACAGATCGCACTCGCAGGCTCCCGCGCCTTCCGCAAGATGCCCTGGCAGCCGCTCCCTCGAGACCGAGCGCGGTCCGGGGTGCTACCGGCCTCGGGTGGATCGGGCCCGCGACGTCAAACGGGGCCCGGTTGCGCAGCGACGACGCAGAGGGACCGCTGCTAGCTGCAAAAGCTCTGGATTCAGGCCCTGGACCGGGCCGCCGAGGATCCGTACCGCTCGATCAGGTCTTCGGCGAGCGCGTTGGAGCTGGCGATCCGCTCGAAGACCTCGACGGTCTCGGTGGGGACCCGGGCCAGGCCGTGCTCCCGATCGATGCGGTAGAGGCCGAAACGCGGGGCATAGCCCTGGGCCCACTCGAAGTTGTCCATCAAGGTCCAGTGGACATAGCCACGCACGTCGATGCCCTCGTGGATCGCCCGCGCCACCTGCTGCAGGTGCGAGACGAGGTAGGCGTTGCGGCGATCACCACGCCGATCGTCGATGCCGTTCTCGGTGATGACGATGGGGATCCTGCGGCCATCGCGCAGGCGGGTGAAACCGTCGGCCAGGCCCAGGGCACGGTACAGACCCTCGGCATAGATCTCCCAGCCGAGATCGTTGACCGCCACGCCCGGCGTGACGAGCGCCGGAAACGGGAAGCGGCTGCGGCCGCGGGTGTAGTAGTTGATGCCAAGGAAATCGAGGGCGCTGTCGGCGCCGAGATCCTGCCGGATGCGCTTGCCCGGCAGCGCGAAATCGAGCTGTCCCGTGGTGACGGCCTCGAGATAGGCGCGGTTGGCGATGTGGTCGACAAAAGCGGCCAGGCGGCGATCGAGCGGGCTTGCCGCGTGGAACGGATCGACGAGGTAGATGTGGTACGCCAGCCCCACCTGCACCTCGGGCCGCACCTCATGCATCGCGGCGTAGGCCTTCTGGTGGCCCAAAGCCATCGTGGCCAGCGCGGTGAGCATCGCATGGGGGTTGCGACGCCGGGGCGGCCAGGCGCCGAACATGTAGGCGTGGAAGGCGTAGATGTTGGGCTCGTTGATCGTCACCCACCAGCGCACCTCGGGAAATTCCGCCGCCGCGAAACCGGCAAAGCGGGCAAAATCGTCGGCGGTCCGGGGGACGAGCCACCCGCCCTGATCGGCGATCCAGACGGGATTGGTGAAGTGGTGCAACGTGACGAGGGGCTCGAGGCCACGGGCACGCAGCGCCGCGAAGACCTCGTGGTAGTGGGCGATCGCCTCGGCACTCAGCTGGCCCCGCTCGGGTTCGATGCGCGACCATTCGATCGACAGCCGGTGGACGTTGTGCGCCATCTCCCGGGCGAGATCGAAATCTTCCTCGAAGCGGCGGTAGTGGTCGACTCCGACCTCCGACGTGTCGCCATTCTTGACGGTGCCCGGCGTGTGCTCGAAGTCGATCCAGTCGTTGGCGAGGCCGCCCTCGACCTGATGAGCCGCCGTCGCAGCTCCCCACCAGAATCCGGACGGGAACCGGAGCTCAGCGGCCGCCATCAAGCCCTCCCCAGAATCCCAAGCCCGCGCGTTCGATCACGATCCGGCTACTTGCGGTGAACGCTGGCGACGCCGGACAGGGATTCGAAAAGCGTCGGGGTGCCAAAGTACACGACCCGGGATGCCCCCGACGCCGCGATCTTGAGCGTGCCCGTCGCATGCACCAGGGCCTGCGATGCCCCGGAAAGCGAGAGTGTCGCCGCGGTCGTGATCAGGTTATCCGCCGACAGGTGGCTGGCCCCGTCCAGCGCCGCCGTGAAGCTGGTGACCGAGCCCGCGATCATGGCCCGCGAGGCCCCGGCCATGGCGATCGCCAGCCTGGGACCCGACAAATCCCGTGCCGACAGGACGCTCGCCCCGGTCATCGAGGCGTCATCGAGCTGGGCCAGCGAGACCGCGACGTGGGGCTGCGGGTCCGAGCCGAAGAACCGGGGATGGGGATCGGGCGCCATCGTCAGGCGGAGCTCTCCGTTGGTGACCGTGGCCTGGACCCGCCTGACCGCTCCGCCATTGCCCGTGATCTCGACGGACTGCTGCTGGCCACCCACGACGTCGACGGCCAGGTTGCCGGAGGCAGCGATCGCGTGGAAGACCGGGAGCGAGACCTTGCGGTCGGCCGAATGCGCCACGGCGGGCGGCGCCGTCACCGCCAGAACGGTGACGAGCAGGGCGAAGGTCGAGAAGGGGCGCGCTACTGGCATCGGTGGATGGCTCCTCGGCTGGGCGGCGGGGACGGTCCGGTCCCGCCGCGAAACCCTATTGTAACGGCCGGACGCGAACCTGCCAGGCCGGTTGCCTGACATGGCTCCCCGCGCATGCTCTCAGCGGTCGACGAGCCAGCCATACTCGCTCTCGGCGAAGGATGCTCCGAGCAGGGCGCGGACGAAGGCCTGGCTCGCCTTGGGCGCATCGGACAGCAGCAGGCGCGAGGCGGTCGCCGCCAGGTCGCGGAGCTGGCCCTGGTGTGCGGCGTCGAAGAGATAGGCCGCATGCGCCAGGCGATCGGCGAAGAGCCTCTCACGCCCGGCCATCACGGCATCGGCGTGGCGGTCGATCGCAGCCGCGACGATCGCCTCGATTCCCCTGCGGCTCCGGTTGCCGTGCATGGCCGCGGCGGTCTGGCGGACGAAGTCCTGGACCGCCCGGCCATCGGCCTCGGTCAGGAACCAGGACGACACCGCGGGTTGCTCCAGGATCTCTCCGGTCTGCCCGGCCAGATCGTCCCGGGCCCAGGTCTCGCTGGGTATCTCGGGCCTGCCTTCGTCCCAGAGGCCCGCCAGCAGATCCCGCTGCAGGAGGAATTCGAGCGGAAGCGGGATCCCGAGATCGCGCGCCAGGGCCACGCCCTCCTGGACCCTTCCGATGGCGTAGCCCAGCGGAATCTCGAACAGACTTCCGTGCGCCTGGCGAAGGGAATCCAGCAGATCCGGCAGCTCTGCCTCCTCGAGCTGGCGGTCGACGATGGCATCGGCGATCCCGCGAACCGAGCTCACGATCACTCCGATCAGTGCCAGCAGACCATCTCCCGCGTCGCGGGCGCCGGCTTGCCTGGAGCCCTTGCAGCCTTGCCCGGGCCGGGCGGCAGGGGGGCGAAGGCGGCGCCGGATGACGAACACGGTCTGGCTGCCGTAGCCATCCGGAAGCGTCGCATAGGCAGTCACCGCAGGCCAGTTCCCCGGGAACCCCGGGATCCTCCCTTGCCGGCCGGAAACCCACCCGACCGCGACCTTGATGGCCTCCGCGTCGAGCGGTGCCTCGATGGCCCGGGCGGCCAGAAGGGCTGAGGCCGGTTCGCCGATCGCGGCCAGCAAGGTCGCCAGAGCCGTGGCCACCGGCGAGCGGGCCACCGAGAGGCTGGCCAGTGCCTGCCAGAGGGCTTCCTCGCCCTCGAGGTCGAGCTCCTCGGGTCCGGCGCCGGGCTCGATCCCGGCCGCCAGGCGCTGCCCCAGCAGGGCGTCGCCTGCCGGCAGCCGGTTCGCAAGTCCGAGGACCGCTCGCAGGTGCTCGATGGCCGGTCGATACGCTGGGGTCAAGCGCAAGGCCCGGGCGGATCGTGCGGGTCGGGAGCCCGCGACGAGAACGAGCCAGCCCGCGAAGCGCGAGAGTTCGTCATGGTCGGCCAGATCGGGCTCTGTCGGGAACCCGCTGGCAAAGCTTTCGACCAGCAGCTCTGCCAGCCGATCGCCGGCAGCCAGGTCCCCAAGCCGGCTTGCGGTCTCGAGCTGCGCGGCGGTCGAGTAAGCGGAGTCGGCCAGTTCCTCGAGCGCCCGGGCGATCGCCCGGGTCAGCTGCACGCTTCCGGCGTCGTTGTCCTGCGCTGGTTCGTCCGAAGCGGGATTCCCCGTTCGAGGGCGGCGAGAGTCGGGGCATCGGGTACGGGTGGTCACGCCCTTGATGTCGGCTCGAGGGCGCTTCGCCTTGACAGTCGAGCAAGGGCTCGGGGTCGGGGCTCTTGCCGCTGGAACGGGTCCCCCTGCGCGATCGCTTGCTGAGCGGGAAGCGGAAAGGCATGATGGCCTGGTTCCACCATGGAGAGGGGAAACCGTGAGAGACGGCAGCTTCATCCCGCGAGCCCAGCGCCTGGTACCTCGAGAGCCGATCGTGGTGGAGATCACGCTGGCCGACGACCGGACGCTCAGGGCTCGCCTGGGCGATATCTCCCAGTCCGGAATGGCCTGCCTGGTCGAGGGCGACGGTCCATTTCCGGAGCCCGGGGAGCGTGCCAAGCGCATACGGCTGGTCTCGAATGACCACGTCCAGGCCCTGGCCAGCGCGGTGATCAGCCGCCTGGAGCGGGTGTGGGTGGCCTCCGAGCCGACCGATACGCACGTGCTGGCCGTGCAGTTCGATCAACCCCAGCCGGCGCTGATCACGAGCTTGCTCGATCTCCTCGCCCCGAGCCCTTACGTCACCGACGGCCTCGGCGAACTGGAGTGAACCCGCCACCGCCGGGGGCATGCTGAGCGCACGCTCCCCGGCGGGTCCCCGCGACGTTTCAGGAAGGGCGATCCAGGGCGGCGAGCTGGCGGTGGATGTCGACGCTGTGCAGGATCCGCTCGAGCTCCTGGAACATCCAGTTTCGATCGGATGGCGGAATGTCGAGGAACTCGGGGAACTCCCCGATGGCCCACCGCAGGCCGACCTGCTCGGCCTCGGCCAGCACCTGACGCTCGGCAGGCGTCAGCGGGTGCTTGCCCCGCCGGGACCGCGACATCGGCCCCGCAAGGATCGTCTCCCAGTCCTCGGGGGCCTCGGCCAGCCCGTCGAGATCGTCCACGTACCCGCTCACGATGGCGATGAGCACCTGCGGGTCGCACTGTAGCCCTGCTGCCAGCTTTTGCATGGTCGCCAGAGAGGGGGCGTTCTTGATCCGGCCGACCATCAGGTTGGCCAGCGTCCCGGGATCCAGCCCCGCGGCTCGGGCCAGGGCATTGTGCCCCAGTCCCAGGACCTTGCGGCGGCGGTGAATGAAGAAAACAAGTTTTTCAATCGGAGTGGGCATCCAGAGGCTCCTTTCTAGCTGGACATGATAACCCTTCGTCGCTCGACAGGAGCACATGTCAACTAGCGGGATTTCGCCTGGGATGGAGCGGGCCGCAGGAGTCCAGCGAAGCCCGGTTGCGCCGCGAAGCGACCGCGCAGAGGGCCCGTGCAGGAGCCTCAGTCGAGCTTGACTGCCGTGCCGTAGGCCAGGATCTCGGTGATGCCGGACATCAGCTCGGTCGCGTCGTAGCGCATCGCGATGACGGCGTCGGCACCCAGGGTCCGGGCCTGCGCGACCATGCGTTCATAGGCGTGCTGCCGGGCCTTCTCGCAAACGCCCTCGTAGGTCGCGATGTTGCCGCCGAACAGCACGCGAAAGGCGCCGAAGATCCCCTGGAAGATGTTGGGGGTGCGGACGACGAGCCCCCTGACGATGCCGAGTTCGGCCCGCACGGACCGACCCTGGATCTGGTTGGCGGTGGTGACGATCATGCCGGCTGCGTCGTTCATCTGTGATGACCCCTCGATGCCCGGGCGGACCGCAAGACCCGCGCCCGGTCGATACATCATAGCGGTTGCCGGGGCTCACGCCTCGGGCAGCAGCAGCAGGTTGAGGCCCAGCCGAGGGTTGTCTCCCATGCCGTGGAGCACCGTCCCAGGCTGGACGTGGCAGGCGGCCAGGAACTTGCGAAAGTTCCCGTTGGGGGTCGTGATCAGCCCGAAGAACTCGCGCCAGAAGTGCTCGGAGACCCCCGGGGAGGCGAAGCGCCCGAACTGGCGCTCGAGGATCCGGTAGATGACGGCCAGGTCGTTCAGGCCGCCGACCAGGCCTTGCGCGTAGGTCGTGGCCTTGGAAAATAGCAGCGAGCGAAACCATCGGGTGAGGATCGGCTCGTATTCCTCGAGCAGGATCGGGCCCGAGCAGCGGCGATCCAGGCGTGAAAAGAAGGGATCGAAGAAGCCGACGAACTCATCGAAGGTTGCCGCCGGCGCAGCCGGCAGCACGGCGAGATCCTGCTGATACCAGGCCGCGTCCACGGCCGGATCCGGGTCCTCGATCCGGGCCTCCAGCCAGGAGAGCGCCACCCACAGCTTGCGGCGGAGCGGCAGATCTCCATCCAGCAGGTCAAGCAGGCGTGTCTCGATCGCTCGGAAGCTTTCCCAGCCGACTTCGAGATCCGAGAGCAACCGGAACCGGTCGGTCGTGAGGAGACTGGCGAGCGCCAGCCGGGCCCGGACGTCATCCTCCCGCTCGGCCGGGGGGCCCCCGCGGCCCAGGCGTGCGGAAGGGCACATGTGGTGCACCGTCACGCAGATCCCATCGGGGCACCACGAGAAGATGTAGGGAAAGATCTGGCAAGGCTTGAAGATCGGCCGGCCCGCGAGCTTGTGCACCGAGCACCGGATGTCAGGGGTGAGAAACCGGCACCTGCCGGCAGCGTCCCGGGCCAGCGTGTGCTCGAAGCTGAAACGGCCCCTGGACGCTTCGGGCACCGGCTCGAGAAAGGCTCCCTCGAGCGCGGGGTCGACGGTCTGCCAGTCGAGGTCGGCGATGAAGCGAGCCGTGTTGGGCTCGATCCCGATGGTCATCGAGTGCGTGCAGCAGACGCCGCTTCCGTGGCACGAGAACCGGGTCTCTGGCAGGAAGACGAGGCGGGTTCGGGGCAGGGCGTGCCGGCGCAGGTAACTGAGATCCAGGAGGGTGCGCGCGGCTCCGAGGGGCCTGACCGCATCCAGGCTGGCGATCTCGGCAAGGGCCGCAAGGCGCTGCCGGTCGACAGGGATGCCTTCGCCCTCGATCAGGGTGCTCCAGGAGACCCGCCAGGACTGGCCATCGTGCCGCTCCAGTCCGAATGCAGCGCGCTGGCTCCGATCGTCGCCCCAGGTCAGTTCGGCGATCGCCATTCCGCGATCGGGCCCCTCAAGATGCCATTCCACGACCGGAGATCGGCCGCCGGCGTCACGACGCAGGGCGAAGCTCGGCAGGTCGGTGGCCGCGGCCCAGGCCGCCAGGATCTCGGCGCGGGTCGCTTCGTCCTTGCGGACCGCCCGATCGCCCACCACCACGTAGGCCCCGGGGGCCAGGGTATCCAGGTGGGTCTCGTGGTCTCGCCAGCGGTAGCCGCTGTCAAGATGTTCTCTCAGCAGGTTCTCTATGATGGCGAGCAGATCTGTTCTCGAGCGATCGGAGGTCAAGGCGCAGGACTTTCGGACGAGGGCTGAAAGGGGCCAGCCGGAGCGCGAGCTGGCGACTTGCGCACGCGCTCTCCAGCTGGCGGGTTCAGGTTCTTCCTGAGATCCTACTGCGGTACCCGGGGAAAGAGGAAGGAAGTTCGCACCTGCCAGGCGGTCTCGGGGTAACGGCGGGTGAGATTCTCCCAGGTCATCCGCAGGCTCTTGGCGTCGCCGGCCAGGTACTGGGCCACGCCCTTCCAGTAGAGCGCCTCCGGCGCGGAGCTGGCATGCGCCCAGCGGGTCGCCACTTCATCGAAGCAGCGCTCGGCCCGCACGTGCTCGCCCCTGCCGAGGGCATACCGGCCTTCCCAGAGCACCAGGTGCGCCGCGAACTCCTCGGGCGGAAGAAAGCCGTAGGTGCGCGCATGCACGCGATCGTCGGCATCCAGGCAAAGGAGGGCGGGAGTCCACAGGGCGTTGTACCGGCCGGCAAGCTCAGCGTTCTCGCCGACATCCAGGCGAATCGCCACGAACCGGGTCTTCAATAGCTGGGCGACGTCGGGATCTGGGTACGTCACGGTACCCATCGCCTGGCACCCCCCTCAGGTGGGCCTGAAGAAATCGAGCAGGATCGGCTTGTTCTCTTCGCGCGAGCGGGCCCTGGCCTCATCGAGGCTTCTGGCCCAGTCGACGGGAATGCTGACGGCCATGGCGAAACCTCCTGGCGGGTGCATTCCGGCTCCGAGGCGATCTGCCCTGGCTGCCGGAACGACTTCCGTCTTGCGCTCCCGCCGGCGGCGATCATCGCGAACGCGATCGGGCCGGTCAACGTTCCGTTGGCAGGCGGGATCGCCCTCGAACCGCAACAAGAGCGCTCCGGAGCCCTCGGGACGCCGCGGGAGGCCGTCTGCAGCCCGGCCATGGAAATGGCCTACAATGATCGCAAGGTGAGAGATCCGGGCGCGAAACTTTCCGCCAGACAGTGCTGTCATTGGCTCGTGCGAAAGGAGATAGCGCGGTTGGCTCGTTCGACGGCGAGGTTGATTGTCATGTCGATGGCAGGCATCGCGTGGCTATCGCCTGGCGCAGCCTTGGCGGCTCCCGTGCAAGACGGCCAGGCATCCGGCTCCGGCCGGATGTGTGTCCGCAGCATCGTCAACCAGGACGCAGCCGACCGCGTCTTTGCCCAGCTGCGCTTGACCTCACCGCAGCGAGAACGATGCGTGGCGATTGTCCGCAAGGGGTACATGTCGGCCCACCAGCTTCGCGACGAAGCCCGGCGGTCCTGGCATGTCCTCATGCAGACACTTCGCGATCCCGAAGCATCGCTCGAGCAGGCGCTGGCCGAGCAGCGGCAGGTCGGGCTCTATCAGGAGAGCCTTGCGGAGAAACGCCTGGCAACGTGGTTCCAGCTCCGCAAGATCCTGACCCGGGCCCAACTGACCAGGCTATCCTCCCTTTCGATCGATCCGTCCGCTGAATTAGGGGATGCAAATGGCGAGCAGGGCGATTCCCATGCCGGGCCTGATGGCCGGCATTAGCAGGACTGCTGACACCTCTCCGGACCTGAACCTGGTTCGTCGCAGCCAGCAGGGAGACACACGCACCTTTGGCGAGCTGGTCCGGCGCCATCAAGATCGCGTCTACAATCTGGCCTTGCGGATGACAGCCGATCGCGACCTCGCGGCCGACGTCACGCAGGACGCCTTCCTGCGGGCGTTCCGATCCCTGCCCAAGCTGCGGCAACCCGAGCGCTTCGGGTCCTGGTTGCTCAAGATCGTGAGCAATCTGAGCCTCGATGCTCTGGCGGCACGGAGTACCGTCTCGCTGGACGCGCTCATGGAGGAGGGCGACGAGTTCTTGCCCGTCTCGGGGTCAGACCCCGCCGACCAGATCGAGGGCATCCTGTCCGACGAGGCCGTTGCCGCAGCGCTCAAGCGCGTGCAGCCGGTCTACCGGCAGGTGCTGGTTTTGCGCCACATCGAAGATCTTCCCTACGAGCAGATCGCCGAGATTCTTGACATCCCGCTCGGGACCGTCAAGACGCGGCTCTTCCGCGGTAGAGAGCAGTTGCGGCAATTCCTGACCGAGGGAGGAATCACGCCATGAGGTGTGCGAACGTCAGAGAATTCCTGAGCCAGAGCCTGGACGGCCCGATCGAGCCGCCCGACGAGGCCGCGGTCGAGACTCATATCCTGGCCTGCGAGAGCTGTCGGCTCTACCGCAAGACCTTGCGCCGGATGACCGGCGCCCTGGCGACTCTCGAGCATGCTCCGGCGCCACTGGACTTCGGCGCGATGGTGACGTTTCAGCTGAGGCGCGAGCGCGTGCAGCGGCGCTGGGCGCCGCCAGCTGCCGTCGCGGCGGCGCTGGTGGCAGGAATGGTGCTGGCCTGGCCGACCTGGCGAGATTCGGGCCAGGGGGCGTCGGCAGGGCTGGCTTCGGCCGCTGCTGGCCTTTCAGCCGATCAGGAGACCGCAGCCTTCATGCACTGGATGGATCCGGCGGCCGACGGCGGCAGCGGTCTCGGGGTACAACAAGCAGCCTTCGACACCTACTCGGCGGCAGGACCAGGCGGCCAGCTCTCGCAGCTGCCAGCGGGCCCGGTATCGCCGTTGCAGTTCGCTCCGATGGCGGCGATGCAACCGCAGCCGGTCACCGTCCAGCTGGGGCCGGCAGCGTTCCCGACCTTCTTCGGCGGGCCCCTGGCACCGGTGCAGCCGCTGGCGACGCCCTTGCGCTGAGTCCGCCGGCCGGTCGCGGCCAGGCGGGTAAGGCTGCTTTGTCAGTTTGAACGGGTCCCTCTGCGCGGTCGCTGCGCTGCGCAACCGGGCCCCGTTTGACTCCCTCGGCCCGATCCTTTCCGGGCGAAACCGATTTACTTGAACGGGTCCCTCTGCGCGGTCGCTGCGCTGCGCAACCGGGCCCCGTTTGACTCATCGGGCTCGATCCATTCAAACCGGGAGCACTCTAAGGACCGCCCTGGCTCTCGATCGCTGCCATCCAGGAGGCGAACTCGTCCTCGCTCAAGATGGGGACGCCCGCCTCGCGAGCCCTGGCGAGCTTGCTGCCGGCCTTGGCGCCGGCCACGACGCGGGTGGTCCGCCGGGTGATGCTCGTCGCGGTCGAGGCTCCGAGCGCTTCGACCCGGGCGCGGGCATCGTCGCGGGTCGTGCTCTCCAGGCTGCCGGTGAACACGAACTCCTCGCCGACCAGCGGCCCCCCGGCCAGCGTCTGGCGGCTCGCACTCGCCAGCGTCAGCCCGGCCGCGTCGAGCTTGGCGACGACGGCGCGGTTGTGAGGCTCGGCGCAGAACTCGACGACCTCGCGGGAGATCTCCGGCCCGATGGTGGACACCTCCTCGAGATCCTCTAACGTGGCCTCGATGAGGGCCTTCATCGATCCGAAGCGGTCCGCCAGGAGCCCCGCCGTGATCTCCCCGACCTGCGGAATGCCCAGGCCGTAGAGCACGCGAGGGAACGGCTGCTTCTTGCTCTGGTCGAGGGCCTCGAGCAGATTGGCCGCGGATTTGTCGGCAAAGCGTTCGAGGCCCATGAGCGTTGCCTTGTCGAGAGCGTAGAGGTCGCCGAGGTCCCGGACGAGCTGACGCTCGACGAGCTCGGCGGCGAGTCGCTCACCCAGCCCCTCGATATCCAGAGCGCGGCGGCTGCCGAAATGCTCGAGCGAGCGGGCGAGCTGGGCCTTGCAGGCGAGGCCCGCCGTGCAGCGAACGGCCACCTGACCCTCGACGCGCTCGACGTGGGAGCCGCAGACCGGGCACCGCTCGGGCATCTCGAAAACCCGCTCGGTGCCATCCCGCCGCTCGACGACCGGCACCACCACCTGCGGGATGACGTCGCCAGCGCGTCGGACCACGACCCAGTCCCCGACGCGGAAATCCTTGCGGCGGATCTCGTCCTCGTTGTGGAGCGTCGCGTGCGTCACCGTGACTCCGCCGATGCGAACCGGGGACAGCACCGCGTAGGGGGTCAGCACGCCCGTCCGGCCCACGTTGACGCCGATTTCCTGGAGCCGGGTGATCTCCTCGATCGCCGGGAACTTGTATGCGATCGCCCACCGCGGTTCGCGTCCGACCGAGCCGAGCCGGTTCTGGTCGCCGAGATGGTCGATCTTGATGACCAGACCATCGATCTCGAAGGGCAGCTCGTGCCTCCGGGTCGCCAGGTCATCGTAGTAAGCCTGCACGGCGGTGATGCCGAACGCCCGGGAAGGCCTGGTCGTGGGAAATCCGTACATCTCGAGACGGGCCATGCCCTCGAGGTGGCCGGTGGCATCCGGCAGGCCGATCACCGTGTACGCGGCGAAGCGCAAGGGGCGCTGGCGCGTGATGCGAGGATCTTGCTGGCGCAGCGACCCGGCCGCCGCGTTGCGGGGATTGGCGAAGAGCTTGTCCCCCCGGGCTGCTTGCTGGGCGTTGAAGGCCTCGAAGTCGGCCTTCATCATGTAGACTTCGCCCCGGACCTCCAGGCCATCGACGTAGGGCGGCAGCTCCCAGGGGATGTCCTTGATCGTCTTGAGGTTGAGCGTGACGTCCTCGCCGGTCACCCCGTCGCCGCGGGTGGCTCCGCGCACCAACCGCCCCCCCTCGTAGTGCAGCGCCACGGCCAGCCCGTCGATCTTGGGCTCGAGCGCGAACGCCAGGTCCCGGTCGGCCGGAAGCTGCAGGAGGCGGTGCACGCGCGCGTCCCACTCGCGGAGATCCTGCTCGCTGAATGCGTTGGCCAGCGAGAGCATCGGAACGGCATGGCGGGCCGGCTCGAACCCGGTCTGGATGGGCGCCCCGACGGTCTGCGTCGGCGAGCGCGGATCGGCGAACTCGGGATGCTCCCGCTCGAGCTCGCGCAGGCGAGCGAAGAGGCGATCGTACTCGGCATCCGAGACCGTCGGCTGGGCCAGCACGTAGTAGCGGTAGTTATGCTCGCCGATGTACCAGCGGAGCTGCTCGATCTCGGCCCTGGCGGACGCCTCGGGGGACTGAGCCTGCGCTTGTTCGCCCATCCCTTCATAGTATAGCCTTTTCGGCCTGAACGGGTCCCGTTTGACTCCTGGGGCCCGGCCCCGGCAAGCAGGCAGGTTGAATGCGCGGGTCAAACCGGGATTTCTTCCGGACCAGAGGCCTCAGAGCGTGACGGGCATCGGCAGCTGGCGACGCAGCTCGCGGCGCCGGCCGGTGTCCGAGGGATGCTCGGCCGCCAGCATGGCAAAGTAATCGAGGTATGCCGCGCGGTGCGGGCTGACGCTGGCCGCGATCGCCTCCTCGACCCTCTTGAGCCAGGTTCCCGCCCCCTGCTGGGTCAGGCGCCGGGCGATCTGCCGCCCCCACCCGGTCGTTCCGTACTTCGGTCGCTCGACGAATGCGTTGCGGCCCCGCTCCAGCCTCGTGACGATGTACAGCAACCCGCAGCGCTCGAGGTACTGCAGATCGCCGGCGAATTCTCCCGGGGCCTCGCTGCGCCGGTAATCGACCGGGAAGCCATCGCCCAGCGCCTCCTTGACCCATGGCGCGGTGACGATGGCCCACAGGGCCTCGCTGCCCTCGAGATAGAGCCGCGGCTGGTCAAGCAGCGAAGAGAGCGTGCCCAGCGCCTGGTAAAGGGTCATGAACAGGACGTCCAGGCGCGAGGGCCGGACGCGAACCTGCGCGATGAGCATGTCCTGCAACAGGGTCTCGAGCGCCAGCAGGAGGGTGAAGCGGTCGCGGTCGCCGGCCCAGACGGTCGCCAGGATGCTGGCGGCCTTGGTGGCGTCGAGGCTCGGATCCACCCTGCGGTAGCGCTCGACCCAGCGCTCGAAATCCACCCCGATCGCAAGCCTCGACGGCGTGTACACGGTGATGGTCGCGGCGCCGAGCGACGCTGCAATGATGCCGCGAACCGCGGGCAACTCGGTCAACCGGCTCCGCAGGCGGGACTGCCCGGCCGGCGTGCACGGCAAGGGCTCCACGGGGGCCTTGGCGCGGGTGATGTCGACCAGGATACCCTCGGGCCGCTCGGCTTCGAGGCGCTCTTGCAGCTGCTGCGCCACGCTGTGGCCCACCAGGCGCAGCGACTGGATACCCAGCCTGGCCACCGGGGACAGCACCGGGAAATCGTAGGTGAGGATACGCCCGTCGTGCGAGAACGGGGCCTTGCCGCTCACGAGCGACTCGAAGACCGGCCAGGAGACGGGGGCGTACTGGCGCAAGAACTGCTCGAGATCGGCGTCTTGCCCGAGGTCCGCGACGGCGACGAACTTGGCCTTCAAGGTGGAATCGGCCTTGGCCAGCGCCTCCTGGATGCATTCCGCGAGCAGCAGGTCCCCGAGGCGGATGAGGGGATCGTTCTGGACATTGGCGATGAGCTGGAAGCGTGCCAGGAGGAGCTGCTGGGCGACGTAGAGGCGGCTCGAGTCCAGCGCCAGCTTGAACTCGGGATCCGGGGCGTAAAGGCCGCGCAGGGCCTCGACGTCGATGCCAGCGGCAAAGCCGCAGTAGTAGTTGTCCCGAAGGACATAATCGATCCGGTCGGCGTCGATCTCCGAGTGCGTGAACAGGTCGAGGTCACGATCGGGGTGGCGGCCGGTGGCCAGCAAGGCAAGTTCGTGACGATCGATCGTGGCGTAGTCCTCGAACTGGGAGAGGACCTCGCCGATCTCGGCGTCGTGGGCAACGAGTTCGTAGGTGCGCTCCTCGTGATCGAGGAAGTGCGTGAGGAAGGAAAGTCCCGGAGCCTCGGCGTGGCGCCGCGCCGCGTCCTCGAGCGAGTGCGAGAACGGGCGGTGGCCAAGGTCGTGACAGAGGGCCGCCAGGCGCACCAGGCGGCGGCGCTCCTCCGACAGCGGCAAGCCATCGGTCAGGAGCCAGGCCGTGCCCATCGTGCCGATGGCGTGCTCGAAGCGCGTGTGATGGGCCCCCGGGAAGACGACATAGGCCGTCCCCATCTGGCGGATGCCGCGCAGCCGCACGAAGGCGCGGGTGCGGAGCAGATCCCACTCGCAGCCGGTGATCGGGATGAGCCCGTGGATGGGATCCCGGATCGAGTGATCGAACTTCAGCTGCGCGCGTCCGACCGCCCGGCCCCGCCGCCGGACGGGCCCGTCCGTGGTGGCCTCATGGGTTGTGGGCGCCGAGCGGCCCGGTGCCCAGATGCCCCGTGGCGGAAAGCGTACGTTGCTCCTCGAGGACCCGAGAGACCTGTTCGAGGGTGCAGAAGCCGAGCTTGATCACCAGATGCCCGAGCAGGAGGCCGGTCTGCTCGTGCTCGTCGATGGCCTGCTCGAGCTGGTCGGGCTCCAGCAAGCCGCGCCGCACCAGCAGCTGGCCGAGACGCAGGTCCCGGTATTGCTGGTCGAGCTGCTGCTCGAGCTGTGCGAACGACAGGTACCCCAGCGTAAAGAGCACCTCGCCGATGCGCAGGTAGGGTTTCTTGACCTGCTCGCGCAGAGCGTGATCGAGCTGCTCTTGCGTGATGATGCCTTGCGACAGCAGGACCTGTCCGAGGCGTTCCTTGTGCCCTTCGTCCAACATGCCTGGATTCTACCACCGGCAGGGCGGTTGCTAGCCCGTCAGGGAGTCGGCCGGCAAGATCACGCCCGCTTCCAGCGTCAGCACGGGCCGCGCTGCCCACAGCTTCCTGCGGCTGCTATCCTGACGACCAGGTGAAGGTCTCATTCCTCCTCGGGCCCGCGGGCTCGGGCAAGACGCGCTCGTGCCTCGAGGGCATGCGGCGGACCCTGGCCAGCGGACACCGCGGACCGGACGCGATCCTCTTGGTGCCCGAGCAGATGACCTTCCAGACCGAGGCCGAGATCGCCCGGCTGGTCGGGCCGTCGCCGCGCGCCCACGTCCTCAGCTTCCAGCGCCTGGCGGTGCGCGTGTTCGCCGCGGTGGGTGGTGCGGCGCGGCCGCGTCTCGACGAACTCGGACGCAAGATGGTGCTGCGGGCGATCCTCGAAGAGCACCGCCAAGAGCTCGAGCTCTTCGGCAAGATGGCGGACAAGCCAGGTTTCCTCGACCTCTTGAGCCGCTCGTTGCGGGAGCTTCGCGCCTTCGGCCAGGGCCCGCGCGAGCTTGCCGGGACGCTGGCGCAGCTGCAGGCCCACGCGACCGTACCCTATCTCGGGCCCAAGCTCCGGGATCTGGCGATCGTGATGGAGGCCCTCGAGACCCACCTCGAGGGGCGGTTCACCGATCCCGATCTCACGCTGGATCTGCTGGCCGCCCGGATCGGGCAGGCCAGGCTGGTTGCCGGCGCCGAGGTCTGGGTGGACGGATTCTTCGGCTTCACCCCGCAGGAGTATCGCGTGCTGAGCGCGATCATCGAGCGAGCGCAGGAGGTGCGCGTCGCGCTGTGTCTCGACGATCGCGAGGGCCTTCTCGACTACCCGGAGGACGCCCTGTTCCGCCCGACCCTGGACACCTATGCGCACCTTCTCGAGCTGGCCGTGAAGCATGGCTTCGACACCGCCACGATCCACCTGAAAGGCGGCGTGCCGCCGCGATTTTCGAGGTCACCGGCCCTCGCTCGCGTCGAGCTGGAGGTAGCCAGCGCGGCGGCCGGCGGCACCGCCGCAGGAACGCCCGACGATCGCGGCGCAGCGCCGATCGTCCTGGTCCGGGCCCCGGATCGCCGGTCCGAGATCACCGCCGTCGCGACCGAGATCCTGCGCCTGTGTCGCGAGGAAGGCTACCGCTACCGGGAGATCGCCGTCGTGACGCGCGACCTCGCTGCGTACCACGACCTGGCGGAGGGGATCTTCGAGGCTCTGGCGATCCCCCACTTCATCGATGGGCGCCGGAGCGTCGCGCACCATCCGGCGATCGAACTCATCCGGAGCGGCCTCGAGGTCCTGTCCCGCAACTGGCCGACCGACGCGGTCGTGCGGTACCTCAAGACCGATCTGGCCCCCGTCTCGCGCCCCGAGGTCGATCTGCTGGAAAATTTCGTGCTCGAGCACGGGATCCAGGGGCGGCGCTGGATCGAGGGGGAGTGGGCGTTTCACCGCCGGTCGCTCGACGTCGAGGACGCCGCCGATGCCGCTCCGCCCGCGGCCGGACTCGAACGACTCGAGCAACTGGCGGCCATCCGGATCCGAGCCACGAGCGCACTGACCCACCTCGCCGAGCGTCTTGGCGCCGCGAGGACCGTGGCAGACCACTGCCGGGCGGTCTTCGAGCTGCTCTCGGAGCTCGACGTCGCAAGCACCCTCGAGCAGTGGGAGAATCCCGGAGCGGCGCAAGAACACGGGGCCGTCTATGCCGGTTTGATCGAGCTGCTCGATCAGACCGTCAGTGCCCTGGGCCCCCAGAACACGACGCTCCGGGGATTCGCCGCCATCCTCGAGGCGGGTCTGTCCGGCTTGCAGCTGGGCCGGGTGCCGCCGACACGCGACCAGGTGTTGTTCGGGGCGATCGAACGGTCGCGCCATCCCGAGATCCGGGCCATGTTCATCGTGGGCGCCCAGCTTGGATCCTTCCCCCGCTCGGTGCCCGAGGATTCCTTTCTCGACGACTCGGAGCGCCAGCACCTGGCCCGGGCGGGTTGTGAGGTCGGACCGGCCAGCCGGACCCTGCTCTTCCACGAGCGCTATCTCCTGTACATCGCCGCCACCCGGGCCTCCGATCGCCTGTACCTGAGCTACCCCCTGATCGATGCCGAGGGCCGGGCTCTCGTGGCCTCGCAACTCTTTTCCCGACTCGAGGGCCTTGGCGGCCGGGTGCGGGATCTCTCGGTGGACCCGGCCGGGCTCGAGGGCCTGGTGTCCTCCGGGCAGCTCGCCGAGGCGATCGCCCTCCACCTCCGGGCGGGACGGACGGAGCCCTGGCCAGAGATCGCCAGGTGGGCGCACCTGCGGTTCCCCGAGGCCATGCAGCCGGTCGCGTCCGCCCTGGCGCCCAGGCGCTCCGAAGCTCCCCTGGAGCCCGCAATGGCCGAGGCCTTGATGCTACGGCGCTCGGCGGGACACTTCGTCACCTCGGTGAGCCGGCTGGAATCCTACGCCGCTTGCCCGTTCCAGTACTTCGCACGCTTCGGCCTGCGCCTGGCCGAGCGGCGGCACTACGGTCTCGAGCCGAGCGACGTCGGGATCCTGGAGCACGCGGCCCTGCGCCAATACGTGCAGGCCATGGGGGTCGAGCCGGCCGCCGGACAGGCGGCCGCCGAGCGAGACCGACTCATCGCCGAGATCGCCGGGCGGCTGGCTCAGGCCCTCAAGGGCGCCATCCTCCTCGACTCCGGGCGCAACCGGCACCTGCTGGCCCGGATCACGCGCACCCTGCAAGAGGCCGCCGCCACCCTGGCGGAGCACGATCGTCGGGGCCGCTTCCGGGCGGCGAGCCTCGAGATCGCCTTCGGGCCCGAGGGCGATCTCGCGCCCCTCGTCGTGCCCCTGGAAGACGGCGCCGAGCTGTGGGTCGAGGGCCAGATCGACCGCCTGGATCACGCCGAGCTGGCCGGGGTTCCCTTCGTGCGGGTGATCGACTACAAGCGATCGCACCGGAGCTTCTCGGTGGGAGAGGCGGCTCTCGGCCTCACCCTGCAGCTCCCCGTGTACCTGGCGGTCGCGCGGCGCTCGGCCGGCCGGTCGCCCGCCGGGATGCTGTATTTCCCGGTCCGCGGCGGCTGGATCGACGCCCCGATGGACGCCGACGCGGCCCGGCGCAAGCTGCTGCAGCACCACCGGGCGCGGGGCCTGGTCCTGGCCGAAGCTGCGATCGCCCGCCTGATGGAGGAGCCCGCCGGCCCCGGGTACTCGGATCTGCTCGAGATCTACTGGAAGGCCGACGGCACGCTTGGCAGCGCCTCCAAGGTCGCGACGGCTGACCAGTTCGAGGCCCTCGAGCGGCACTCCCTCGACGCGGTGGCCGGGTGCGTCGGACGCATTCGCCACGGCGAGGTGGACCCGGAGCCATACCGGATCGGGCTGGATCGGACTCCCTGCACGTATTGCGACTACCGGGTCGTGTGTCGCTTCGATCCGACCGCCGGGGATCGCCCGCGCCAGCTCGTGGTTCCCGGCGCCGAGGAGGCCTGGGGGCGGATCGATCCCGGAACCGGACCGGCCGCTGCAGCTTCCCGCGCAAGTCATTCCAGGAGCCGATCATGACCCTGCCTCCGATCCCTGCGGGCGAGCACTGGACGGACGAGCAGTGGCAAGCGGTCGTCCACCGGAATTCGGCAACCCTGGTCGCAGCCGCCGCCGGATCGGGCAAGACCTCGGTCCTGGTGCGGCGCATCCTGTCGCACCTCACGCAGACCACGGACCCGGTCGACGTGGACGACCTCGTCGTGGTGACCTTCACCAAGGCGGCGGCCGCCGAAATGCGCCAGCGGCTGGCCGACCGGCTGGCGGCCGAGATCGCCCGGCGGATCCGGGATCCCCTCGCCAAGCGCGATCCGACCGGGCCGGCAGAGCGGGATCTCGAGCGCCAGATCGCCCTGCTCGGACGCGCCCAGATCTCGACCCTGCACTCTTTCTGCCTGGCGTTGCTGCGGCAGAATTTCCACCAGCTGGACCTCGACCCCGGGTTCTCCGAGCTGGGCGACCACGAGGCGCGGCTGCTGCAGCTCGAGGTGCTCGAGGAGGTCTTCGCGGCACGCTACGGCGAAGCGGTCGACCAGGCCGAGTTCCTCGGCCTGGTCGACCGCTTCGCTGACGACGGGGAGGATGAGGGGCTGGCCGAGCTGGTGCTGGACCTTCACGAGACGACCCGGAGCCTGCTCGATCCCGAGGACTGGCTCGCCACGGCCGCCGGCCGGTTCGATCTCGCGCCCACGGACCGGCTGGAAGACCTGGCGATCGCCGGGACCCTCCTGTCCAGCGCCCGCCAGAAGCTGCGTGGAGCTCTGCGAAACCTCGACCTGGCCAAACAGCTGGCACTCGGCCCGGGGGGACCCGCGGCGTATGCCGAGACGCTCGCCTCCGAGCAGCTCCAGCTCGCTGCCGCCTGCCAGGCGCCCGACCTCGAGCCGATGCGCCGGGCGCTGCAGGCCGTGGACTTCCGCACCTTGCCCCGCGTCAAGGCGGGCGCAGGCGACCCCGAGGTTCAGGCCCGGGTCAAGCGCCTCCGCGATGCGGCCAAGAAGACCGTCAGCGCCTATCGGGATCCGCGGAGCCTGGATTCGTGGCTGGGGAACGCGGAGCGGGAGGCGGCCGCGCTCGAGGAACTGCGGGCGACCGCGGGTGCGATGCGGGCCCTGGTGGAGCTCGTGGCGGACTTCGAGGGCGCGTATCAGGTGGCCAAGAAAGACCGCGGGGCGATCGACTTCGCCGACCAGGAGCGCCTGGCGCTGTCGCTGCTTCGCGAGCGGGACGCCAGCGGGGCCTGGGTCCCGTCGCAACTGGCGTGCTCGCTGCGCTCCCGCGTGCGTGAGGTCCTGGTCGACGAGTACCAGGACATCAACCAGGTCCAGGATGCCATCCTCCGCATGGTCTGCCGGGACGGACCCGACCAGGAGCCTGCGAACCTCTTCATGGTCGGCGACCCCAAGCAGAGCATCTACCGGTTCCGGCACGCCGATCCCGCCCTGTTCCGCAACCGCTACCGGACCTACTCCCCGGCGGGACCGGGCCCGCGCCGCATCGATCTGGCCAGGAACTTCCGCAGCCGCGCCGAGGTCGTGGAGGCCGCCAACTTCTTCTTCCGGCAGATCCTGACCGAAGACGTGGGCCAGATGCCCTACGACGCCGCCGCGGAGCTCGTGTGCGGGGCGACCTACCCGGAGCTCGATGCGCCGGTTCCGGTCGAGCTGCACGTCATCTCGGCCGGTGCTGGCCCCGCGGCAAGCATCCCGGAGGACGAGGGGACTTCCGCTGACGCCGACGACACCGAAGAGGGCGACGATCGCCAGATCGCCGCGGCGCGTCAGAGAGAAGCCCGGCGGGTGGCTGACCGCATCCGGCAGCTCATGGGCCTCGAGGGGGCGCCAGCGGCATTGGTTCGCGACCACCAGAGCGGCGCCCTGCGCCCGCTGCGCTTCAAGGACGCCGTCATCTTGCTGCGGGCAGCCAACACGGATGGCCAGGTCTTTGCCGACGAGCTCCTGGCGGCCGGCGTGCCGGCCCATGCGCAGGCAAAGTCCGGTTACTTCGGCGCGCTCGAGGTTCAGACCATGCTGGCCCTGCTCGAGGTGCTCGATAACCCGCGCCAGGATATCTTGCTTGCCGGCACCCTTCGCTCGCCGCTGTTCGACGGGAAGGGCTTGACGGCCGCCGACCTGGCTTGCATCAAGCGGAACCGCGACGGGGACTTCTACGATGCCGTGAGGGCAGCGGCCGGACTCGACCGGGATCCGGTCGCGGGCAGCTCGGCCCCGGCCGACGGCGAGGTGACACCGGAGCTGCGAGCCGCCCTGGCGACCTTCCTCGATCGGCTCGATACCTGGCGGACGCGAGCTCGTCGGGGACCGCTCGGTCAGCTCGTCTGGCAGATCTACCAGGAGACCGGTTTCATCGCCCACGCCGCGGGCCTGCCCGGTGGGGAGCAGCGCCGTGCCAACCTCCTGGCCCTGCACGATCGCGCTCGCGAGTTCGATCGATTCGAGCGCCAGGGGCTCTCCCGCTTCTTGCGTTTCATCGAGCGATTGCGGGCCGCCGGCGAGGATCTGGGCATGGCCCCGGCCCTGTCCGAGGCAGCCGACGTGGTGCGGGTCATGAGCATCCATGCCAGCAAGGGCCTGGAGTTCCCTGTCGTTTTCGTGTGCGGGCTCGGCAAGGCCTTCAACGAGCAGGACCTGCGCGGCGATCTCCTCTTCGACGAAGGGCTCGGCCTCGGGCCCAAGGTCACCGATAGCGAGCGCCGGCTCAAGTACCCATCCCTGGCGCATCTGGCCGTGCGCGAGCGCCTGCGGCAAGAGGGCATTGCCGAGGAGATCCGGCTGCTCTACGTGGCCCTGACCCGGGCCCAGGAGCGGCTCGTCCTGGTGGGCTCGGTACGGCAGTTCGAGCGCAAGGCAGAGCGCTGGGCACAAGCCGCTCCCTGCGCGGCCTGGCCGTTGCCGGCCGATCTCCTGGGGCAGGCGCGCAGCCTGCTCGACCTGCTGGGCATGGCACTGGCGCGGCATCGCGAGGGGGCGACGATCCGGCGGATCGGCGGGGCGACCGGCCCGGTAGACCCGACGGTGCAGGCGGCTCCGGCCCTGATCGCCTTCAAGCTGGTCCCGGCCGCGGACCTCGACCGACCGGTCCCCGCCAACCGGCTTCCGGCCGCGGACCTCGACCCGCTGGCCGCCCTGCCGGACCCGCTCGAGGGCTCCCTGGCCGATCTCGTCGCCCGGCTGTCCTGGCGCTATCCGTACGCCGAGGCGGCGAAGCTGCCCGCCAAGATCTCCGTGACCGAGGCCGCCAAGCGCCTGCGGGACCAGGCCGAGCGCGACAGCGTCCCGCTCGAGGACTGGCTGGCTCGGTGGCCAGACGGCCAAGAACCGCGGCCTGATGGGGCCGAGGGCAACGGCCCGGACGCGCCAGCCAGGATTCGCAAGCCCCGGTTCATGCAGGATTCGTCCTCGGCCTTGACGCCCGCCGAGCGGGGGACAGCGGCGCACCTCTTCATGCAGCACCTTGATTTCGCCCGCAGGCCCGATCGCGCCGCCCTCGACCGGCAGCTCGCCACGATGGTCGCAAGCGAGCTGCTCACGCCAGAGATGGCCGGGGCCGTGCCGATCGCGGCCATCGAGTCCTTTCTGGGCCAGCCGCTGGCAGAGCGGCTGCAGGCCGCCGCCCCGGACACGCTGTGGCGCGAGCTTCCCTTCAGCATGGCCGTGCTCCCGGACGAAGTCGGCGCCGGAGGCGAGCCGGACCGCGCCAGCGCCTCGCCTCACGTCGAAGCGGCAGACGAGACCTTGCTGCTCCAGGGAGTCATCGACGCCATCCTCGTGGAGCTTGATGGCCTGGTCGTCGTCGACTGGAAGACCGATTCACCCCGGGGACGCACCACCGCCCAGATGGCCGAACCCCACCTGGCCCAGATCGCCCTCTACCGCCGCGCTGCCAGGGCGATGTTCGGCCAGCGGGTCAAGGCCGCCTACCTGGTGTTCCTGCAAACGGGCCAGGTGCACGCGGTGAACGAGTGAGGCGCAAGAGCTCTCAACCGTCGAACGCGCCGAGGATCGCCTCCTTGAGGGCGTAAGGCTGCTTGGGAAAGCCCTCGAGGATCAGCGTCAGGTCTGCTTGCGATAGCCCGTAGTGGTGGGCCACGGCGGCGTCCGCCCGGATCGCTGCCGCGGCGCTCTGCTCGGCTTGCGTGGCGAGCGCGGCGATCTGCCGGCAACGGGTATCTCGGGCCTGGTACGGCACGACGGGGCAAGGCCCCACGATCCGCTTGCCGAGGTGGTTATGGGCGGATCGGCGGCGCACGGCCCACTCGAAGACGTGGCTGTTGAGCAGGGCCACGAAGTAGGCGACCTCGGCCTCGTCACCGGACAGGACCAGGAAGTTCAGGGTATCGGCCAGCACCGAGTGCGGTGGCAACATCGCTGCGCACATCCGCTTGCGCAAGGCGCGATCGGCGATATCCCGCCACGCCACGCGCACGCGCTCCGGGTGGGCGCGCTTGCCGAATCGCTCCGGATCGACCCAGCGCCGCGGGCCGCCTGGTACGCGATAGGGCCCGATCTCCTTGCCCGTCCGGAGCGCCAGAGCGGTCGGATGGTCGCAGAACAGCTCCCGATCGGTCGTGAGGTTGACGTCTCCCTTGCGGATGCCGCCGACGCAGTCGGCTAGCTTCGGCAGCCGCCAGAGGCGGGCCATGAGGTCAAGTTCCGCCTCGGAGGCCAGGGCCGGAATGCTGCGGTCGGGAGCGCCGAGGCGATCCAGAACGGCGCGGTCGAGGAGCACGGGCGTGCCGGAGCCGGCCGCCCGGACGCACAGCTGGGCGGTGGGCCGTCCCTTGCGCACGAAGACGACACAGCAAGACAGCTCCCGGTGGGCCGTGGGGAAGAGCGCGGCCCCGGTCTCGAGCTCCCAGACCTCGGACCATTCGCCCGCATCCAGGAGAAAAGCGCGCAGATCCTCGCTGCTTGCATCGCGCAGCAGGCCACCGGGCACGACGAAGGCGAGGACGCCGCCCGGGCGCAGGTGCTCGAAGGCGCGCACGATCGCGACGCGGTAGAGGTTGATCTTGGCGCCGGTCGCAAAAACCTGGGCGCCGGATCGCCTCAGCGCATCGGCATAGGCCCGGCGGCTATGGCGCCCCTGGTGGGCTGCGGCCTCGAGCACTTCCCAGGGCGGATTGCCGACCACCAGGTCGAATCCGCCAGCTGCGGCGGCCTCGGGAAACTCTCGGGTCCAGGCGATCCCGCCCTCGTCCTCGGCTAGCAGACTGTCGCCCACCACGACCTGGGCACCGACCGCGCGCTCCTGGCACGCGGCCCGGGCCAGGGGGTCCGCATCCACGCCGCAGAGCCGCGCCCCCGGAACGATCGCCGCGGCCGCCACCAGGAAGGCCCCGGCACCCGACGAGGGATCCAGGATGTTACGGATCGGCCCGTCCACCAGGCTCGCGGCGCGCCGCACGATCCGCATCGCCAGCCCGTCGGGCGTGTACCATGCGCCCAGGCGCTTGCGCTCGGCGAGCGACCGCTCCGGGCCGTCTTTGACCGCCATCCGACAAGGATGCACTGCCGTGCGGGCGATCTCAAGCAGCGGTGGTTTCCTGCGCTTGCAGGGGGGACGCGGGCGGGCCATGATGGCACTCCGGAGGGCGTGGAGAACCGCCAGGCTCCCCGGGAGCCGTTTGCGATAGACGGGGGCCGGCCCCCCGAGCACCTCTGGAGGTGGCATGTCCCTGTCGTCCGAGATCGTCGAGCTCCCCGGCGCCTGGCGCGACGAAGTCGTCGGCTTGCACCAGCCGGCCCCCCTCTTCGACGGCCGGATCGCGCCCTACATCAACCTCGACAACGCGGCCACGACCCCCGCGCTGCAGAGCGTGGTGCGCGCCGTCGAGGAGTTCTTGCCCTGGTATGCCAGCGTCCACCGCGGATCGGGCTTCAAGAGCCGCATGGCGACCGCCATCTACGATGAGGCGCGCCAGATCGTCGGGGAGTTCTTCGGAGCCGGCCCCGAGCGGGTGGTGGTCTTCGGCAAGAACGCTACGGAGGCCCTCAACAAGCTCGCCGCCCGGTTCCCGCTCCCGGCCGGCTCGGTCGTGCTGACCACGATGATGGAGCACCACTCCAACATGCTCCCCTGGCGCTCCCGCGCCGAGGTCGGCTATATCGATCTCGAACCCGACGGCACCCTGTCGCTAGCCGACCTCGAGGCCAAGCTGGCCCGGCATGCCGGACGGGTCAAGGTGGTCACGGTCACCGGAGCCTCCAACGTCACGGGCTTCGCGCCGCCAATCCACAAGATCGCCGCGATGGCGCATGCCGCCGGGGCGGCGATCGTCGTCGACGCCGCGCAGCTCGCCCCCCATCGAGCGATCTCGATGCGCCCGCTGTCCGATCCCGAGCACATCGACTTCCTGGTCGCCTCGGCGCACAAGATGTACGCGCCCTACGGCACGGGCGTCCTCGTCGGACCGCGGGAACCCTTCCTGGAAGGCGAGCCCGACCTGGTGGGCGGCGGCACGGTCAAGCTCGTCACCCTCGAGGAGGCGGTCTGGCTGGATCCCCCCGAGAAGGAGGAGGCCGGATCCCCCAACGCCATCGGAGTCGTGGCGTTCGCCGCGGCCATCAAGGCCCTCTCGGCGTGGGGACTGGACACGCTGGCCGAGCACGAACGCGAGCTCACGACCTACGCGCTCAGGCGCCTGCGCGAGGTTCCCGGCCTGCGCTTTTTTGGCAGCGGCGATCCAGATCGGACGAGCGACCGGCTGGGCGTCATCAGCTTCAACCTCGCGGGCTACCACCACGGTCACGTCGCGGCGGTGCTCGGCCACGAGGCCGGCATCGGCGTCCGCAACGGCTGCTTCTGCGCCCATCCGTACCTCCTGCGGCTGCTCGAGGTCCGGGCCGAGGATGCCGAGCGCCTGCGCAGCGAGATCGTCCACGGTGTGCGCGCTCGCATCCCGGGTAGCGTCCGGATCAGCTTCGGCTTCTACAACATCAAGGCGGACGTGGACGCCGCGGTGGACGCGCTCCAGACCATCGCCAGCGGCCAGGCCCGGGGGACCTACCGCCAGATCGAGGAGACCGGCGAGTTCGTGCTGGAGGGCAAGGCGCTCGACGATCTGCCGCGCTTCGGATTCGGGCAAGGCTGACGACGCGGGCCTCGAACAGGGGCCAGACGCATCACCACCGGTTGCCGTAGGCGAGACCGCTCGGGCCTTTTGCAGCTTGAACGGGGCCCTCTGCGCGGTCGCTTCGCTGCGCAACCGGGCCCCGTTTGACTCATCGGGCTCGATCCGTTCAAACCGGGAGCGCTCTAGGCCTTTTGCAGCTTGAACGGGGCCCTCTGCGCGGTCGC
This sequence comes from bacterium, assembly GCA_021781555.1. Lineage (GTDB taxonomy): Bacteria > Cyanobacteriota > Sericytochromatia > S15B-MN24 > VGJW01 > JAJXWQ01. The sequence goes on from JAJXWQ010000014.1 coordinate 32,745, forward strand.
TTCGCTGCGCAACCGGGCCCCGTTTGACTCATCGGGCTCGATCCGTTCAAACCGGGAGCGCTCTAACGATCTGCTTCCTCGTCCGCCTCGGGAGCTTCCCGCCGGGCGGAAGCCGGAGGGGGTTGCGAAACATAGCGCCAAAAGCTTCTCGCCACCTCGAGAAGGTGCCTGCGGTGCTCGTCGGGGAGCCGCTCGTAGAGGGCAGCGATCTCGGCGATATCGGCCTCGATGTCCGTCGGGAAGTAGGTTACCGGGGCCTCGGCCAGGTGCCCGGCCAGACCGAGGAGCGCCGGCGCCGGATAGCGGTAGAGCGAGGCGGCGCGATCGAGAAAAGCCCGTCCCGGGATGGCGGGCCGGCTGGTACTGTGCGTCCGGCCCTCTTCAAAATCGCTCAGCCTGGAAGCTGAGATGGACAGGCGACGGGCCGCCTCGCGCAGGCTGAGCTGATGCGCCAGCCTGAGCTCCCGCAGCTTCTTGCCGATCGGAGAACGCTTCATTGCCGGCCACGAGCGTACCGTTGTGCTACATCGAACGCTGAACGTACGGACCTGGAGCCCGCCCGCCGGCTGCAGATCCGGAGATCGATACGGCAGCAAGCGGCTCTCGAACCGATCCACATGCCGCATCGTGTTGTATCGTCGTACGCACCCTACGGTCCGTCGCCTCGTGGGAGCCGACCTTTCGCCGTCTCGTCGCCTTCGGTATCATGGCCAGGTAGGCGACTTTTCGAGCGCTTGGCCTACGCGGCCTCCCCGGGTCCAGAACCGGAACCGGTAGCGGGATCGGCCGCCCATGCGCTCGGCACGGATACCATGCTGGATCAGATTCACGAACAGAAGCTCGCCGAGATCGAGAAGACCTACCACGAGCTGGGGGACCTCCTGTCCAGCCCGGAGGTCCTCGCCGACCAGGAGAAGCTGCGCAAGTACGCCAAGAGCCGCGCCGACCTCGAGGAATCCGTCACCCGGTACGAGCAATGGCGGCAGCTGCGCCAGGAATTCGAAGGCGCGCAGACGCTGAAGCGGACCGAGTCGGATCCCGAGATGCGACAGATGATCGAGGCCGAGATCGCCGAGCTTTCCACGCGGCTGGCCGCCCTCGAGTCCGAGCTGCAGGTCCTCTTGCTCCCCAAAGATCCCATGGACGACAAGAACATCGTCGTGGAGATCCGGGCGGGGACAGGCGGCGACGAGGCGGCGCTTTTTGCGGGCGACCTCTTGCGGATGTACCGGATGTACGCCGAGCGCCGCGGCTGGAAGGTCGAGCCGATGAACATCCAGGAGATGGATCTCGGCGGCGTCAAGGAGGCGGTGCTGTCGATCAAGGGAGATCGGGTGTTCTCGCGGATGAAGTACGAATCCGGCGTGCACCGGGTCCAGCGGGTCCCGGCGACCGAGGCCTCGGGACGCATCCACACGTCGGCGGCCACCGTGGCGATCCTGCCCGAGGCCGAGGAGGTGGACCTCGAGATCAATCCCAAGGACCTCGAGATCGACACCTTCCGGTCGGGCGGGGCCGGCGGGCAGAACGTCAACAAGGTGGAGACGGCGGTCCGCATCACGCACCTGCCCTCTGGCCTGGTGGTGGCCTGCCAGGAAGAGCGCAGCCAGTTCCAGAACCGCGAGAAGGCGATGCAGCTGCTGCGCACGCGATTGCTCGATGCCAAGGTCCATAAGGCCGAGAGCGAGTACGCTGCGGCGCGCAAGAGCCAGGTCGGCTCGGGCGATCGCTCGGAGCGCATCCGCACCTACAATTTCACCGAGAATCGCGTGAGCGATCACCGGATCGGCCTCACGATCTACCAGCTCGACAAGATCCTCAATGGCGATCTCGATCTCGTGATCCAGCCACTGATCAGTGCGGATCAGAGCGAGAAGCTGGCAGCATTGACGGCGCCTGCCATGTAAGAGGCGCTTTTCTTTGAAATCTGGCTTACCTGGCAGCTTTACGGGATCTTACCGCCCACCGATCGCCAGATCTCGATGGGCGAATACGAAAACAGGAAAATGAGCGAAGTTCAGACGGTGACGATCGAGGCGGCATTGCGCCAGGGAAGCAGGCGCCTGCGCTCGGTAGGATTGGGCTCGGCGGATCTCGAAGCTAGCCTCCTGGTCGGCATGGTGACCGGCCTCGACCGGCTGGCGATCCTGACCCGGACAGCAACGGAGCTGACGCCCGAGCAGTGGGCTTCCCTCGATGCCTTCCTCTCGCGCCGCGAAAAGCACGAGCCGTTCCAGTACCTTTCGGGCCAGCAGCAGTTCATGTCGCTCGAGTTCGAGGTGGGGCCGGGAGTCCTGGTCCCCCGGCCCGAGACCGAGCACCTGGTCGAGGCCGTGCTCGATCGCATCGCCGAAGCCCCCCGGCCGACGGGCGGCGAGTGGCTGGTCGCCGATGTCGGCACCGGGTCGGGGGCGATCGCCGTGACGCTGGCTTCCTACATCAACGACGTGAGGGTGGTGGCGACCGACCTTTCGCCGGATGCCCTGGATTTTGCCCGCCGCAACGCCCAGCGGCATGGCGTCTTTGATCGTCTGGAATTCCGCCTGGGCGACGGTCTGGAGCCACTGGCGGATCGGGCTGGCGAGTTCGACATCCTCGTTTCGAACCCCCCGTACATCCCCACGCAGGAGATCGCTGGCCTGGACCCCGAGGTCCGGGATTTCGAGCCACGGCTGGCTCTGGATGGAGGCGACGACGGGCTGGCAATCCTCTCGCTCCTGGCGCGGCAAGGCCTGTCCATGGTCAAGCCGGGAGGCTGGCTGGCCGTCGAGGTCATGGCCGGTCAGGCCCAGAGCGTCGAACGCCTCCTGTCTGGCTGGCAGGAGATCGAGATCCTCAAGGACCTGCTCGGGCATCAGCGGGTCCTGGTAGCACGCCGGCCCCAGGGCTGATCTGCGCCGCCGAGATCCCCCCAGGATGACCCAGCGTGTCACTGCTGATCCGAGCGGACGGGAGCAGGCGGCTCGGGCGCTGGCCACAGGAGCCATCGTCTCGTTCCCGACCGACACCGCCTACGCGCTGGCAGCAGGCCCCGAGCATCCCGCCGCGCTGGCGGGGATCTACCGGATGAAGGGCCGACCGGCCCACCTGCCCTTGATCGTGCTGGCCGCCAGCCGGGCCGAGCTCGCCGACTGGGCGGTCCTGTCCCCGGAGGCAGAAAGGCTGGCACGAGCCTTCTGGCCAGGGCCTCTCACCCTGGTCCTCCCGGCCGGCCCCCGCGCTCGCGCCCCGATCGCGACGCCGGAGGGTACCGTCGGGGTGCGCATACCCGCACACCCGATCGCGGCGGCCCTGCTGGCCCGGACGGGTCCGCTCGCCACGACCAGCGCCAACCGCTCCGGGGCCCCTTCGCCCCGCTCGGCCGAGGATGTAGAGCGGCAACTCGGTACCGATCCCGACCTCGCAATCCTGCTGGACAGCGGCCCCACGTCCCACGACGCCGATTCGACGGTGCTGAGCCTGGTAGGCCGGCCCCGGATTCTTCGAGCCGGAGCGTTGACGGCGCAGCAGCTCGGGATCATCACCTGAAGCTGGCCTTCGTCCTCCGGATCCCGACGTCCAGGCGTCGACTCCGTCCGCGGTGCCACCCTGAGATAGGGTGTGCGCAACGCCTGGGGACTCTGGTGGGTCCCCGCCCGATACGGGAAGAGGGAAAGATGGACAAGTGTTGCGTTTGCGGAGCCATCCTGACGGGCCCCGCGCGACAGGCCGTCGGAGCATGCCCGTCCTGCGGTTCAGACCTCTCGCTGTGCGAGCACGAGCACCACACTCGGACCATCGAGCCCGAGTTTCTTTCCGCCGAACCAGAGGCCAGGCACGGCGATCGCGCCCCCGGGGTCGTCGCGGAAGACGTCGGGATGACCGTTCGACGGGAGGAACCAGAGGGGCCGGGCTTGAGCGAGCAAGACATCGGACGACCGGGGCCCTCGTGACCTTCGATCCTCCCCCGCTGCGGGCAAGGGGGCCCCGTTCAAGCTGAGCCGCCGCCCGCAGGCCGACTGCCCCGTGCTACCCTCGCATCCCCCGCAGCACGGCCGCGAACTCCGCGGCCGTGCCGTAGCGTTGGGCCGGATGCGGCTCCATGGCCCTGGCGATGGCCTCCGAGAGCGCCGGGGGCAGGTCGGGCTCGAGTTCGGCGGCGGACCGGACCGGAGTTCGCGAGAGAAAGGACGGCGGCTTGGTACGAGTCACCAGATGGTAGAGCGTGGCGCCAAGGCCGTAGACGTCGGTTCGGGCGTCCGCCTCGTTGGTGTCGCCGAAGAGCTCGGGGGCGGCGTAGTCCGCATCACGTCCCCCCACCAGCTCCGTGAAGACGATGCTGGGATCCCCCTCGATCCGGGCAAACGCGAAGTTGGTGAGCTTGACCGTTCCATCGCTGACGAGGAGGCTGGCGGGACTCACGTTGCGGTGGATGACGGGCGGGGTCGCGCGGTGGGCCTTGTCCAGCCCGTCGCAGGCCTGCGCGACGTACACGACGGCATCGACCCAGGCGAGATCGCCGACGCGATCGGCCAGGCACCAGCCGTCCACCCATTCGCTGATGAGGTAGATATTGCCTTGATCCTCCAGCACGTCGAGGACCTCGACGATGTTGGGATGGCGAAGGCGCGTCGTGGCCTTGGCCTCGCGGATGGCGCGGTTTCGCCAGAGCAGTTGCTTGTCGGGCGGCAGGTTGACGTCGACGATGTACTTCTTGATGAAGACCTCGCGCTCGGTGAACGTGTTGACGGCGCGGTAGGAAACGCTGCGCGAGCTGCTCTTGAGGATCGCCTTGATGGCGTAGTTCTCGAAGGGGAGCGTCTCCTCGGAGGGCAACGAAGAACCGACGAGGTGCTGGGCCATCTGGTGCAGCTGCTTGTCGGTAGCCTCCTCCGTCAGGCGCTGGCGATCGGCCTCGATGTGGGGCAAGAGGCGCTCGAGCGGGATCACCTCGATGTCGGTGGGGTTCTCGATGTCGAGCGGGGTGTGGGGCGGCACGACCACGAGGGCCTTGGTGATGAGCTTGCCCATCAGCCCGCTGTTCCAGCGCGACAGGATGGTATTGAGGGTCTTGGCCTTCATCTCGCTGCGCTGGAGGGGATTCTCGATCTGGTGCGGCGGATTGCCTTCCCGGAACACGACCCACTGCTTCTGGTTGATATGCCCCTTGACCTCGCCCTGCCAGTACTTGGTCTCGATGGCGTAGATGGCCTGGCGCGTGAGCACGATGAGGTCGATCTCGATGTTGCTCTGCTTGTGGTAGAAACCCGGCAGCACGACGTTGGTCAGCAGCAAACAGTCCTCGCCGAGATGGCCAAGCGTCCGAGCGACGGTCTTCTCGAACTCGTTGACCGGGTTCCCTGCGACGATGATCTGCGCCATGGCTCGATTATACGCTGCAACTGCCCGCCGCTAACGCCTTGGAAGCTGCACGTCCGGCCGTCGCAGGGCGCCCGAGGATTTGCCAGCCCCACCGGCCGGCGTTCTATCCGCCGACTTTCGAGGCCCGCAGTGCCGCGAGGACGCGCTCTAACTCCGCCTTGAGCTCGGCGGCGCTCTTGAAGCGCTCACCGGGATCCTCCCTGAAGGATCGGCTCAGGATCCGGTCCAGGTCGGCGATCCAGGAGAGATCGGAACGCCCCGCGCTGGCCCCGAGGTAGGACCGTATTGCCGGCGCCGCTTCGGTCACCGGAAGGAAGGAGCCTGCCGCGACGAATCCAAAAGTCCGCGGCCCGAGCCAGGGGGATGCCGGAAGGCTGCCGGTGATCAGGCGGTAAAGAGAGAGGCCCAGGCTGTAGAGATCGGATTCGGGGCGGGCCTGGTGCGGTGAGGCGAACTGCTCGGGGGCCATGTACGTGAATGTCCCGAGGGGAACACCCGAATCGGCGGTGAGCTGGCTAGTACCGAGGGCGGCGTTCTTCGCGATGCCGAAATCCAGAAGCTTGACCTCGCCGGAATTCGAGACCATCACGTTCGAGGGCTTGATGTCGCGGTGGATGATGGCCATCGCATGCGCCTCGGCCAGGATATCGCAGAGTTCGATGGCGATCTCGAGGAGGCGGTCGACGCCGAGAGCTCCGACGGCATCCTCGAGGTTCGCACCCTCGATCCACTCGGTCACCAGCGTCGCTGGTGGCAGGTAGTCGTAGACCTGGACCACGCCGCGGTGGACCCCGGACAGGGCGATGAGGCTCTGGACTTCCTTGTGGAAGCGCTCAAGGGCGGCCCTGGACTGGATCCCGAGGGGATTGGCCTGCTTGAGCGCGACCGGTCGATGGAGCTTGAGATCCTCGGCCTGGTAAAGCGAGCTGTGGAGCGAGGACGAGACGAGCCGGACGATCCGGTACGGGCCGATCCGTTCACCAGGGGCCAGCTGCCGGCCGTAGCTGAACTCGGGCTCGGTCTCGCCCGAGGCGACGGCCTGTTCCACCGTACGGGCAAGAGTCCTGGCGTGGCCGGAGGCCCACAGGCGATCGCCGGCCCGCACCCGCATTCTCCTCCACACGGCCAGGGCCAGGATCCCCACCGCCAGGATGGCTCCGAGCGCCAGCCAGGCCCAGCGCGGAAACCCCGAACGCCGTCTGGAGGGTGGCGGTGCCGGCGGCGAGGAAGCCATGCTGCCCCAGTGGGTCTGGATCTGGAAGATCAGGTCGCTCGCGGCGAATCGCACCTGCGGATCCTTCCTGGCGGCCTCTTGCGCCAGGGCGATCGCCTCGGCGTGCCGACCGCTCTGGTCGAGGATCTTGGCCACCTCGATGTAAGAGAATCCATCCGTCGGTTTCGCCGCGATGCCAGCATGGCCCTCGGCCAGCGCCTCGGCGAAATCGCCGTGACGAGCCAGCATGCGCGCCGCCGCGAGATGCAGCTCGGAGCGGACGGAGGCCGATCCGGTGGCAGCTCGCCGCAAGAGGGCCAGGGCCTTGGCCACCTGCCCCTGGCTCTCGAGCAGCAAAGCGGCGGTCACGGGATCGGTGCCTGCGGTCGCGCTAGCCGGGGCAGTTCCCGACTCTTTCTGGATCGTGGCAGGCCGCGCGGCCAGGGCCACGGACGCGAGCGCGGGGCCGACCGGCGCCACGAGCATGGCGGCGGCGCCCAGGCTGACGAGTGTCCTGATCCGCAGAAGTTGAGACCCGTGAAAATGCCGCCAAGCGTACCAGCGGTCGATATATACCCTGGCTGGCCAGGCTCTCTCTCGCACAGGCCCGAGGAGCCAGCGCCGGAGAACGTCTTGCAGCTTGAACGGGCCCGATCCTCTCAAACCGAGAGCAACCCCAGGCGGCCCGGGTAGGTCTACAGCCGACGCGCCAGGTACGCGACGCGGTAAGTCGCGGCATCGGGCGGATCGACCGTAAAGCAGCGATAGGAGTGAACCGGCTCCCAACCCGTTGCCGCCAGCGACGCATTCACTTCGATCGGATCGAATCCCCTGTGGACGTGACGCTCGTCGAACCGGCGCCAGCAGTCAGGGCGTTCGGTATCGGCGACGAAATAGGTGATGTCCAGGGTCCCGAGAACCGAAGCGCGATCGTAGGAGGGGCGCCAGACCCTCACCATGTCGTCATCGACCCGGATTTCCGGGCGATTTCCCCACACGAAGCGGATACCGTAGTCCGTGATGATGTCGAAGAAGAACGTACCGCCGGGACGCACGCAGCGGTGGACCCCCTTGAAGACGGCCTCGAGTTCCGCGGCGGACTGGCAGTAGTTGAGCGCGTCGTAGAAGCAGATTGCCGCATCGCGGTCAGCGGCCAGGTCCAGATGGCGAAAGTCAGCCTGCAGAAACTCCGCGGTTGCTCCCCAGCGCAAGGCCCGCTGCCGGGCCGCCGCAAGCATGGCTCCGGAGCGATCCACGCCCACGACGTCCACGCCGCGAAGTGCCATCGCGACCGCGGCAGCGCCGGTTCCGCAGCCGAGGTCGACGAGCCGCGCTGGCAGCTCCCCGCCCCACAGCTCCCGCCCGTAGCTCAGCATCTTCAGGCTGAAGCGGCTCTGCCCCGTCCGGTCGTAGACGGAAGCGTACGCCTCGTAGGGCGCATACTCGGATCGGGGCATTTTTACATAACGTAAAGGCCCGCAGCACCGGTATTTTCGCCGGTTCGCGGGTACAACCTGACGGGTGCGGGAGTGACGGGGGCCCTTAAATGGAGGATTAAAGAAATATTAAAAACCCCTTTTCAAGGGGCAAGGTCCCCCCTATACTGTGAAATTACGAACCGGAGAACAGCGTGACCGAGGTCACTTTCAAGACCCTCTTCGCCAGTTCCGGGGCAGTATCGCCCTCGGGCCGGGTAGCTGTCAAGGCCGCACCAGCCCCTCGCACCTTTTAGGTCTTCGCTAGCCCCTTTCGTCTTGGCTCATTGGCGCCCTGTTGCCAAGGGACCTGCAAATGGTCCGGGACGCTCTTCTAGGAGGTATTCGGTTGCCTAACATCGCCGGTGATATGCTCGAGGATGCGGCGGCTCCCGTCGTCGTGATCGAAGATGAGGGTTTGATGCCCCACACGGTGGACCTCACCTTCGCCACTCCCGAAGAACCGGCCGAGGAGCTCGATCACTTCGAGGAAAGCGAGGAGGACGAGAGTCCCGCCTCGGGCAAGAAGGTCAATGCTTCCGGCTCCACGGCGCATACCGAGCAGTCGGATGACTCCATCCGGCTCTACCTCCAGGAGATCGGCCGCAAGCGTCTTCTCACGCACGCCGAGGAGCTCGAGCTGGCTCGTCGCATCAGCAACGGCGACGAGCTCGCCAAGCGCCAGCTGGTCAGTGCCAACCTCCGCCTGGTGGTCTCGATCGCCCGCAAGCATCTTGGGCGCGGCCTCTCGTTCCTCGATCTGATCCAGGAAGGCAACATGGGTCTGATGCGGGCGGCCGAGAAGTACGACTACCGCAAGGGCTACAAGTTCAGCACCTATGCCACGTGGTGGATCCGCCAGGCCATCACCCGCGCGATCGCCGATCAGGGCCGCACCATCCGGGTTCCGGTCCACATGGTCGAGACGATCTCCCGCGTCAAGAAAACGATCCGCCTGATGAGCCAGAAGCTCGGACGTCAGCCGAACGAGCAGGAGGTCGCCGCCGAGCTCCAGATCACCGTCGAGAAGCTCCGGGAGATCACCAAGGCCGATCGCGAGCCCATCAGCCTCGAGACCCCGATCGGCAAGGACGATGACTCGCGCCTGGGCGACATCATCAAGGACCAGTACACCGCGTCTCCGCCGGCCACGGTCATGAACCGCATGCTTTCCGAGGACGTGCAGAATCTCCTCGAGACCCATCTCACCGAGCGGGAGCTCTACGTCGTCCGCCGTCGTTTCGGCCTGGATGGCGAGGCCCAGCGCACCCTCGAGGGCATCGGCCACGACATGGGTGTCACCCGGGAGCGCGTCCGCCAGATAGAGGCCAAGGCCCTGCAGAAGCTGCGCGGCAGCATGCAGAAAGAGCAGCTTCGCGGCTACCTGAGCTAGAAGGCCGTCGAGCCCTTCCCCCGATCCCCTGGATCGTCCGTGTTGCCCGGGTCGAAAGATCCGGGCAATGCCCGTTGGTGCCCTGCTGGAATCGCCGGCAACGGCGACCCCGCGGCCCGATCCAGGCAAACCGGGAGCGCCCGAACGCTCTGGCGGCCGTCTCGAGAACCCCGCGGTCGGGCGACCCGACCCTCGCATCGAATCCCGGGCGCCGGCCTGTCAGCGCGGGCGCGGGCCCGGAGCATCGGATCGTCCGCGCCGCCCCGGCCTGCGTGAATCGGCCCGGATCTTTCGATCCGGGCCGATTCGTTGGATGGGTGTGATGGGTGTGGGTGGATGGTGTCAGGAAACTTCTAGGAATGGGCCAGGCGGGCCAGGGCCTGCGCGGAGACGTCGTTGTAGACGTGCTGCGCGGCGTCCTTGGTCATCGGATCCTGGAAATCGCCCAGTGCCTGGTGCATCTGGTCCAGGGCCGAGATGACCTTGGCTCTCTGGTCCTCGGTGACCGATCCCTTGGGGGCCGAGACGAAAGCCCCGACCGTCGTGGCGGCCTTCTTCATCTTCGGGCCGGGCCGCCCGAACATGTAGCTGTTGTCTGCGTGGTCGACCTCGTAGTGGTTCGAGTACTGCACGATGTACCAGTCCAGGGGTCCCCGTGCCGCCTTGACCTTGCTGGTGAGAGACTTCTGGGCGTCAGCAGGCAGACCCTTCACCAGAGCGGCAGGGTCCTGATACTTCTGGTAGAGGCTCTTGAGCAGGGTGGCGATCTTGTCGGTATCGCCTCCATCCATGGCTGCCTTGAGCTTGCTCGTATCGTCGGTCAAGCCTTTCGTCACCGCGTCGACCTGATCCTGCTCGCTCTTGGCACGAGCCTGCACGGCCTTGGCCCGGCTGGCCAGCCCGTCGATCACGCTCTGGGCAGGCATCTGCGCCGCTGGATCGAGGTTGCCAAGCTCGGTGCTCGCCGTTGCCAGTTGCTGGTCTAGCGAGGCAGAAATCTTTTCCCGGTCAGCCAGGGTGCAGGAGTTGCTCTCCGCCTGGGTCAGCTCACCCCGCATGGACCGGATCGTTCCGTTGAACGCGTCGGCGGCCTTGATCAGCGCATCCTGGCGCTTCTGCTGCGCCGCCAACTGGCTCTCGGCCTGACCGGCTTCCTGGCGGGCTGAAGCCGCCTCCTTGCGAGCCGAGATGGCTGCGGCCAGCACGTCGATGATGGCCTCGGTGCGGTTGGGTTGCTTGGCCGGGCGGTGGATGGCCAGCTGCTCGCCCGTCCGAGTTCCGCGGGACGGCGCTGGTGCCGCACTGGCGGGACGAACCGGAGTCCTGGCCTGGAAACGCAGACGCTCGCTGCTCGAAACCGAACCCATCGTAGGCACCCTCCCTCGAATCTCGCCCGCCGCACATCGCGGCGCCGGCGACCCTCTCAAAATCTCCTGGGCCCTCTCGCGGGCCCCCCTCGCTTGTGTTATAGGCCTGTTAACCGCCGAACATTCTTAGGCACCGGTTAAGGTTTGGCGTCGTCACGGTGGGCTCTCCCCCGCGCCTATGCATCCAGCCCAAATCGGGCCCGAAAAGTCAGACGGGGCCCGACTGCGCCGCGAAGCGACCGCACCCGGGGATCCGCTACATCTCCCCCTGGCCCCAAGCCCCGGGCTCCGCAAAAGCGAGGCGGGGGCTTTCGCCCCCGCCTCGAGCACGACTCCCAGCTACCCCCCCACCGACTCCCCGATCGCCAGCACCGTGAGCGCCAGACTCAGCCAAGGGTTGTAGTTCCAGGCGAGCGCTGCAGCGCCTGCGATCGCGAAGGTCAACCGGTTACCCGACCGCGGAAGGCTCCGCGCCAGAACCTTCACTTCAGGTACTCGACGGCGATTCAACTGCTCGACCTTTGACTCCCGAACGTCGCCCGCAATGCGACTCTTGCCCGCCATCTTGGAGCATACCCCGAGAGCTTGAGCTCGGAGTCAAAGATCGTTCAAGAAAGCATCAAACGTGGATTTTGAATCTACCGCGGCGCCGAGATCGAGGGCGGATATAGCTTTTGCAGTTGAAACGGGCCCCGTTTGACTCCTCGGGCTCGATCCATTCAAACCGGGAGCACTCTAACGCACCTGACCGTGCTGGGGGTGGTCGGCGCCGCTGTCGCGCAAGACCGCCAGGGCATGGGGCAAAGCCGGCAAGAGGGCCTCCAGGCTCTCCAGCGCCCCCTTGGCGCTGCCCGGGAGATTGGCGATCAGGGTCCGGCCACGGATCCCCACGACGGCGCGGGAAAGCATCGCCATCGGAGTCCGCAGGAGCCCGGCGGCCCGCATCGCCTCGGCCATGCCGGGAACCTCAGAGGCCAGGATCCTGCGCGTAGCCTCGGGCGTCACGTCGCGGGGGCCGAGACCGGTCCCCCCGGTCGTCACGACGAGATCGAGGCCGAGGTCGTCAGACCAGGCAGCGAGCTGCGCGGCGATCGCGTCGACCTCGTCCGGAAGGATCGCCCGGACCGCGATGACGAAGGGCTGCCCCGGCTCGGCCTCGAGCCGCGCGCTCAAGGCATCCCCGGAGCGATCGTCCCGCTGGCCGGCGGCTCCCGCATCCGACAGCGTGAGAAGGCCGACCCGATAGCGCGGTTCTATTCGCGGATCCACGTCCCGCTGCGCCCGCCACGTTTTTCCAGCAGACAGATCTCCGAGATGCGCATCCCTCGATCCACCGCCTTGCACATGTCGTAGATCGTGAGGGCTGCCGCGGACACCGCACACAACGCCTCCATCTCCACCCCCGTGCGGCCCAGCGTGCGAACGCGGCTGGTGACGCGAACGCAGCTTGCCGCCATGTCGAGCTCGAAGCCGACCTCGACCGCATCGAGGCCAAGGGGGTGGCAGAGCGGAATCCAGTCCGATGTTCGCTTGGCCCCGGTGATCCCGGCCACCTGCGCCACGGCCAGGACATCGCCCTTGGCGTGCCGCCCCTGGCGGATCCTGTCGAGGGTATGCGGCTGCATGTAGACGCTGCCCGACGCCACCGCCTCCCGCAGCGTCGCGGCCTTGCTTGAGACGTCGACCATGCGGGCCTGGCCCGCCGCATCGAAGTGCGAGAGAGTCGCCGGGTCCGAAGCCTCGACCCTGTCCGCCACGCCCTGGGGCTCCTCTGGCCGCGTCACAGGCGGATGGCCTCGACCTCGGTGCCAGCGGGCAGGTCGCCGGCATCTTCGGGAATCAGCAAGACGCCGTCGGCATCGGCCAGCGACTGCCAGCGCGCCGAGCCCTGTGCCCCCGTGGGACGGGCCACCGCGCCCTCGAACCGCGCCCGCACGTAAAACGCCCGGCCCGGCCGCTTGGACAGCGGTTCGGCGAGCGAGAGCCAAAAGCGCGGCCGATCGCCTCCCTGATGGCCCATCATGCGCCTGAGCGCGGGGCGCACGTACAGGTCGAAGCTGAGCGCGGCCGACACGGGGTTGCCGGGCAACGCGAAGACCGGCTTGCCGCGCACGACGGCAAACGTGAGGGGCTTGCCCGGCTGCTGGGCGACCGACGTGAACAGCACCTCGCCCAGTTCGGCCAACGCCTGGCCCACGTGATCGTGGCGGCCCATGGACACGCCGCCGGTGGTGACCAGCACGTCCGCCTGGTCGAGGGCCCGGCGCAGCCGGTCGCGGGTCTGGTCGAGATCGTCAGGACAGACGCCGAGGTACCAGGGGCGCGCCCCGGATTCGAGCACCTGGGCCTGGAGGCCGTAGGCGTTGGAATTCCAGATCTGACCGGGAGCCAGCGCGCGCGCGGTCCGGTCGGCCCGAGCGGAGGCGCCTTCCCGGATCTCCCGGCCGGCAGTCTCCCGGCTTCCCGCTGCGGCTTCGAGGGGATCCAGCAGCTCCTCTCCCGTACACATGATGGCCACCCTGGCCTGGTTCACGACGCTTGCCCCCGAGCGACCGAGCGCCGCCAGCAGACCGATCCGGGCGGGAGTCAGGACGTCCCCGCAGCGCAGCACGCGGCAGCCTGCCGGCACGTCGTTGCCAGCCGGACGCACGTGATCGCCCGGGCGGCCCGGAGCGAGCACGATCACCCGGCCCTCGAGCTCGCGGGCATCCTCCACGGGAACGACGGCAGCGGCACCCGGAGGAATCGGGGCACCGGTCATGATCCGCACCGCCTCGCCCCGGCGCAGCGGTGCTCCGCTCCAGACCTGCCCCGCCGCCACCTCGCCGAGGATCGCCAGCGAGCTCCCGGGAACCGTCACGTCGGCGGCCTGGACCGCGTAGCCGTCCATGGCCGAGCTGTCGAAGGGCGGGAGGTCCGCCGGCGCGATCACGTCCTCGGCCAGAACCCGGCCCAGGAGATCGAGCAAGGACACCCAGGAACCGGGCAGGGGAGCTCCGGTGCGCTCCCGGACCAGGCGGTGGGCGTCCTCGACCGGAATCATGCCTTCGCCTTCTCGTCCTGACGCGGCCAGGGAACCGAAACAACGTCTCCGAAGCAGATGCCCAGATCCCGGGCCGCGCAGACGAGCTCGCCATCGGGATCGACGTGCTTGAGCTGCCGGATGGCCTCCACGATCGGAACGGGAATGATGGCCGTCCCGCGGAGGGCCACCAGGTGATCGAACTTGCCGTCGGCGATCGCGTGGACCGCCTCGACCCCGTACCGGGTCGCCAGCACGCGGTCGAACGAGGTCGGCGAGCCGCCCCGCTGGACGTGTCCCAGCACCGTCACGCGAGTCTCGAGACCGGTCTGACGCACGATCTCGTCGCCGACCTTGGGGCCGATGCCGCCCAGTCGCCGGACCCCAGCTGCCGGGTTCCACTCCTGATAGACCGGCTCGCCGTCCAGGGGACGGGCGCCCTCGGAGACGACCACCAGCGAATAGCTCTTGCCGTGGGCATAGCGCTCGTTGACGTACTCGGCGACCTTGCCGAACTCGAAGGGGATCTCGGGGATCAAGATCGCGTTGGCCTGGCCTGCGATACCGCTGTGCAGGGCGATCCAGCCGGCATCGCGGCCCATGACTTCGACCACCATGACCCGGTGATGGGCCTCGGCGGTGGTCGTGAGGCGATCGAGGGCCTCGGTGGCCGTCTGGATGGCAGTGTCGAATCCAAAGGTCTGGTCCGTCGCCATGAGATCGTTGTCGATCGTCTTGGGCACGCCGACCACGTTGAGTCCGAGCTGGCTCAGGCGGTGGGCAATGTTCATCCCGCCGTCTCCCCCGATCGCCACCAGGCAATCCACGCCCGCCCGCTTGAGGTTGTCCACGGCCTCGCGGGACCGGTCAACCAGCTCGACGTGGCCGTCGCGTTCGATGGGGTACGAGAACGGATTGCCCCGGTTGGTGGTGCCGAGGATGGTGCCGCCGATCGAGGCGATGCCGTGAACCTCGTCCGCTCCCAGGGTGACGAAATCCTCGTGGAGCAACCCCTCCCCACCGTCCTTGACTCCTATGACCTCCCAGCCGTAGGTCTCGGCCGTCTTGACAAGGCCACGGATGACCGCGTTGAGGCCGGGAGCGTCGCCACCGCCGGTCATGACGGCAATCTTACGAACCATCTGCTAGACTCCTGAATACTCGGTACCTCATGGCATCTTAGCAGGGAGGTTACACCTTGGTGGCGTCTCGCGTCCTGTCGAGCCAGAAGCGTCATGATTCCCCCGCCTGGCGGCAAGCCATGACGGTTCGGCTGGATTACAACGCCATGATGGCAGCCACGGTCGGGAAGCCCTCTGGACTCGCCACCTCCGACCTCAAGGGGCTCGTGGGCAAGCTGGCCGCCGCCCACCGCCAGATCGTCGACCGGACCGGGCCGGGAGCCGATTTCCTGGGATTCCTCGAGCTGCCTTACCAGGACGACGCGGCCCTCGACCGGATCCTCGCGAGCGCCGATCGCCTGGCCCGGCTGGGCGATCGCCACGTCGTCCTCGGCATCGGCGGCTCGTACCTCGGGGCGCGCGCCGTCCTCGACGCCCTGGGGGATCCGCTTCGCAACGAGCATAGCCGCGTGGCCCGCGGCGGCCGGCCACGCCTGTACTTCGAGGGCAACAACCTGGATCCCGATTCGATGCGGGCCCTGCTGGATTTCCTTCCCGCCGGTCGCCCCGCGGATGCCGAAGCGGGCTTCACGGTCAACGTCATCAGCAAGTCCGGCACGACGCTCGAGACGGCCGTGGCCTTCAGGGTGCTCCGCCAGCGCCTGGCGCAGGTATACGGCGATCGGCATGCCGAGCACATCGTGGCCACCACCGACGCGGCGCGCGGGCTCCTCAAGCAGCAGGCCGATCGCGAGGGCTTTGAAACCTTCGTGATTCCCGACGACGTCGGTGGGCGATTCTCCGTGCTGACTCCGGTCGGCCTCCTGCCCGCCGCCGTGGCCGGAATCGACATCAAGGAACTCGTGGCCGGGGCGCGCGCCATGGCCGATCGCTGCAAGTCCACCAACTTCCTGACCAATCCGGCCTACCTCTACGCCGCGTTGCAACACCTGTCAGAGGAGCGCGGGCGCAACATCTCGGTGATGGTGGCCTGGGGCAAGGCCCTCGAAGGACTCGCCATGTGGTACGACCAGCTCTCGGCGGAGAGCCTCGGCAAGGCCGGCCGGGGCCGGATCCCGCTCGCCTCGGTCAACACCCGCGATCTGCACTCGCGGGGCCAGGAGCTCCAGCAGGGCCCCCGGTCGGTCGTCGTGACCAATCTCTGCGTCGACCGCTATGCGCCGGATCTCCCCTTGCTGTGGGATACCGACGATCCCGATCGCCTCAACTACGCTGCCGGCAAGACCCTCGGGCAGATGCTGGCCGGCGCCCGACAGGCCGTCACCTTCGCCTACTCCCGCGACCAGCGGCCGTCGATGACCCTGCACCTGCCCGAACTCAATGCGTACACGCTCGGGCAGGTCCTCTACCTGTTCGAACTCGCCACCTTGATCGAAGGCTACATGGCCGGCATCAACCCGCTCGATCAGCCGGGAGTCGAGGACTACAAGAAGTTCATGTTCGGGCTGCTCGGTCGCACCGACATGGCCCAGTGGAAGCGCGAGTTCGAAAAAGCGCCCAAGGGCGATCCCGGGTTCGTCCTGTAGCAGAGCCGGTTGCGGCGCCAGCCTGGCCTGATCATGGAGGCGCGAGCTGGCGGAGTCGGGTTCGCGCTGCCACCTAGGATTCTCCAACCTTAAGACTCATTTAATTCCACCTTGGTCGAGGAACCGGGAGATCTCCGTGATATAGGCCTTACGGAGGTAGCAGGCTGATGCGAACCAAGGCGATCGCGTTCCTGGCAGCGGCATTGTTCGCGGCCGGTTGCGGGAACGGCACGCCCAACAGCCCGGCCGAGCCGCTCGGCTCCTCTTCTTACGACACCCAGGTCGCCACGCCGGCCCCGATTCTGGATACCGGCACGTACGGCAGCACCTCGCCGCTGGTCACCGATCCGGCGACCGATGCCTATACCGTGACCTATCCCTCGACCGATAGCACCACGGTGACTTCCGCGACGGATAGCACGACGGTCACGGAGCCTGCGACCGATAGCTCCGGCACCGCGTCGACGGCGAGCCCGGCCCCGGTCGTGGAGCCCACCGCCGAACCGCTCCCGCTCGGGACGCTGCCCCCCGACCTGAGCCCCTCGCCGGTTCCGTCCTACGCGCCGCTGCCAGCGCCCTCCTCACCGATCGCCACGCCGGCTCCGCAGCCCCTTCCCGAGGGTGTCTCGTACCAGGTCGTCAACCAGTGGACGACCGGATGGTCGCTTTTCGGAACCCAGACTGCGCACGTCGACCTGCTGGTCAACTACTTCCCCACCTCGTTCCTGGCCCCGCCCGTCAACGTGCAGGTCGAGGTCGACTGGACCAAGGGCGGCGCCATCGTCAGCTCTTCCAGCTACGGCCCGTGGCAGCTGACGGCTCCCAACAGCCTGGAAGCCACCTTCGACGCACCAACCGGCGTCGAGACCGACGGCGAGCAGATCCAGGTCCTCCCGGCTCAGTAGCGCTCGGCCGCTGCGGATCAGGGAACCTCGCGTCCGACGCTCGGCGGCCGCTGCTCGGCCGCTGAGTTGACACCCGTCCGGACAATGGTTAAGCTAAGTTTATATTGGGGTAATCAAAGTTTAACGGGCCCCTGACCTTGCCGGGTGCTGTTCAAGTGGGCGAACGTATGCTGATGCCAGGGCTCCTTCTCGAGAGTGATCTCTGTCACCCAAATACCGGGCAGATCCTCCTTTCCCGCGGGACCGTCTTGACCGAGGGGTTCGTACGGAAGATCGAGCGCCTTGGCCTCGAGAGTGCCGTCGAAGCCTCGCTCCAGCAAGCGGCCCGGAAGCGGCAGGGCGAAGGCGACGAGATCGCCGAGCTGACGGCGGCCCTCGGTACCCTCGGGGAAAACTCGCCGGCAGCCACGGACCCTCGACCCGGCCGGCTGCAGGGCGAGCCCGTCCTGGACTACGGGCTGCGTGTCGAGGGGAAGATGGCGATCTCGAACCTCCTGGATTGCGCCCGGGGGCTCAAGGATCGTCACGAGGGTTCGATCCGGTCGTTCCAGGATTGCGAAATTACCTGGGGCATCGCCAAGGGCTTCATCGACCACCTTCTGGCCCGGATCGAGCGCATGGATCTCGATCGCTACCCCGAGTGCCGACTCCACGATGCCTACTCGTTCTCGCATCCCTTCAACACGGCGGTCCTCAGCATGCTGACGGGCGAGGCACTCGGGCAAGGACGGGACGAAATTCGCGAACTCGGCCTGGCCGGGCTCCTGGCTGACATCGGCCTGGCCTGGGTCCCGCCTGCATTGCTGGAAAAGTCCGGTCGGTTATCGTCCCAAGAACTCGAGCAACTTCGCGAGCACGTCCGGCACGCGGTGACGATACTCAAGGAGTTCCAGTCTGGCCGCGGATTGATCGTCCACGTGGCGGCCACCCACCACGAGCGCATGGATGGCAGCGGCTATCCTCGCGGGCTCGAGGGGCTTGGCGTTCCCGATGGAGCGCAGATCATCGGACTGGCCGATACCTACGACGCCATGCTGAGCGATCGCCCCTATCGCAAGCGCCTGGAACCTGCCGTCGCGTACCAGGTCATGGTAAGCAGTCCGAGCTTCAGCAAGGGCGTCGTGGCGGCCTTCCGGCGGCGCGTCTCGCCCTACCCGGTTGGCACGCGTGTACAGCTCAGCTCGGGTCAGGAGGCGGAGATCGTCGAGGTAAATCCTGACAAGCCCCTCCGCCCCGTCCTGGACGTCGATGGCGCCCGGATCGACCTCGCGGCAGCTCCGGAGTTGCGCGTCACCCGCCATGTCGTGCCCCGCCGGTACACCCGCCTGGCCCACCGGCTCCCGGTCCAGATCCGGACCCGTGCCGGGCACGAGTGGAATGCCACCACCGTCGACCTCTCGCTCGAGGGCCTCGGGCTGGAAGGGGACCGGACCCCGCCTCACGGCGAGAAGCTGTTCCTGACGGTCACCGCAGGTGGCCAACCCGTCCATGTCGTCGGGCAGGTGGTCTGGGAGGGCGCCCGCTCGGGCGACCGGGCCTACTTTGCCGTCAGCTTCGTCCCGTCGTCCGACGCGGACCAACGCCAGCTCGTGGATGCCATCTGGAGCATGGCCTGACCCAGGGAACTCCCGCGCAAACGGATACCCCTGCTCAAGACGGTCTGACAGTGCTCGGCCGGACTCCGACCGCCAGGAAAACCGTGCCCATCGAGAGCTGGAGCGGAATCGAGACCGTGCGGAGGTTGTACCAGATCTCCTTGGCCCCCTCGCCGAAGAGGATCGAAGGCGGCGTGATGTCGGACACCTGGCCGCCTTCGTTGAGGTGGGATCGGGCCGAGCCGGCGATCATGTTGCCAAGCTCGGACAGGGCCGACAGGGACATCTCCTCGAGCTCGGTGACCTCCTCTCCCAGCATCACGCCAGCCACGGCCTTCGCCGTCGCCAGGTCCATACCCAGGCGAACGTAGCCGGCCAGCGCTCCGGCGATCCCGACGTTGACATTGATCGGCTGGAGGAGGATCGCAGAGCCGAACTGCGCCACCGGAGCCCCCTTGACCGCGGACTCGCCGAGAACCTCCTCGAGAATCTCCTCGGCCGCCTGGTCGAACGCCTTCAAGTAGTCAAAACCCGTTACTTGCGCCATTGGGACCTTTCTCGAATCATTGCAACGAAGGTGGAACTCAGAACGTGCGCGCCGGGTTGGCCCCCAACAGGTAGCGGTGGGCTTCTTCCAGATGTTCGGCGGTGATCGTGGCTGCCGCTCCGGATCCGGACAGGCGTCCGAGCAGATCGCTCAGGGCTTCGGTCCGATCCCGGGATCCCGCGGCATCGAGAATCATCTCATCAAGGATACCCAGCACCGCCGCCGGAAATGCACCCGTCATCGCCGACATCCGGAGATAGCGGTAGAGCTCGACGACGTCGGGGCAACGCTCCCGGATGCGGATGACGCCCGGGCGATCGGCCTGCACGTGCTCCTCCCGGGAGCGCGACACGAAGGCCTCGAGCCACCGAACATCCTCCCGCGACATCGAGAACTCCCTGGCCAGCAGACGCACATCGCCCTCGTTCATCTTCAAGTCGCGCAGGAGCGAGACGGCCTGCAGATAGTACCGGACTGATTCCGGATTGCCGAGATCGTCCATCAGGGCCACGACCCGCTGGCTGGTGAGCGGCCCATCCCAGAGCTGGGAGGCCCGGGGACCGATCAAGGCGAGAGCCGCGATCTTGGCATCGTCGTCCAGGTATGGCTGCACGAGCTCGTCGATCTGGTCGAGTTCGAGGCCGGATCCCGAAAATGCAGTCGCGGCGCGGAAGTAGCGCTTGAGCCGCGTGACATCCGTCGCCCAGTCCCGCAGCTTGACGAGGGACAGGCGGTCGATGGTCCGCCCGAGCCGCCCCAGCTCGGTTGCGGCCAGGCGTAGCCAGTCAGCATCCTCCTCGAGCAGGGCGAGCACGAAATGATCGAGGGGGTCTACCTGGATCCGATGCTCGGACAGCAGCTCGAGAGCTGCCTCGTAGCGCTTGACGGCAGCCCGGTCTGTCAGCCTCTCGAGGAGATGGCGAAGCTGGTCGACGTCGTCGAGCTCCTTGCCCCGACCGGCCAGGAACCGGCCCAGCTCGATCGCCGCGCCCGCCGCCTCGGGCTCCTGACGCGAGCTCGCCAGGTACCTGAGGAAGCCGCCATCGGCGATCGCCACGGGAAACGCCTTGCAGGCGGCCAGAAACGCCGCATCACCCTGAGCATCGGCAATCGTCTCGACGAGCTCCTTGATCAGGGCCGGTGCCGTGGTGACGCCCAGGCGCCTGAGCCCTCTCGACAGGGTCGTCAGACGGGTCAGACGCTCGGGTTGACCCTGATACTGCAGCACAATGGCGCGCCATTCCGGATCGTCCGGGTACTCGGCAAACCCTTCCATCGCCCGGGCCGGCGGAGCCTTGGACGTGGCTTCGCCGGACGGATCCTTATCCCACGTGATGCCGAGCTCCGCCGCGACGAGCTTGGCGCCCTGCTTGACGAGCTCGACGAATCCGCCCTTGCCCATGTTGCCTTCCCTGGTTCTGCCTTTGAGGCCCCGCCTGCTAGGTGGCCCCGATGCGTGCATGCCCCAAGAAAGAACGACCTCCCGCCGATCGCCTGTTCTTCGGCCATCGACACCATGATAGGAAGGCATGCCGCTACCGTGCGTGAATGTAAATGAAGCTTCTGTGCAAAAGCAGTCCAATCCTTCCCAGCAGCCAGCCTTCACGGGCCGCGCCGCCGCCGGGGCAGTCAGCGCCTGTAACCCGGTGTACGAGCGTCGCCGAGCACCGGAGGAGCCTTGCACCGGCGCCCCCGGGAAGCTTCTGGAAAACCAGCGCCCTTTCGGGGAAGAGATGTTCGGACCGGTTCTAGAGTGCTCCCGGTTTGAATGGATCGAGCCCGATGAGTCAAACGGGGCCCGGTTGCGCAGCGAAGCGACCGCGCAGAGGGACCCGTTCAAACTGCAAAAGGCCTAGTTGGTGAAGTCCTGGGTCAGGTACGTAACGCCGCCGGAGGTCTGGTATGCGCCGATCCCGATGTGACCGTAGGCGGCGCCGAGAATGTTGGCCTTGTGGCCGCTATCGCTCATCCAAGCGGTAAAGGCCGTCTGAGCGGTCTGGGCAGCCGGTGCGCTGTTCATGGCGATGTTCTCACCCGCCGAGGTATACGGGATCCCTGCGGCGGTCAGCATGTCGAAGATGTTCTGCCCCTCGGGCGTGACGTGCGAGAAATAATCACGAGTTCCCATGTCCTCGCTGCGGGACTCGGCGATCGCCGTCAAGGGCTGCGTCGACACGAGGGCCGAGAGTCCGGCCTGGGCCCGGGCCTGGTTGGTCAACTGCAAAACCACGGCCTCCTGGTCCGGAAGAAAGCTTCCCTGGCCAGGCGCGGTGGTCGAAGCGGGGCTCGGGCTCAGGCCACCGCCGCCGCCTGGCCATGCGACCGGTTGCCCGCCGCCGACGGGATCGCCGGTCCCCGAGCCGGGTTGCAGCGGAACCGGATCGACCGCACCCGCGGGCGGAGGCACGACGAAGTCGGGCGGACTCGCCGGGGTGACGGCGGGTGTGGGTGCTGGAACCGGGGCTGTCTGTCCCCCCCCCAACCCCGGGCTTGCGCCGCCAATCAGCGACCCACCGCCCCCCCCCGTTGGCGCTCCGGAGAACAGGCCCGGCGGAAGGGAGGCGCAGCCGCTGGCAATGAACCCGAAGCTAACGATCATCGCACCGAGCGAAATCGCGTGGGTCGATG
>JAJXWQ010000177.1 GCA_021781555.1 bacterium
CATGGCGGTCGAGTAGGCACGGAGGATTACTCCTCCGCGCCTCTCACAGAACCGGACATGCGGACCCGCATCCGGCTCTTTGGATCGGTATATCAGAGCGCCAGCGAGAGCTGGGCCGATGCCGATGGGAGGTTCATCTCGGACCAGCGAGACTTGATCGAGACCAGCCGACCAGCAAACCATGCTGGCGGATAGGCTCGGGTCATACCCGGCCGGTTCGACTTCACCCATGCCCCTTTTCCGCAGTACGCGCAGTTGGCCGCCGCCGATGGACTGACGGCCCGGCCAATCAGGTGCCGGAAGAGGAAGCGTGCCCGCTTCTTCTGTCGGACGATGATCGCCCTGACCCGGCGGCGGATGTGGGCGTCGATGACGCCCAGTCCGTGCGTCGCCTCGACCGTGCAGAGACGGTAGTGCGACATCCAGCCTGTCAGGTATCGGCTGATCTCGGCCATGCAGGTGTTTATCGAGCGCCCCCAGTTTGGCGGCGTCATTGCCCGCATCATCTCCATCAGTCGTCGCTCTGCCTTTCGTGAGGGAAACACGGCGACATAGTCGCCGTTGCCCTCCTTCGAGCAGCGGAAGCGAAAGCCCAGGAAGTGGACCTCATCGGGTTTGCGGACACCGCTCTTGTCCTCGTTGACCTGAAGGCGCATGCGCCTTTCCAGGAATGTTCGGATCGATGCCATGACTCGCTGCCCGGCCCGTTCGCTCCGCACGAAGATATTGCTATCGTCGGCGTACCTGACGAAGCGGAGGCCGCGCCGAGCCAATTCGCGATCCATCTCGTCGAGGACGATGTTGGAAAGCAGTGGCGACAGCGGGCCTCCCTGAGGTGTTCCTTCCTGGACGGCGACCCTCGTGCCGTCCGGCATCACCACCGCCGCCGTGAGCATCATGCGGATCAGGGCGATTACCCGCTGGTCCTTCACGCGGGTAGCGATCCGGGCCAGCAGCCGTTGATGGTGAACCCGGTCAAAGAATTTGGCCAGATCGAGATCAACGACTGTCTGATAACCAGCCTTGAGGTGCTCTGTTGCTTCGGCAATGGCGGTGTGAGCGCCCCGGTTTGGCCGGAATCCGTGACTACTGGGGTGGAAGGTCGGCTCGAAGATCGGCTCCAAGACTTGGAGAACCGCCTGCTGCACCGTCCTGTCAACCACGTTCGGAATGCCGAGCCCCCGCTGCCCGCCGCCTGGCTTCGGCAGCCAGACGCGGCGCACGTCGCCGGGGCGGTAGCATCCCGCCAGCAAATCGCGGCACAGTCGGGCGATGAGCGACGGGGCTTTCGCCTCCGCCTCCTCGACCGTCTGGCCGTCCACGCCGGGCGCCCCCTTGTTGCGCACCACGTTCAGCAGCGCCGTCGCCAGATTAGCTTCGGACGCCACGTCTTCGAGCAACCGACTGGTGTCGGCCACATCGGCGGTGGGGCCTCTCGTCTTCTTGCTCCTCGCTTTATGCAGCAGCGCGGCTCGCCTCCCGGATGCGTCCGGTGGCTCGGCCGCCCCGCCCCCCACGGGGCTGTCGGCGAACACGAGGCTCAATTGCCGTGGTCCCGTCCTTCTCAATCCATCTCCTCCTTGGCTCAACCGACTTTCATCGGCCTCATCGCTACTATAAGGAGATCCGACTTCTGCATTGGCGTCGTCCCGTCGTCGTTGCCTCCTTTGGGTCTACCGCTCACGCGGACCGATGCAGATCTCCCTGGGTAAGGTGCACTGGATGTCCCGCCGCCGCCGTCCCCATTACCGCTCCGACCTCGGTTGGATTTTGGGCATCGCGTTCGTAGGCACGCTCACCCGGTCGGCCCGGCCTGCACGGGGCTTCACTTTCGTTCGGTGCTGCGGTTCGCCTCGGGCTTCTTCCCCACACGGCCTCACGGCGCCAGAGTCATGGGCGTCATCTCGACGGCGAACCCTGCGTGCAGTTGCCTCCGGCTCGCGGTTGCTACCAACTCGCCCCGCGAAGGACTTTCACCTCCAATCCAGTGCCCATGCCAGGCACACCCACCCCTGCTCTCGGCCACAGAAATGTAGCCATCTAACTGATGACAATCCGCTTGCGTCGCGGGCGGCCTGTGCCACCATTGATGCCATGTACATCGAAATCCGTCCCCACCCGCACGTCGCCGCCCGCCATCCTGTTGCGGGAATACCACCGTGATGACTGCCTACATTAGCAGGCAAGCTGGGGGATGACGCCTCCGGTCGCCTACAGGTCGTTCCGCGAGGTTCGTCCCCCGCCCCCTCATCGCCCGCGCACCCGGGGGTCCAGCCAGGCGTAGGCCAGATCGGCCAGGATCGAGCCGGCCAGGGTCATGGCGGTGGCCAGCAGCAGGCCGGTCAGCGCTAGGTTGAAGTCGTTGCCCATCACCGCGTCGGCGATCAGCCGGCCCATGCCCGGCCAGGCGAACACCGTCTCGGTGATCAGCGCCCCCGAGAACAGCCCGCCCAGATCCAGGGCCACCAGGGTGACCACGGGCAACAGGGCGTTGGGCAATTGGTGCCCGAGGGCGACACGGCGCGGCGAACAGCCCTTGGCGCGGGCGGTGCGCACGTAGTCCTGACGGGCCTCGGCCAGCATGGCGGCACGCATGTGGCGGACGTACTGGCCCAGGTTGGCCACGGTCAGGGTGGCGGCGGGCAGCACCAGATGGGCCAGGCG
>JAJXWQ010000015.1 GCA_021781555.1 bacterium
CACGGCAACACGCCCATCCCGACCAGGTTGGACCGATGGATGCGCTCGAAGCTGCGGGCGATGACGGCCCGGACGCCGAGCAGGGCCGTGCCCTTGGCCGCCCAGTCGCGGCTGCTACCCGTGCCGTACTCGAGACCGGCGAAGACGAACAGCGGCACCTTGCCGGCCTCGTAGCGCATCGCGGCGTCGTAGATGCTCATCTGCTCGGCGCTCGGCTGATGCACCGTCACTCCACCCTCGACGCCCGGAACCATCAGGTTCTTGATGCGCACGTTGGCGAACGTGCCGCGGACCATGACCTCGTGGTTACCCCGGCGAGAGCCGTAGCTGTTGAAGTCACCGACCTCGACGCCCCGCTCCTTGAGGTAGCGGCCCGCGGGAGAAGACGGCTTGATGGCCCCCGCCGGGCTGATGTGGTCGGTGGTGATGGAGTCGCCGAAGATGGCCAGCGCCCGGGCGCTCCGGAGCTGGGACCGGGCCGGCAGCTCCTTGCCGAAGCCGAAGAAGTACGGGGGCTCCTGGATGTAGGTAGACTGCTGGTCCCACTGGTAGACCGTGCCGGCGGGGCTCGGGACTTCGGTCCACATCGGGGTCTGATGGGCGAGGTCCGAGTACAGCCGGCGGAAGGTCGCGGGATCGTTGGCCTGGCCGAGCAGGGCCTGGATCTCGGCGTTGGTGGGCCAGATGTCCTTGAGGAAGACGTCCTTGCCGTCGCGATCGCGTCCGAGCGACTCGCGGGTGAGGTCGACGTTCATGCTGCCCGCCAGGGCGTAAGCGACGACCAGAGGCGGGCTCATCAGGAAGTTGGCTTTGATGTTCTGGTGGACGCGGGCCTCGAAGTTGCGGTTGCCCGAGAGCACGGAGGCTCCGACGATGTCATGCCGCACGATGGCCTCCTCGACGTGCGAATCGAGGGGACCCGAGTTTCCGATGCAGGTGGTGCAGCCGTAGCCTACGGTGTTGAAACCGAGCTGGTCGAGGTAGGGCTGCAGGCCGGTCTTTTTGAGGTACTCGGTCACCACCCGCGAACCGGGGGCCAGGGATGTCTTCACCGTGGGACGGGGCTTGAGTCCTCGCTCTGCCGCCTTCTTGGCTACCAAACCGGCCGCCAGCATCACGGCGGGGTTCGAGGTGTTGGTGCAGGAGGTGATGGCCGCGATCAGCACATCGCCGTGCCCAAGATCGAGGTTGCGAGCCGCGATCTCGGCGTCGGCGCCCACCAGCGCATCGGGCGTCGGACGATTGTTCATCATCTCGCGCTCGGTGAGGGTGGCCGTCCCCTGGGTGGATTCGAGCGCGTGCTTGCCCACCGGCACCCGGTCGGAGTCCTGCTCGCCGCCGCCGCCGACCCGGGCCGGCGTGCGCTGGCCATCGTCGTGGATGGGATACCGGGCGGCGCGATCGTTCGCCGGGCGGCCGTATCCGTCGGGCGAGGGAGCTGCCAGGAGATCGGCGAAGCGTGCCTTGACGTCCGAAAGGTTGATGCGGTCTTGCGGGCGCTTGGGGCCGGCGATGGCGGGCTGGATGGTGCCGAGATCGAGCTCGACCACCTGGCTGTACTCGCACTGTCCGGCTTCGGGGATGCCGAAGAGTCCCTGGGCCTTGAAGTAACGACGGATGGCCTCGACGTGCTCGGCCGAGCGCCCGGTCGCCAGAAGATAGCGGCAGGTCTCCTCGTCCGGCGGGAAGAAGCCCATGGTCGCGCCGTACTCGGGAGCCATGTTGCCGATCGTGGCGCGCTCGGTCGCCGGCAGTGCCGCGGCTCCCGATCCGTGGAACTCGACGAACTTGCCCACGACCTTGGTCTTGCGCAAGAGCTCGGTCACGGCTAGCACCACGTCGGTACCGGAGACGCCCTCCTGGAGCTGGCCGTGCAGGTGCACGCCCACGACGTCGGGAGTGAGGAAGTAGATGGGCTGTCCCAGCATGGCCGCCTCGGCCTCGATGCCGCCCACGCCCCAGGCCACGATGCCGAGACCGTTGATCATGACGGTGTGCGAGTCCGTGCCGACCAGGGTGTCGGGATAGTAGAGCGGAGCCTTGTCACTGGCGAGCCCCTCTGCGCGGCCGCTGCCCTGCGCAGCCGGGTCTCGGTCGACAGCGGTCTTGATGGCGCCCTGCGCGAGGTACTCGAGGTTGACCTGGTGGCAGATGCCGATGCCCGGCGGCACGATCTTGAAGGTTTCGAAGGCCTGCGTGCCCCACTTGAGGAACTGGTAGCGCGGGAGGTTGCGCTCGAATTCCACCGCCAGGTTCTTCTCGAGGGCATCGGGGCGGCCGTAGTAGTCGACCTGTACCGAATGGTCGATGACGAGGTCGACCGGCACGATGGGCTCGATCATCTCGGCCTTCCTGCCGAGGTGGTCAACCGCCGAGCGCATGGCAGCCATGTCAACGAGGAGCGGGACGCCGGTAAAGTCCTGCAGGAGGACGCGGCCCACCACGAACGGAATCTCCGCGGTGCGCTCCTCGGTGGGCTTCCACGCCGCCAGGGCGCGGACGTCGGCCTCCCGGACGCGCTTGTTGTCGCAGTTGCGCAGGAGCGACTCGAGCACGATGCGGATGCTGACCGGCAGGCGATGGATCGCGCCGAAACCCTGCTCTTCGAGGTAGGGAAGCGAGAAGTAGCGGCCCGTCTTGCCGGGCCCGGCCTCGAAGGTCCGCTCTGCGGCCTTGAAAACGACGTCCATGGTGTTCCTCCCTCGGGCAAGTCGGTGATCTGGCAACGAAGTTCGATCATAGCTCCAGCCAGCGGGGGTGCAGGGGATTACCGCCGCCGGCCGTTGAAGTTTTGTGCGTTTCGGAGCCGGTCCGTTCCTGTGCCCGAGCGGATTCCAGATGGGGCGATCCTCGGATCGAGCGAGGCTTCGTTACTCCTGCTGGCTGTTTGCGCGGCCGAGACGCAGGGGGCCTATCTCGACGAGAGCTCCACCAGCCGGTCGAAGACGTCGTAAATCGTGACGATCCCCTCCATGTGCTCGGACTCGTCCACGATGGGCACGGCCAGGATGTTGTAGTGAGCCATCAGGTCCAGAACCTCTCGCTGCGAGGCGTCAGGGAGGAGCTTGTAGGCCACCGGCACGGCGATGTCGGCCAGCTTGGTTTCGTCTTTGGCCGCCAGCAGGCGCCGCAAGGAAACGATCCCTGTCAAGACCTCGCCGTCCTGGACGTAGAGGTAGATGACTTCCTCCCGTTCGGCCAGTCCACCTCGGAGCCGGCCCAGAGCCTCGGCCACGGTCGCGGTACCCGGCAAGCTGAGGTACCGGGGCGTCATGAGCGCCCCGGCGGTGTCCTCGGGATAGGCCATCAGCTCGCGGACGACCTCGGCGCCTTCGGGCTCCATGAGCTCCATCAGACGCTCGGACTCGTGCTCGGGGAGCGCGTCGAGCAGATCGGCCGCCTCGTCGGGTTCCATTTCGTCGAGGAGGTCGGCCGCCTTGTCCTCCCCGAGATCGCGCAGGATCGCCACCTGCAGCGCGGGTTCGCTCTCCTCGACCACGTCGGCCATCTGCTCGAGCGGGATGTTCTCGAGGAACTGCAAGCGCTCCGCGTGGCCCAGATCGGAGATGATCTCGGCCAGGTCCGCCGGGTGCATGCCCTTGAGGTTGTTGTGCGCAACTTGCAGGCGAAGGCCCTGCAACCCGCCGACCGGCGCGATGTACTGCCACGGGACCAGGCCCTCGGGAACCTGGAGCTTGAAAGTCCGTGCCACCCAGCTCAAGGCCTGGGCGAGGCCAAGTCGCCGGGTCAGTCCCCAGAGTCCGATGTCGACGCCCGAAACGACGAGGCCGGACGGCAGCCAGTCGAGCTGCACGTCGTTGACCCGGATGACCTTGGCGCCGTTGGTGTCGATGACCTGCGCATCGAGAATGTCGCGCGAGAGATAGAGCAGATCGTCGGCCAGCGCCGTCACGGGATAGGCGCTTGTCGGCTTGGCGAGGCGGAAAGGCTCATTACGCTCCTGTACGTCCTCGATCGGCACGACGACGTGCTTGCGGCCAGGCTTGCGAACGACCAGGGCCACGACCATCAAAGCGGTTCCCCGCTGCTCGACGACGAAGTCGTAGACCTTTCCTACCAGACCGCCTTCGCTCCCCAGGACCGGCCGGCCAAGGATGTGGCTGATGAAGTGCGTCATGTCCCAGCCCTCCTATGCCGTGAGCTGCGTGCAAATCCGTGTGGGCCCCGCCGCCGAGGGTATCACGGGAGCGAGACCCACCACAGGCGCCGAGCCGGGGCTCGCAGGAAGGAGGTCGGGAAACACCGAAGTGACCACGAGTGCGGCGGTCAGGCCGATCATGATGACCACGCTGATCCACGAGATCGCGTTGTAGACAGGACCGTTGACCCAGCGGCCCATGATGCGCTTCTCGTTGATCAGGACCAGCATGAAGACGAGAATGAACGGAAGCAGGATGCCGTTGACCACCTGCGACCAGAACATGATCCCCAGCAATGGAGCGTGCGGGATGAGCACGACCCCCGCGCCGATGAGGATCAACACGGTGTAAATCGTGATGAACCAGGGCGCTTCCTTGAACGACCGGTCGATCCCCGCCTCCCAGCCCATGCCTTCGCAGATGTAGTACGAGGTTGCCAGGGGCAGGATCGAGGCCGTGAAGAGCGAGGCGTTGAAAAGGCCGAAGGCAAACAGCACGGTGGCCCATTTCCCCGCCAGCGGAGCCAGGGCGGCCGCGACCTGGCCCGCGTCGGTGAACTGGACGTTGGGGCTGTGGTGCAAATAAACGGTCGCGGCGCACGAGACGATGATGAAGAAGGCGATGACATCCGTGATGATGCAACCGACGATCACGTCGATGCGGCTGAGCGGGTATTGCTCGGGCTTGACGCGCTTCTCCACGACGGCCGACTGGATGTAGAACTGCATCCACGGGGCGATGGTCGTGCCCACGACGCCGATCACCATCGAGAGGTAGCCCGCGTCGAGGTGGAAGGTGGGCACGAAGGTCGCCTTGGTGACTTCGGCCCAGTTGGGGTGAGCGAGGATCCCGGAGACGACGTAGGCGATGTAAAAAACGCAGGCCGTGAGGAAGTACTTCTCGGCGGCCTTGAACGAACCCTTGACGATCAGCCACCAGACGAATCCCGCGGCCAAGGGGACGACGAAGTACTTGCTGACGCCGAAGATCTGCACGCTCGATGCGATCCCCGAGAACTCCGCCACCGTATTGCCCATGTCGGCAACCAGCAGGGCCAGCAACACGTAGACCGTGACCCGTAGCCCGAACCGCTCGCGGATGAGGTCCGACAGGCCCTTGCCGGTGATGGCGCCCATCCGGGCGCTCATCTCCTGCACGACGATCAGGGCGATCGTGGTGGGGATGAGCGTCCAGAGGAGGGCGTTGCCGTACTGAGCTCCGGCCAGCGAGTACGTGGTGATCCCGCCGGCATCGTTGTCAGCGTTGGCGGTGATGATCCCCGGGCCGAGCACGGCCAGGAAGAGCAGGATGGGTCGCCACGAGAGCGTGGCCCACGGGCGGCGGAAGACGGAAGGCATTGGCGTTACCTCCGCGGCCGGCACGGGGCGAGGAAGGGGGCGAGAAGCGTGAGCACGGGGACCTCCGTTCGGTGAACTGAGTGCGGCAACTGGGAGGTCGTTCACTGTCAGGTTCCATCTCGCTCACCTCCTTTCGGTCCAAAAAACAAATCCCCACCGCCCGAGTGGCGTGGGGACGCGTGAAAGCACGTACCGGAGAACATCCGGCCGTCCCCAGTCGTAAGAGCTTTGGCAATGACAAGCGTAGAGAGAACTCTCAGCCGCTTCGGGTAACACCTTAGCTCGGCGGAACCTGGTCTATCCGTCGGGGTCTCTCGACCTTTCCGGACAGCGGCCTGTGTCTTGTCAGACGCCTCGCCTAACGAGGACTCTAAAATCGACGTTAAACGCTTAACAATCGGGTGTCAAGGTTTGGCAAGGGAAACTTGACAGCTCGTTACACGAGCGGCCGAGGAAGGCCCACGCGACCCTCGGTCGAGGGAGCGAGATCCGGCCGCGTGACCTGCGCCCGATGGCCCCCGTTCCCACGCTCCCCGGAGTTCGCCTTGTTGCCGCGGCTGGCCCGAAGGGGGCCAGTTCGACCCCTCGGATCAGATCTGCGGCGCGTCCGAATCGGGCTCAGAAAGGCCGTAGGCCTCGCGCAAGATCCGATCGAGCTCCTGGCCGAAACTGGCGTTGGCGTGGGTCTTCAGGGCATCCATCACGTCGGGGGCCAGGCGGACGGAGATCTGCTTGCGCGCACGATCTCCCAGCGGGGGCCGGCCGACTCTCCCCTTGTCGAACGAGGCGTCCATGACCGCTGCTTACCCAATTTGTGTAATACGCAAACTTATCGGGAATAAACGTAGTACGAAAAACTCCCTTGAGGATTTCCGTATCACGAAAATCGTATAAACTGGACAGGTGTTGCAAGGGGGCGCAGTCAAGGGAGGTTTCCAGGACCATGTACGTACTGAGGATCGGCGGCCAGGCCATCGAGGTCTCGGACTGGAGCCAGGGCATCAAGCGGGCGCGGGACTTTCACTCGGACGCCGAATACGCCAAGAGCATGCTGGGTGATTATCAGTTCAGCGAGCTGGGCCAGGGTGCGATCGGCCTGCCAATCTGGAGGGCGGCTGGCCGCATGGCGAAGGTGGTCGGGATGGTGGTCCGCTGCTAAGTCTGCTTCTGGCTTGAGTGGTTCGGGCCTTGGGAGTCAAACGGGGCCCGGTTGCGCTCAAAAATACCGGCACCCTCCAAGCTCTCAATTCACCATGAAATCCACAGCATCGAGTTCATGTAGTGGAAAAGACGCAATCGTGAAATAACTTGTTACAAAGCTTGATTTCGGGGTATGCGACCGAAGTGAGACCGTGAAGCCCCGCCAAAGGCGGTCGACGCCTTCTCGATAGCGAAGCGAGTTCCCCGGGGCCAGGTCTCACGGAGGTCCGATGCCACACACCGAAGCCCTGCTCGCGATCCTGGACGCGATACGCTGCCATGTCTGTGGCGAGCCCGCCGCTCGCGGTGCGACGGTGTGCGTCAACTGCGCGGCCGCCGAGAGCGACGAGGAGGCGGGCAGCTGAGCCCTCTCTAGGGGACCGCAGGAGCGCCATCCAGGCGGCCCAGGAGCCGCAGCAGCCCGTCGAGAATCGTGAGCGGATGCGGCGGACACCCCGGCACGTAGAGATCGACCGGCAGCGAATCCTGGATGCCGTCGTGAACCATCGGGGATCCTGCGAAGGGCCCCCCGGAGATCGCGCAGGCGCCCACCGCGATCACGATCTTGGGGGCCGGGGTGGCTTCGTAGGTCCTGGCGAGCGCCTCACGCATCGCGTGGGTGACGGGCCCCGTGACGAGCAACCCATCGGCATGGCGCGGCGAGGCCACGAACTGGATACCAAAGCGGCCGAGATCGTAGACGACGGTACCGAGCACGTTGACATCCGCCTCGCAGGCATTGCATCCTCCGGCGCTGACCTGGCGGAGCTTCAGCGATCGACCGAACAGCTTGCGCGTCCGCTCGTCCAGGCTCCGGGCGAGGGCCAGGGCCTCACCTTCGAGCCTGAGATCCTCGCGGGAGCTGGTGGCCAGCTGATACTGGCGCGTGAAGGAGATCGCGCCGGTCGGGCAGGCGCGCGAGCATTCCGGGCAGAACAGACAACGGCCGAGATCCAGGTTCGGCCGGCCAGCGGCCGCATGGATCGCATCGGTGGGGCACACCTTGGCGCAGGCATCGCAGCCCGATCGGCACAGGCCGGGATCGAGAGCCGGTAGTCCGCGATAGCTCTCCGAGAGCTGGGGATCCGCGGGCGGGAAGGGTTTGGTCCGGTAACCTTGTGCCAGGCGGGTTCTCGAGATGTCGAACATGGTGGGGATTCCTGCTGTCAGGCCGGTAGTTCGGGAGTTGTGGGGGGCGCGGATTTTCGATCAGAGATCGTGGCCGCAATACGAGAGATTGAAGCTCTTGTTGCAGAGGGGGAAATCCGAGATGGCCTGATCGCGCATCGCGATCCCCAGACCTGGCCAGTTATGGAAGGACGGATCGACGATCTTGTAAGTCTGGAAGCTACCCCGGGAGTCCGTCTCGGCCACGTGGCAAATCTCGCCGCGCCAGCCCTCCACCAGAGCAACCGCGAGGCGATCGGGACCCAGTGGGGGCGCGGAGCTTTCTGCCAGCGCCGATCCCCGGGGCAGCCAGGCGAGCAACTCGCGAATGAACGCGAGGGAGCGCTGGACCTCGAGCCACCGGACGTAGGCGCGGGCGAACACGCTACCCGAGTGCCAGGTCGACACGGGGAGCTGCGCCATCCTGAAGATGCCGTCGGGGAAGTCGTGGCGGACGTCGCGCGAGAGTCCCGTGGCACGGGCGGCCGGCCCGACCAGGCCGAGCTCGCGAGCCTGCTCCGGCCCGAGGCGGCCGGTGTCGACGAACCGGGCCCGCACCGACGGAGCGGAGAAAAGCAGGCCGACCGCCCCCTGGATGTCCCGGGACAGCGTCTCGAGAGAGCGGACCAGGTCTCGAACACGGCGGCTATCGAGGTCGAAGCCGCACCCCCCCGGGCGGATCCAGCCCCTGCCGAAGCGGCTGCCGCAGACCGAGGCGGTGGCGTTGAGCACGTCGCCGCGCAGGCGGCCGCAGTAGGAGGCCGTGGGCAGGAAGCCGACGTCGCCCGCAAGGGCGCCCAGATCGCCGACATGGTTGGCCACCCGCTCGAGCTCGAGGGCCAAGGCACGGATGACGTCCGCACGCGCGGTGACCTCTGCTCCGCCCAGCGTTTCGACGATGCGGGCGTAAGCCAGGCCGTGGCCCACCGTGGTATCGCCCGCAACCGTCTCCAGCAGCGCCAGGGACCGTCGATCCGGGCCCCCGACCAGCGTGCTCTCGATGCCGCGGTGCTGGTATCCGAGGCGGATCTCGAGGTGCAAGACCCTCTCCCCGAGGCACTGGAAGCGGAAGTGGCCCGGCTCGATGATGCCCGCATGGACCGGCCCGACCGCGACCTCGTGGACGTCCTCGCCGGCGACCTTGAAGAAGGAGGTCTGGCCCCCCAGCGACCGGATCGGCTCTGGCCACGGATGCCCTTCTGGCACCAGGCCGAAGGTCTCGGCGATCTCACGCTCGAACCAGTGGACCTGGGGAACCCGGGGGGTCAACGCCTCGAAACGATCGCCAGCGACCTCGCTCGCCACGATGGCCAGCTGCGAACGCTCGCCCGAACCGAGGACGGCATAGAGCCGGACCCCCGCCGTCGCGCTGCGGCCGTAAAGGGCCATGACGCGCCAGTCACGTGCTACATGGTCGGCGATCGTGTCCCGAAATTCGGCGCCAGCGAGCACCGGAACGTCCGCCAGCGGGATGGACGCAACATTGCGCAGCAGGCGAAGTCGCTCAGGCTGCATCATGAACCTCCCAGGCTTGCCGCAGCCGCATGCAGCAGGTGATCGAGGCCAGCCGGCAGGTAGAGTCCCAGCGCCAGCAGGACGACCCCGAGCACGGCTGGAGGCATCACGGTGAACCAGCTGATGGACGGCGAGCCCAGGATCGCCGTGGGAGCTGCAGCCGAAACCGGGGCCCTTTCGCCCGAAAGCTCTGGCGAGCGCGCGGTGGGATCTCCCGGGTCGGTTGGGCCCTGGGCCATCGCCAGGATGCTCGTTGCGAATCCGACGAAGACCAGGCCCAGGGAGACGAGGATGGCCGTGCCGATGGCGAAGTCCTTGAGGTCGAAGGCACGCTTGAGGATCGTGAACTCGGACAGGAAGGTTCCGAAGGGTGGGAAGCCCGTTATGGCGAAGAGGCCCACCAACCAGAAGATGCCGACGGAAGGAGCCCGGCGCAAGATTCCCTTGACCAGGGCCGAGGTCCGGGTCTGGTAGAGCGAGAGGATGTTGCCCGCGACGAGGAAGAGCATGGCCTTGGCCAGCGAATGGTTCAGCGCGTGGAGCAAGGCCCCGAACACGCCCGCTCCACCAAGTCCCACCCCGAGGGCGAGCAAGCCCATGTGCTCGACACTGGAGTAGGCCAGCATGCGCTTGTAGTCCGACTGGTTGAGGATGTAGATCGTCGCCACGGCCATCGAAAGCAGTCCAAAACCCGTCAGCAGCCCCTGCGAGAATGAGCCCAGGCCCGCTGCGGCGCATACCTGGTAGATCCGGAGGATGCCGAGAAAGGCGCAGTTGAGCAGCGCTCCGGAGAGGAGGGCCGAGACCAGGGAGGGCGACTCGGCGTGGGCGTCGGGCAGCCAGGTGTGGAGCGGAGCCAGGCCCATCTTCGTGCCGTAGCCGACGAGCAAGAACAGGAACGCGGCCTTGAGCCACCTGGGATCGAGCGCTGCGGCATGGGCGAGCAGCGGCGCCACCTCGAGCGATATGCCGTGTCCGTGGGCCGACGCCGCCAGGGCCAGGCAGAAGTTCCCCAGCAGGGCCACCGCGATGCCGACCGAGCACAGCATCAGGTACTTCCACGAGGCCTC
The DNA here is from genome assembly GCA_021781555.1 of bacterium. GTDB lineage: Bacteria > Cyanobacteriota > Sericytochromatia > S15B-MN24 > VGJW01 > JAJXWQ01. Next base: position 10,471 of record JAJXWQ010000015.1, read on the forward strand.
GAGGGAACGGTGGTGGCGATGGAAGTAGATCAGGGGCGCGCTCGCCAGGGTGCTGGCCTCGAGCGCGACCCAGAAGATGCCGAAGTTCTGGCTCATCGACATGACGGTCATGGTGGCCAGGAAGAGCAGCAGCCCGCCGGTGAAGATCGATTCGGGTCCGTTCGAGAACAGAACCCCTTCCTTGAAGTCGCGCCGGGAATCGGGATGGCCCTCGGCGGCCAGGTAGCCGACGGCATAGACGGCCGCAGCCAGGAAGACCACGCTCGTGATCGTCAAGAACAGCAGTCCGACGTCGTCCAGGGCCAACCAGCCGCTCCAGATGGCATGCGGGCGATGTATCCAGGCAGCGCCGACGACCAGGGAGTTGCCGATCGCCGTCGCCACCAGCAGGCCACGCCGCAGGCGATCGCTCCGGATCAGGAATGCCAGGAGGCCGGCCAGGACAGGAATCCAGAAGAGGAGGGCTATCATCGAGCTCAGTCCTTCAGGGCCGAGAGGCGGGAAGTATCGATGTGATCGAAGTCGCGGTTGATGTCGAAGAGGATCACGCCCATCACCAGGACCGCCCCCAGGAGATCGAGGAGGATGGCGAGTTCGACCCACAGGGGGTAGTCGACGAGCAGGGCGACGCCGAACGCGTAGATCCCGTTCTCGAGCACGAGGTACCCGAGGATCTGCGTCAAGGCCTGCTGGCGCCCGGCGATGAGGAAGAGCCCGATGAACATGGCGTACAGCGAGACGGGCACGACGAGCCCTCCGGCCACCGGGTGCGGCAGGGTCAGGTGCCAGCCGAGCCATAGCGCGACCGGCAACAGCAGCATGCCGGCCACCAACGAGCCTCCGTAGCCCAGAAACGGGCGGGCTGCGGTCCGGACGTCGGCCTCCCGGATCGCCCGGGCGAGCATCCGCGGCACCACGAGGCTCTTGATGATGGTGCTCCCGAGCGCCAGCAGGACGATGTCGGTGCTGAGGGACTTGGCGTGGACAGCCAGGGTGAGGGCTCCCAGCAGCAACCCCTGGAGGGCGACGATGCGGATGTACGCCGACAGGCGGCTCGAGCCGAGCAGCGAGAGGCAGGTGAGGATCAGGAGAATCAGGAGCGCTTGCGTCACCATGTCGCTACCCTCGACCTTCCCTTGCAAACGAGTCCACGATCGTCTCTACCTCTGGATCAAGAGCAGTGCGACGGCGACCAGGATGCTGGCGGTGCCGAGAACCTTGGGGAGCCGATTCAGCCGGGAGCGGGCCATGACGGACTCGGTCACCCCGGTGGCGATCGCCACCCCGGCCATGCCCGCCAGCGCCAACAAGAGCGCAGGCGCCTCCGGCAACGGACTCACCGGAGCCAGGATCGCGGCCATCAGGGCTCCGAGGATCCAGAGCTTGAGCGCCGCGGCATACTCGATGAATGCCAGATCCGGGCCCGAGGAATCGAGGATCATCACCTCGTGGATCATCGTGAGCTCGAGGTGGGTGGTGGGATCGTCGAAGGGAACCCGGCCATTCTCGGCCAGGTACACCAGGGCGAGCGTCACCAGCAGGAGGGCGAGCACCGGCCAGGCTTGATTCCAGGTCTGCACGGTGAGTGCGGGTAGCATGCCCGAAAGCGACAGCTGCCCGGTCTGGCGGGCGATCGCCCCGAGGGCCAGGATCAGGGCCGGCTCGCCGAGGGCCGACAGGGCCGCCTCCCGGCTGGCTCCCATGCCCTCGAGGCTCGATCCCGTGTCGAGGGCCGCCAGGATGGCGGCGAAGCGCCACAGCGCGAGCAGCCCGGAGAACAGGAGCAAGTCTCCGGGGAAGGCGATGATCGCGCGGTGGCCGGCGAAGGGGAGCAGCGTCAGGGCTGCCATTGCAGCGGCCAGGCCAAGGGCCGGTGCGACCTGGAATACCCAGCTCGTCGTCGTGCTGAAGACGGCTCCCTTGCGCAGGAGTCGCCCGAGTTCGAAGTAGGGCTGCAGCCACGGTGCTCCCTGCCGACCGGCGAAGAACGCCTTGGTCCGGTGGGTCAGGGACAAGAGCATGGGCGACAGGACGAGGGCGAGCGCGAAGTGTAACAGGGCGATCGGCATCAGATCCCCAGCTTCCAGACGAGCAGGACCAGCATCGTGAGGGCGATGTAGAGGACGTAGACCTGCAGGTTACCGTTCTGCAGCCTCCGAAAGCGCCGCAGGATACGCTGGAGAGCGCCGAACCCCCGGCTCAGGGCAGCCTTGAAGATATCGCCGGAATGGCCGCTCCAGGAACCCTCCCGGGGGAAGAGCGCGCTCAGCCCCGTGACCTCGCCGTGGCTGGCGACGACCGCGCTGAAGGCGCTGATGAGCGGCATGGCGAAGGCGGCGGAGGAGTACTGCATGCGCGCCGTGGCGCCGCCAAAGCCACAATCCCACGTGACTGCCCGGCTGACCGGCCGGGCCGCCAGCCATCGCGAGCGGACCGCGTACAGCGCAAAAAACAGGATCGCGAGGATCAGGATGGTGGCCTCGACGGCGATCAGGGAACGCCAGAGAAAATGGAGCTGCGCGCTGGCCATGGCCGCCGGCAGTCCGGTGAGCAGGCTGATGGCCGGGAGCAAGGCAGGCAACAGCAACGGCGCGCCCAGCCCCAGCAGGGCACAGGTTCCTGCCAGGATTCCCAGCGGCCAGAGCATGGCCGCGCCCGGATCGTGGGCGCCCTCGACGGCGTCGGAACGAGGCACGCCCAGGAAGACGACGCCGAAGGCCTTGGCGAAACAGGCGGTCGCAAGTCCCCCGATCAGCGCCAGGCCGGCTGCGACGACCAGCAGGCCGGCGAGGCCCGAGCGCGACGGCGTGGTGGCCCCCACCAGCGCCCCGAGGAAGATGGCAAACTCGCTGGCGAACCCGTTCAACGGAGGCAACCCCGAGATGGCGGCAGAACCCACCAGGACGGCTACTCCGGTCCGTGGCATCGTTTTGAGCAGGCCGCCCAGGCGATCCAGCTGGCGCGTGCCCGTGGCGTGCTGGATCGCCCCGGCGCCGAGGAACAAGAGCCCCTTGAACAGCGCGTGATTGACGACGTGCCAGAGCGCCCCGGCGAAGCCCAGGATGGCGACCAGGGTCTGGCCGCTGGCGAGTCCGATGATGCCGACGCCGATGCCCATGGCGATGATCCCGATATTCTCGACGCTGGAGTAGGCCAGGAGCCGCTTGAGGTCGTGCTGGGCCAGGGCCATCAGCACCCCGAAAACCCCGGATGCCAGGCCGATGCCGACCAACAGCCAGCCCCACCAGGCGGCCGGGGCTCCGAGCAGGAGCAGCACCCGGAGGATGCCGTAGATGCCGAGCTTGATCATGACGCCGCTCATCACGGCCGAGACGGGGCTCGGCGCCGCGGGATGGGCCTCGGGTAGCCAGACGTGCATCGGCAGGAACCCGGCCTTGGAACCGAATCCCAGTACGGCCAGCACGAAGACGATGGCTGCGGTCGCCGGTGCCAGCGTGCCAGGGGCGGCCAGATGGTCGAAGTCGAGGCTGGTCCCGGCCTGCCCGAGGGTCACGAACATCGGTAGCAGGAAGACCGAACCCAGATGCGTGGCGATCAGGTAGATCCAGCCGGCTTTGCGGACCTCGACATCGCCGGCGTGGGAGGTGACCAGGAAGAACGACACCAGGGCCATCGTCTCCCAGGCCACGAGGAAGAGAACGCCGTTACGAGCGCACAGAACGGCCACCATGCTGGCGATCAAGAGGTTGTAGAAGAGCCAGGTCGGCCCGATCGGCCCGTCTTCGTGCTGCCAGTACTTCCAGCCAAAGATCGCTCCCAGGCTGGTAAGGAGCAGCAGCGGCACCATGAAGAACGCCGACAGGCCATCGAGGGCGAAGGCTAGCGATCCGTACGGCACCGCCCAGGGATGGGAGAATGCGGCGGGAGGTCGGCCTGCCAGGGTCAGCACGACCGGGACGGCGGCAAGCGCGGCCCCGAGAAGCGTGACGGCGATCCCGAAGTCCCCCGCCCGGCGTGCGGAGCGGGCGGCCAGAGGAGCCAGACCGAGGAGCGACCAGACAGCCATGGCCGCGAAAATCCACGTCAAGGGCGCATCTCCAGGATCGAGCCGCGCAGAATCACTGAACTTTTCCGAGCCGAACTCGGGCCGTGGCCTTCAGGAGCGTTCCGGTTGCCAAGGACCAGCCCTCCGGCGCGGACTGGAACCGACCGGGTTCGAGAGGCAGCGGCACCGCGGCGACTCATCGACGCGTCTCCGCGGCCAGTCGGGCCCGGTCCTCGGCCGAAAACTCGCGCAGGGCCGTAACCAGGGTTGGTCCGGAGCGGTCCTCTAGCAGTGCGCTGTGGACCCGTGCGTGGCCGGCCGCACGCAAGATCTCGGCCAGCAGGAGGGCGTGATCGTCTACCCGGGGTGCCAGGATCCAGCACCAGGCCGTGATCCTGGCACTGCGATCGCCAGCTCCCGATGCCGGCAGGCCCTGCAGCGGGCTGCCGAAAAAGATCGTCCGCACGATCGGGCGGTCCACGTCGACCAGCAGCGGGTGCCGGGGGTGCGGCACCGCAAGACCTGCGGGCAGGACCAGGTAAGCCCCGGACATCGCGGCCGAAAGCCGGGCGCGCATCAGATCGCGCAACTTGGCGGGTGCCTCGGGTAGGGTCTCCAGCAACGCGGGCAGGGCCGCTGCGAGGTCGCCAGGCTCGAGCACATCGAGGTTGCGGGTTCCGCCCAGCTCCACGGCGTCGACCAGCCGATCGGCGCCCGATCGATCGTCGGTATTTCGTACCCAGGGATTGCGAGCCAGGATCGTGCCCGTCGAGAGCGCCCAGGTCAGGAGGTCGAACCGGCCGGCGAAATGCCGGTCCCCGACGCGCATGAGGGGCAGCCGTCGGGTCTTGGCCCACCGGTAGAGGGTGTCTCCTGGGACGCCCACAAGGATCTCGAGGTCGCGGATCGCGAGCTGCATGGACTAAGTCTTGGTGGATTGTGCCGGGGGCCCGACGATCAGCCCCTGGAGGTCGATGACGTGGTTCTGGAACAGGTCTGCGGCGGCGTCGAGGATCGCGAAGATGGTGGGATCCGCGGCGGAGTAGTGCACAAAGTTGCCCTGCTTGCGGTATTTGACGATGCTCTTGGCCCGCAGGATGGAAAGCTGCTGCGAAAGGGAGGCTTGTTCGACCTGGAGGATCGCCGCCATCTCGCTTACCGTCAGCTCGCCACTCCGCAGCAAGTCGAGCACTGCGATCCGCTGGGGATTGGCCAGGGCCTTGAAGATCTCGGCCTTGAAGCGCCGGAGGTCGGATGTAGACATTTGAATATAGAGATATCCTAGACTAGCCGGCGCCCGTTGTCCATGGTCCTCAGCGAGATTACGCACGGTTTACAGGGCTGCTGCGCGAAGACGAAGTGAGCCCCGGCTGTCATCCGCCAGCGTTCGGGGGCTGGCCGACGAAGCAGGCTTGCAGGGCCAAAGGGGTATAACCAAACCAGCGGATCTTTCCGCGGAAAAGGCAAAGGTATGGATCGCGTCCAGAGCACCGGCGGCTCTTTGGCCATCAACGGCCAGCGGCCCGCGACGGCCTCACCGGCCGTGCGCTCCGGCGTGCCGACGGATGCGGTGCACCTCGAGGGCTATACCGTCCGCAAGGGCGATACCATCGACGCGATCGCCCGCAGGTTCGGAGTCTCTCCGGAAGCCCTTCTGGCTGCCAATCCCAAGGTCACGACCCAGGGCCGGCGACGCCGGAGCGCGGACGGCCACTGGATCTATCCGGGCGACGTGCTCAAGATCCCGGCCGAGGCGACCGAGACCAGGTCCGTGGTTGCCAGGGCGCGAGCGGCGCAGAGCGAGCAGCCTGCGGCCAGATCTCCTCGCACCCCCACCGCGTCGACCGGTGCTCCTGCGGCACCGACAGCGCCGGCCGCGGGGTCGAGTTCCTCGGTTGCAGCCGAGTCGGTCAGGAGTTCAGCGTCTACCAGCAGCTCCACGTCGGTCAGTACTTCAGCGTCTACCAGCAGTTCGGTGCCTGCAAGCAGTTCCGTGTCTGCCAGCGTCACGACGGTTGCCGCCGGTGGCCCGGCCACGCGCGATGGCGGGGGCTGGCAGCCTCCGGTGGCCATGGGCGCCTGGAAGGCTCCGGTCGCGATGGGGAACTGGCAGCCTCCGGTGGCCGGGCCGTCCGCTTCGGCGGCGTCGAGCTGGCAGCTGCCGCAGGTCGAGAGCTATTCGCCGCCCTACAGTGACGGATACGGGCAGACCGGCAGCGATTCGACCACGCGCAAGGTAGAGGAGATCGCTGGCGGGGTCATCGCACTGGCAGGCTTGCTGGCTCCGGCGTTGATCTCCACCAAGACCGAGATCGCGATCGGCAAGAACGCAGCCAAGCAGGCCCTCACGAAGTATCCGCCGTACACCGCCGATCCCAGGCTCAGCGCTTACGTTCAGGGCGTCATGAACAAGCTCGCGGTCCACTGCAAGCGCAAGAATATCCACTACCAGGTCCAGATCGTGCAGAGCGACGTTCCCAACTCCTTCGCCCTGCCAGGCGGCTACATCTTCATCACCACGGGCGCACTCAAGATGATGGATAGCGAGGCGCAGCTGGCGGGTGTCCTTGGCCACGAGATGACGCACGTGGAGAATCGCAATGGCATCTCCCTGATCCAGCACCAGCTGGTCGCCTCGGGGATCGAACTCGCCACGCTCGGGGAGACCAACAGCCCGCAGATCACCTCGGCCGGAGCCATGGCGCTCAAACTGGCCGAGGATGGTCTGAGTCGCCAGATGGAAAGCGCCGCCGATGCCGGTGGAGCGCGTCTCGAGGCCGAGGCGGGCTACGATCCGAACGGGATCGTCCAGTTCCTGGCCAAGATCGAGAAGATCGAGCAGCCCACCTCGGAGCTGCTGTCCGACCACCCGACGACCAGCAAGCGGATCGCCGCGCTCCACAAGGAAATCTCCAGCGAGCATCTGGCGGGCGGCCCGATGGACGAAGGCCACAAGACCTTCATGGCCATGACGGCCGCGTTGCGTAGCTAGAGCGATTTCGCCTGGCAGCGACCGGGCGGCACGATAGCGAGGCTTGGTCATCGCGGCCGAGGCGAGGATCGGCCTTTGCTGGTAGGGTCCTCGTGCCATGGCAAACGCCGACGTGGTGGCCCTTCTCGAGAACATCGCCTTGGCCCTGGAACTCAAGCAGGAGAGCCCCTTCCGGATACGCGCCTATCGAGAGGCCGCCAGGAACGTTGCCTTCTTGATCCCGGATATTCGCCAGCTCTTCGCGGAGGGGAAACTCGAGGAGATCCCCGGGGTCGGTTCGTCGATCGCAGAGAAGATCGCGGACTACCTCACGACGGGCAAGAGCGCCTACCTGGAAGCGATGGGACCCGAGGCCCCGGCCGGAGTTCTCGAGCTGACTCGTATCCCGGGCGTCGGTCCGCGCAGGGCCAGGACGATCTACGATGCCCTGAACATCCAGACCGCGGCGGCCCTGGCCGAGGCCTGCCGGCAAGGCCAGATCCGCGCCTTGAAGGGCCTGGGTGCCGCCACCGAGGCCCGCATCCTCCAGGAGATCGAGCGGCTGCCGGAGCGTTCCAGGCGCATCCCGCTGGGCGTGGCCTTGCCGCTGGCCGAGCGCATCGTCGCCAGCCTGCGGGTATGGCCCGGCATCGACCGGGCCGAGCCTGCCGGGAGCGTGCGCCGCTGCATGGAGATGGTCGGGGACATCGACGTTCTGGTCGCGGCGAAGGATGCCAGTGTGGTCCGGGATGCGGTGACGCGGGGGCTGCCCTTTGCGCCTGAGCTGATCGCCTCGGGGCCAACCAAGATGACCTTTTTGGCGCCCGGGGCCTGGCAGGTGGATGTGCGGGTCGTCCCGGAGCGATCCTGGGGCGCTGCGTTGCAGTACTTCACCGGATCCATGGCCCACAACATCGTCCTCCGCGAGCGCGCCATGGCGCGGAGGCTGAAGCTCAACGAGTACGGTCTCTTCGACCTCGATACGGGGGCGTCCGTGGCCGGGCGGACCGAGGCGGAGATCTACGAGCGCCTGGACCTGGACTGGATTCCACCCGAACTCCGCGAGGCCGCGGGCGAGATCGAGGCGGCCGAGGCCGGCAGGCTCCCCCGACTCGTCGAATCTTCCGACGTGCGAGGGGATTTCCATTCGCACACGATGTACTCCGATGGCGAGGCCGGGATCGAGGCCATGGCGAGGGCGGCGCTGGCGCTCGGTTACGAGTTTCTGGCCATCACCGATCACTCGCCTGGCCTCGGGATCACCCACGGTCTTGACCTGGCCAAGCTGGTGCGGCAGCGTCAGGAGATCGTGGCCCTGCGTCCAAAGCTCGCACCGTTCAGGATCCTCCACGGCATCGAGCTCGAGATCCGGGCCTCGGGCGAGCTGGACTTCCCGGACGACATCCTGGCCGGCTTCGACCTCGTGACGGCTTCCCTGCACCTTGCCACGCGCCAGGGAACCGAACGGATCACGGCTCGGCTGCTGGCGGCGCTGGCACATCCGCTCGTAGGCATCCTGAACCATCCCAGCGGCCGCCTCCTCGACACCCGCCCGGCGTACGACTTCGACCTCGACCAGGTCATCGATGCGGCCCGCGCGCATGGAAAGGCTCTCGAGATCAACGGTTCGTACCTGCGGCTCGACCTCCCGGACTCGGCAGCCCGGCGGGCGCGCGACCGCGGCGTGGTCTTCAGCCTCGGATCGGATGCGCACTCGATCGCCGGGCTCGGCGCGATGCGTCTGGCGGTGGCCGTGGCCCGCCGGTCTTTGATCGGACCGGACCAGGTACTCAACACCTGGAGTGCGGATCGGCGCGCGGCATCCGCCGCGATCCGACAGCCGCCGGTTCCTGGCGTCAGCGGGGGGCGGTGACGGGTATGTCCACGATCGTCCGCTGCGTCACCTTGAATGTCGCCGGTGTGCAGTTCGACTGGTCGGGCACCCGGTCTGGCTCGGTTGTCAGGCAGCTCTCGGCCCTGGCTCCGGACGTGGTCTGCTTCCAGGAGGCCATCGTTCGGGGTGGAAACGAACCTTACAACCAGGCCAGCGCGGTCGGGGAGGCGCTCGGCCTTCGCTTCGGCGCGTTTGCGCCCTACGGCAACCCGGCCGAGATCGCGAGCGAGGAGGTCAGCGGCCTGGCCGTGGCGGCCCGCTGGCCGATCGCCTACGCCGAGGCGCGCCGCTTGCCTCCCGGCGGCCTGGATGGACCGGACCCGCGTGTGGCGCTCCTGGTCAGGCTGCTCGCCGGCGACGAGGACGTGTCGGTTGCCACGGTCCACCTGTCCCGGCACCCCGAGCAGCTCAACGTCCGGAGGCGGCAGCTCGGGGTGCTGCTCGATTACCTGTGGTCGCTCGGCCTTTGTCAGGAAAACGCCCGGCTCGTGCTCGCGGGCGATCTGAACGCCACGGAGAACGAACCCGCGATCGCGGAGGCCTCGAGCCTGCTGGTCGATGCCTATCGACGTCTCCACCCCGACCAGCCCGGGTTCACCTGGGATCGCTCCAACCCGCTGACGCAGAGGGCCACCGAGCCCTCGCGGCGTCTGGACTACGCATTTTGTCCTTGCGGCGCAGAGGTCCAGGAGGCCGGCGTCGTCCTCGACCACGCGGAGCCCGTCTATCCGAGCGACCACTACGGGCTCTTGGTGCAGGTCGGGTTCTCGAGATGAGCCGAGTTCCGGCCTAACGCGGGGTCAACCTGCCCCAGAATTCGCCCGCCCGCCAACCGCGCACGAGGTTCTCTCGCATCCAGCGGCTGACATGCTGTTCAACTTCCCCTTCCAGGTGGACCTCGGCATCGGCCAGGCCGCGCGCGAGGGCAGCCTGAAGCCGGCCCTTGCGATCCTCCTGCCAGCCGAGACGGCGCTGGGCGTTTCCGAACGACCAGGCCAAAGAACGCGCGACGACGGCGAGGATCATCCCTCGCTCCACGGCGATGCACAGGATGTTGTAGGCGATGATGTAGGCGCCTTCCTCGAGGTCGTAGGCCCTGCGCTCCAGCCCCAGGATCAGCCCGACGATCCACCTGCGGTGGAGCACGCGGCGATCCCGGCACTGCCCCGATGCCAGGGCATCCTGGACGGCGGACATGAGCGTCACCGTTGCGGTCTGCAGATCCAGGGCACCGAAGCTCGGAGCCGTCGCGATGGCGTCCGAGATCGCCTGGATGCCGTCCTCGCCACGCTCACCCCGTCGTGCGTCGAGCAATCGCCACAGGTCGGTCGCGACGCCGGCTTGCTCGCTGTCGAGCCAGGGAGACATCCGCAGCCGCTAGGAGAGCGACAGTCCCGCTTGCCCGGTCAGGTCGCTGGCCAGCTTCTTGACGTCAGCCTGGGCAGTGGTGGCCAGTGGAGCGAGCGCGTTCCCGCTGGCCCCCGGCACCTTGGCGAGGTCGCTGGCAACGGCCTTGGCGCCGGCACGCAGGGTCTGGTCCAGCGCATCGGCTGCCGCCGCGACATCGTCGACGGACTTGAACGTGTTCTTGGCGTTCTTGCCCACCTTGCCCAAGGAGCTCTTGAGAACGTTCCGCTGGCTCTGCGCCAGGTTGCGGGCGGTCTGGATGGCCTGCTGCGGGAGGCTGGCGAGGTTGTTGGCGTCCGTCTGGACCTGGCCGATCTTCCGTGCTGCTTGCTGGTAGCCGAGGTCCGTGGCCCCGGTCGTGGCAAACGCTGCGGCCGCGTTGGCAGCGCCCATAAGGTCTCCCTTGCGGGCGGCCTGACCGACGGCGACGCCCTGGTCGACGAGCTTGGCGGCCTGGTTGACCAGAGATGGGTCGAAGCCAAGATCCGCGGCGCCGGTGTTGGCCAGCTGCGCAGCCGCATTGGCGATTCCCGCGACGTTGCCACTGGTTACGGCCTGATACGCCGCCTTGCCCTCGTCGAGAACCTTGGCGCCCTCGCTGAGGACGCTCGTGGCCGAGTCGAGCGATGCGCTCGCTCCGGCGGCGCCGAAATCCTGGAGGCCGGCGTCCGCGAGGGACGAGCCCGCGCTCACCATGGCCTCGGCGTTGCCCGACTTGATGGCGTTGCTTACGGCGATTCCCTTGTCGAGCAGGTTGGATGCCTGGTTGAGGTCCGCGGCGGCCGTCTGGTCGCCTTCGGCCTGCAGCGCATTGCCGGCGAGGCCGGCGCCATCCGCCAGACCTTCGGCGATGTCGCCGTGGGCGATAGCCTCCCCGGCGTTGGTCAGCTTGGATGCGTAGCTTCCGAGCTTGGTGGCCAGGGCCCCGGCGGAATTCGACACGAAGCCAGCTCCGGCGCTGATCGCTCCGGCCACCGCCCCGACGATCGCCCCGGGGTTTCCGGACTTGATCGCTTCGGCTGCCCCGTAAACCTTTTCCGCGACGGTCGCAACCTTGCTGGCGGTCGTCGCCGCCGCCTCGAGACCGGCGCCCACGACGTTGGCTCCGAGTGCGCCCACGCCGCCGGCCACGGAGGCTACCACGCCCACGGCCCCCACGAGGGCTTCTTTCCAGTTGCCGTCCTTGATGCCCTGGACCAGGGTCTTGCCCGCCTTGACCGCCTGGTAGGCGGCCAGTGCGATGGCGACACCCTGCAGGCCCGGTACCACCGCGCAGACGACCGTCGCGACGATCATCACGTAAGGTGCGACCTTCTTCCAGACCTTGGAGAGGGTCTTGCCGACTTTCTTGACTGCCTTGATGGCCTTGTCGGCAAGCTTCCGCGTCTCCTTGGCAAGGTCGCTCAGGGCTTTCGTGACGATGTCGAAGGCCGCTTGACCCAGCTTGGCCAGGGCGCTGAAGGGTCCGCCGAGGGCCTTCCCGATGCTGCCGAGGGCGTTGCTGATGGCCTTGCCGATACTGCTGACCGCGTGGGCGATCGCCTTGAAGGGATTGCCGCATCCGCCGAGAATGCCGCGATGCTGGGTAGGCCGGACGGTCGAGAGCTTCTTGGTGGGGGCCGTGAGGTTGGCGGCCTTGACGAGCTTCTGGAACTCCGCGGTGCTGGTGCTATGCACCTGGCCATCGCGCGGGTCGACGTAGGAAACCTGGTCGTTCTTGACGGACTTGACCTCGACGTAGTGCCCCTCTCCGTTGAGATCGACCAGGACACTCACCGGGGTTCCTGAATTGGCCTGCGCGGCGATCTTGGCCATCGTCGCGTTGGAATTGCCATCCACCTCGACATCGGCCTTGCCGAGCACACTCTGCTGGAGATAGGCCTCCTCGTTGTCATAGAGGCCCTTCTGGCCATCGGCTCGGGTGTCCGTCGCCGCATTGTAGCCGCCCGCAGCGTAGGCCATGAAGGCCGTCTGGAGGAGCTGGTTCGCGGCGCCGGGGATCTGGGCCTTGTACCAGCCGGTGTTGCGGGTCAAGGTCTGGCCATTGGCCAGGGTCACCGTGCCCTGGCGGCTGGCGAGTCCGGCCACCAGGCGGACGTATTCGGCCGGGTTTTGCTGGGCGAGCATGGTCTCGGTCGTGGCTGCCCCGCAGGTATTGGCCGTGCCTTCTCGGATGGTGGACGGATCGAGCACTCCAGCGACCGCCTCCGCCACGAGTTTCTTGCGATCGATGCCGGGAGCCAGGGGCTCGGTCGCCAGCGAGTCGAGGTTCTGCAGGAGCTTGGAACCCCCGATGGCCTGAAGCTGCTGGGTCTGGGCGTCCGACAGTCCGGCTACGCTCTGGACGATGGCGGATGCCTGGCCATCGGAACCGGTGAGGTTCAGGTCCGCTTCCGCTCCGCCGTCCTGCGGCGCCGGCGCATCCGCCGCCGTGCCGGTGGGGTCCGCCAGCGGTGTCCCAGCTTGGGAGGGGGCCGCAGGAGCGGTAGCCAGGCCCGCCGTGTTGCGGAGGAGCGATGTCCCAAGGGGATCGGGCGCGCCCGTCCGGATTCCGTTGCTCGCCATGTATCCTCTCCCAGCACTTTGCCTCCGGCCCGTCCGAGTACGGAGGCCCCTATCGGTGGTGTCTTGGGCGCCAGAGCAGGAAGTCTTGCCAGATCTCACGGAAACTTAAAAGCCGCTTGTTGGGGGATTCATCGGTCCGGTGTTGGCGAACAAGTTAACCCGCCGGAATCTGCGCGCGGAAGTGTTCGGGTGCGGGGTGGGTGTAGGAAACGTGAGCAGGGACCTGCTTGCTCAGCACTCGAGGGGGCGGTGGGCGAGTCCGGCCCATGTAGATCGAGTGCGTGGATCTGTGTTGAATGGCATCAAGCGCGGCGATCTATCGTGAAGGTATCCGGTAGATCGTTTAGAGACGCTGTCCGACGTGGGGAATGTCGAGCCAAGAGAGCTCGTCGGCAAGGTCTTCCAGGGGGCTGACCGTCTCTGCCAGGCGCTCGGCGAGCAGCCCGTCAGCCATGTTCTCGGGCAAGGCATTCTGCCAGGCCTGGTACTCACCAGCGAGTTGCCGGTAGCTCAAGTGCCCGCAGCCGGGGCCGGCCGTGACGGGGCCTCACGACGGGGCCTCCTGGTCGGGTCTGGATCGGCTTGGGCCCTTGCGGGCGTTGCGCTTGGACTCCGCCCGTTGCAGGGCCTCTTTGGCCCGGTAAGAATCGCCGTCGATCTTGATGACCTCGGCCTTGTGCAGGAGGCGATCGAGCAGGGTGACGACGCAGGCCGCGTTGGGGAAGACCGGGTTCCACCGAGAGCCGGGTCGCGATCGGTATCTACCGCAAGCTCTACGAGATCGAGCGAAAGGGCAAGGAGCCCGGAGCCGACCTCTGCGCCATGCGCCAGGAGCAGCAGGCGCGCAAGGACCTCTTGCCGAGTTCCGGCCTGGCCAACGCCCTCGGCTACCTGGTCAACCACGAGCCGGGTCTGCGGGTCTTCCTCGACAATCCGGACGTGCCGATCGATAACAACGCCGAACGGGCCCTGCGGGGGCCCGTTCGGGGAAGGAAAAATTCGTACGGGAGCCGATCGCGGCGTGGGACCGAGACCGCGGCCATCCTCTACACCCTGGTCGAGTCGGCCAAGGGGATCGGTGTCGATCCCAGGGCATACCTCGAGGCCGCCGCCGAGCATGCGCTCCGCGAGGCCGGCGCGGTCGTGCTACCGGAGGACTTCAAGCTACAGCTGGGAGCCGCCAGGGACGAATCGCCCGACGGGTAGCGGGGCGAGGCTGGCCGGGCGTCACGACGGCGGCCGACTGCTCCATGTTTTCGAGGTCCTCCCCCGACGGTAGCTAGCTGCCGGCAGAAAGGCCATGCGGGCAAGGGCGAGTTTGTTGTGCGCCGGCACAAACCGGCAGAAGGGTGAGGATGAAAGAGCCTTACATCGAAGGACTAGCGACCCACGATGACCCCGAGTCATGCGTCGACGTTCGCAAGGACGGCGGCGAAGCGTTCGACAGGGGCACGCATAGGCAGGGTATTGAGCCGCGAAATCAGCCAATTTGGGATGCCGACACGGTAATAAACGTTGGAAGGCAACACGACCGAGGACGTTATCGCAAGCCCTCGGCGGTCCCACGCGGTCGTAGACCCCTCGCATGTGCGGAACCTTTCTGCACGGGAGCCGGGAGATCCCGCGTTCCCCCGCCACGGAGGGTGGGGCGCATCGGGAAGGCTAAGGCCGGAATCCGATGACGGACGAGCACGGGAAGTCGGACGGGCCCATAGTACCGAGGAAGCCGACGAACGAAGCCGGGCAACCGGCGGAGGAGCCGGTGGAGGGAAGGGGCTCGACCAAGGGGAACTCGACCAGCAAAACGCGTACCGTACTCAGTGACGGAAAATGCGCGCCTAGTGCGCTGGAACGGGTGCGGAAAGCCGCGAAATCGGACAAGACGGTGAAGTTCACCGCGCTTTTCCACCTCATCACGAGCGATCGGCTCCGGGCTGCGTTCTTCGACCTCAAGAAGAAGGCCGCACCCGGGGTCGACGGTGTGACGTGGAGCCAATACGAGGCAGCCTTGGAGGATAACCTCCTGGACCTTGCCGATCGGCTGGCACGGGGAGCGTACCGGGCGAAGCCATCTCGGAGGGTTTTCATCCCAAAGGCGGACGGGCGGCTGCGGCCGCTCGGCATCGCCTCGCTGGAAGATAAGCTTGTCCAGCGAGCGGCCGTCGAGGTGCTGAACGCCATCTACGAGACGGACTTCCTCGGCTTCTCGTATGGATTCCGACCGAGACGCAGCCAGCACAACGCGCTGGATGCCCTGGCCACCGGAATCTGTACCAAGAAGGTGAACTGGGTGCTCGACGCGGACATCCGCGGGTTCTTCGACGCCCTCGACCACGAGTGGCTGCTGAAGTTCCTCGAGCACCGGATCGGGGACAAGAGGCTCCTGCGACTGATCCAGAAGTGGCTCGGTGCGGGAGTGATGGAAGCAGGGCGATGGACGGCGTGCGAGGAAGGCACACCACAGGGCGCGACGATCTCGCCCCTGCTGGCGAACGTCTACCTCCACTACGTCTTCGACCTGTGGACCCAGCAGTGGAGGAAGCGGCACGCGACAGGCGAGGTAATCGTCGTTCGCTTCGCCGACGACTTCATCGTGGGTTTCGAAAAATGGAGGGACGCTCAGCGGTTCCTCGGGGATCTCCGCGAACGATTGCGGAAATTCGCCCTGGAGCTACACCCCGACAAGACCAGGCTGATCGAGTTCGGTCGCTTCGCGGCCACTCGCCGACGTGAGGTCAAGAAGGGAAGGCCGGAGACGTTCGACTTCCTTGGGTTCACCCACATCTGCGGGCGGACTCAAGACGGGCGCTTCCTGCTGATGCGGCACACCATCCGACGAAGGCTGACCGCCAAGCTGCGTGAGGTGAAAGCCGAGCTGCGGCGGAGGTGGCACCTCTCCCTCTCAGCGCAGGGGAAGTGGCTGGGTAGCGTCGTCCGCGGCTTCAATGCCTACTACGCCGTGCCCACAAACATCCACTCAATCCAGGCGTTCCGAACGCAGGTCGAAAGGCACTGGCTGCGCGCCCTCCGGCGCCGAAGCCAACGCGATCGGACGAACTGGGAGCGGATGCGAAAGCTCTCCTCGCGCTGGCTCCCCACTCCCAAGATCCTTCACCCCTGGCCGACTACGAGGTTTGCCGCCACGACCCGAGGTAGGAGCCCGGTGCGTTAGCAGCGCCCGCCGGGATCTGTGCGGGGGGCGCGGGGTGACCCGCGTCCCTACCGCGACCGATGACAACCGCAGCTACCTGCGGCGCCCTCGCCACGGAAGCGAACCCACCGAGTTCGATGGGAGTGGTTTAGCGAATGGTGCCTTGAGCGATCCAGGGATTGCCTGCCGCTGTCTGGCCGCCGACGAAGATGTAGAACCAGTCCTTGTAGACGTCGGGCTGTTGCGTGTTCCGCGCCATGGCGAAGGGCAACTGCTGGGGGAGGATCTGCCAGCTCCCCAAGGTCCCGTCGGGCTCGAGGGTCGCCGCCTGGATCATTGCTGCGTAGGCGGAGTCCGGGCTACCACCCGCCGGCGTGTACCAGCCGCCGAACGCGTACATCGTGTTGCCCAGAAGCGCGACGGCCGACGAGGTCAGCCCGTCGAGGAGGTGGCTGGCCTCGAAGAACTGTCCGATGCTCCCGTCCGGATGGATGGGGGCCTGCCAGACTTGGCCGTCGTTCGCGTCTCCCTGGTCCTCGACTCCCACGAGGTACAGGTACTTGTCGGTCTCGACCGCCGACATCTGCTGACCCGCTTCTGGGAGCGCATCGTTCAGGACGACGAAGGGGGACAAGCTCCCATCCGGGTTGATCGCGGCGCGCTCGATGCTGTTGAACAGGCTTGAGGTCGATCCGAAAACGCCGTTGCCTCCGAACACGTAGACGTAGTTGCCGATGACGGCCGCGGTCCCCCACCCCCTCTCCAGGCTGAGGCTGACCGGCAGCTCCACGAACGGCCCGAGGGTGCCAGCGGCGTTGATGGCGGCGCGCTCCACCGGCGTGGGATTGTTGTTGCCGCTGCAGGACGAGCTTTGGCATCCGCCGATGACATAGAGATAACCGTTGGGAAAGTTGCTCCCCGTCGCGACGACGCTCTCGGCCGCCGCCCTCCAAGGCCCTGCAGGATATCACGGACATCGCCACGCTGATGGAGGAGCATCCCGAGATCGCCGGACAGCTGACCGACTCCGAGCTGGACCTGGTCAGTCGCCTCACGGTTCGTCCCGGCTGAGGCCTGCCGATCTCGGTCGCCTTCAAGCCGGCGACCTCTTCGGTGGACGCAGCCGTGAGGACGAGCGCTGGGCGAGACATCTGGCCGTCCTCTACTCGGATCGCCTGGACTGGGATTATCTATACGAGCGAGCCTTCGCCATTCCCGAAGGGGTCGATGCCCTGGAACGGCTCCAGGCGGACGTGGAACGGATCCGGACCGAGGAAGAGCGATGATCGACTACGAGGAATTTCAGAAGAACGTCCTCCGCAGGAAGCAGCGCTGGTTTGCAACGCTCCTCAATCGCGAGCCTACAGAGCCCGTGACCGGGGAGCGTCCGAGGGAGCTCGAGAAAGAGCGCATCTCGATTCGGCGGAGTCGAGCCCTTCTCCGGAGGCGCCAGGACCAGAGCGAGACCCACCGGATCGCGGGCCAGGCGCAGGAGCCTTGACGCAACGCGATCCGAAATGGATCGCGTTCCGCTCAGTGCCGGGCCTTACGAGAAACTCCCCTTCGGGGCTGTAACTTGAGGGGGGCCGCTGCCCCCCTCAAACGCCCCCTGCTGCGGGTAAGCTGCTACGTGGCTGTACGCCGGCGGTGGCGCTGGTTTCACCCATCGGGGTGGCGCCAGCTCGGCAAGAGGGCGCGGTGGGTAACTTAGTGGATCGTGCCCTGGAGGATCTGCTGATAGGGATTGCAGCAGGATGCGGCTGTATCGTCGGCTCCCCCGAGGAAGTAGAACCAGTTCTGGTAGATGCCGGGCGTATAGGAGGGCGCCCGCCACGGATTAGGTAGGGTGATCGACAGGTTCTTCCACGGTCCGAGCGTGCCGTCGGGATTGACGATGGACTGCTGGATCACGTTGCTCATTGCCCCCGCAGTGCAACAGGTACCGCTGTCTCCGCCGAAGGCGTAGACCGAGTTCCCGAATCGGGCCACCGACGTCATTACGACGGGTGTGGCCATGGACTCTTCCGGCGCGAATTGCCCGATGGTGCCGTCCGGGAAAACCTGCGCCCGGAAGTCCGGGCCCACCTGGGTGGGGGTCGTGCCCCCGATAAGATAGAGGTACGGGCCCGTGACCACGGGGATGCCGAAGTCGAGGCCGCCGTCAGGCAGCTCCTGGTCGAGGATCACGAAGGGAGACAGGCTCCCATCGGTCTCGATCGTGGCGCGCTCGATGCTCGCAACCTGCGCCTGGCCGCCGCCCGGGTGGCCGATCGCGGCGGCTCCACCGAAGACATAGAGGTAGTTCCCCAGGACCACGGCCGACCCGCCCTGGCGCTGGATGTTGAGCGAAACCGGTAGGCTGAGGAAGGGACCGAGCGTGCCGTCGGAGTTGATGGTTGCCCGTTGTACCGGCTCGGGGTTGTTGTTGTTGGCGCACACCCCGTTGGACCACGTGCCGCAGCCGCTCATCACGTAGAGGTAGCCGTTGGGGAAGTTCGGCCCGTAGGCCACCGCGCTCTCGGGCATCATGACCGAATAGGCTAGCTGCGGCCCCATCGCGGCAGGCCCGAGGCTGCCATCCGGCTGGATCTCGTGATACTCGCTCCAGGTCGAGGATTGCGGGCTGGCGCCGACGGGCAGCTCGCCGCCGATGCTCCAGAGCTTATTTTTGAAGACGTCGACGACCTGGCCGTAGGTATAGTGCTGCATTCCACCAAGGAAGGACCACCAGTCAAGGTTGCCGTTTGCGTTGACGGTCGTGGTCTGGATGTCGGCCGTGTTGAAGAAGCCTGACGACGAAGAGCCGCTCTGGCCGCCGAACACGTACATCTGGTTGGCCTGGACGGCCACTGCCGATGGGCTGCACTCCGACTGAACCATGGACGAGATGTAGTTCCAGGAACCGATGGTGCCCGTCGTGGGGTTCACGGTGGTATCGAATACCGAGCCGAGCTCGGACATGGGCGAGGATAGGTCGTCGTACCCACCGATGTCGTACAACGTGTTCCCGATCGCGATCTCATTGCCCCAGGCGGCGGCCTGGGTGGGGACCTGCGGCCCGAAGGTGGCAGCGCCGATCGAGCCGTCCGGATTGATGGGAATACTGAGCGAGCAGGTCGAGCAATTGCTGACGCCATCGCCGGTGAGGTGCGCTTCGGAAAGGAAGATGTAGTTGCCGACGACCGGAGCCTGCAGCGGGCCCTGCATGCTCGTTACCGGGCTGCCGCCGACGTTGAGCGAGTAGGTGGCGACCCAGCTGAGGGCCCCGCCGGCGCCGATGTCAAAGCGCTCGATCGAGGACAGCGGATAGAACGTGGTCGCCGCGTTGCCCGCCGATCCGCCGATGACGTAGATGTGGTTCTGGTACTGGGCCGTCGTCGGATAGCAGCAGCGAGCCGTCTGCAGCTGCGCTGCGGAATAGCTGAACGGACCGAGGCTGCCGTCGGCGTTGATCGGGGCCTGTTCGATGGTGGCCCATGGATTGTTGTTCTGATAGGTCGAGCGGCCTCCGACGGCATAGAGCCAGCCGTTGTAGGCTGCCGCACCGAGCGAGTCGCGGTTGTCTTGCATCGTGCCCGCGTGGAAGATCGTGCCGAGCGAGCCGTCTGCGTCGAGGGGAACGCCGTAGACGTCCTGGAGGCTGGTTCCGAGTCCGCCATAGCCGCCGAGCATGTACAGGACGTTGTTGTACTGGACGTATCCCGAGGAGTTCATCTCCTCCGGCAGGGTGTAGCTCGTCTCGGCCGGCAGCGAGGCCGACGCCTGCGTGAGATTGACGATCGAGCTAATGTCGCCCTGCCAGACGTTGAAGGAGGTCGCGCTCTGGGCAGAAGAGCCGCCCGAGGAGAGGCTGATGGGGCCGGGGACCGCGCCTATGGGCACGGTGACGGTCAGCGAACCGGCGGTCCTGGCCGTGACTGTCGCCTGAGGCGGCGGCCCGGTCCAGGTCGACGGCGGGGCGAAAAACACCGATGGCGTGGCGCCCGTGGCCGGGTTGCCGAAGCCGCCGGTCAAGGTCACGACGGTTCCCGCCCGGCCGCTGGTGGGCGAGAAGCTGCTGATGGCTAGGGTCGGAGCAGTGGGCAGCATGGTGAAGCCGCCGACGCTGGTGCTGCCGCGGCCCGTGGTGATGCCGATGCTGCCCGAGACCGCGCCGGGCGGTACGACGACGACCAGCTCGGTGGGCGTGGCCAAGAGGACCTGCGCGGCGGCGCCGCCTATGGTGGCGGTATTGCCGCCCAGAGCGGGTGAGAAGCCGCTGCCGGTGATCTGCACCAGGCCGTCGGGGATGGCGCTGTTGGGCGTGAAGGAGCTGATGCTCGGCAGCACGGTCGGGATGGAGGCAACGGGATCGGCGTTGGCGCCCAGATCCGTCGCGAGCTCGTTCGAGAGGTCATCGATCTCGGCATCTGGATGGTTGGTGTAGGGCCCGGGCGGATCGACCAGGACGGCGGGAGTGACCCCGACGTTGACCTTGCCCATGGTGCTGGCGGCCGGGATGTCCGTGGGATCGAGCTCGGACTCGATGGTGACGGCCGTGGTCAGGGTGTCGATGACGATGTTCCCGCCGGCTGTTGCATTGGTGATGGATAGCCACGCCGAACCATTCCACTCGAGGAGGGTTCGCATGCGGGCGGCGCTGGCTCCCGGCGCCTGGTTGTCGAGGCCCTTGACGGCCTCGAGGATGTCGGTCTCGCCGGTCGTGGGCGTGTAGCCCGCCAGCGTCAGGCTAAACGCGCCGCTCGCATTGGTGAGCCCGGTGGCGACTGTCGTGTTGCTGCCCGTGTTGATGAGCGAGACGGTCGTGGAGGCGACCAGATCGCCGGCCGTTGCCTGCGCGCGGCGCGTGCCCTCGAGCGTTTCGGCCGGGCTACTGGCCTTGCCGGCCGAAAGGGCCTGGATCCGGGACTTCCCAGACGCAAGGGCCTGGAGGCCAGCACCGCCAGCCGACCAGTCGACGCGGCCTGAGAGGACCGGTGACGCGCTCGTCGCACCCATCTGCCCCGGAGGACCGCCGAGCCTGGCCATGCCGCCCGGAGCCAGGTGGCAGCCGACCAGGGCCACCGCCAGGGCAAAGATCCCCGCCAGGAGTAGGCTTGCGGTCCGCGACGGTCCCCCGGGCTCCCCGGGCAGCAACCAGACGCTGGCTCTGCCTGTGATCCAGCGCGCACCGGGCCGCCCGGACTCTCGCGCTTCCACGTTCATACTCGTCTGGTTCACGATGCGCTGACTCCTCCCGAGACGTCGGGCAAAACCGTGAAAGGCACCGAAGCCGATCCGCTCGTCCCCACCGTCACCGTGACATTGCCCGTCTGGGCTCCTACCGGTACCTGGACCTGGAGCTCGTTCGCCGTGGCCGAGAGGATCGTCGCCGTGGCGCCGCCGGCGAAGGTCACGGTGTCGCCAGATCCGAACCCCGATCCCCAGATCGTCACGGTCGCACCTACGGCGGCCGGATCTGGCAAGATTCGATCGATGACCAGGCCCAGGTTAGACTTGGTCACAAATGCGGTGCCGTTGAACACCACGGCGTCAAAGGGGTCGAAATCACTGGCCAGGGCCTGGGTTACCAGTGGGTATACCTGTTCGAATGCGCTCTGCGAGATGCCCGTACCCGTATCGAGGAAGGTATCGGGAATGCCGTTGCGCACTGCCCCGAGAACCACCGTGTTGATGAGCTTGGCCGGCGTGACGGTGCCCTGATTGAGGCTGGCGATGATGCACAGCGCGGTCGTGGTCTGGTTGATGATCAGAGGTCCCTGGGTGATGGACTGCCAGTTCCCGTTGAAATCGATAAGAGTACGCTCGCGGGCGGCGTCGCTACCCACGGCGTTGTCATTGAGGCCCTTGACCGCCTCGAGGTAGTAGGCCTCCCCCGCGGAGAGGGCGGACGTGGAGTTCATTCGGAACACGCCGTGGGCATCGGTGAGTGCGGTGGCGACGGTTTCATCCGCCGCCGGGTCGATGAGCGAGACCGTGGCCGCCAGGGCGACCTGATCCTCGGTGGCCTGGGTCCGGTAAGCCGAGCCTGTGGTCACCGGAAACAACGCCTGGCCGGTGATCTCCATCAGGTCCGAGCTCCTACCGGCCAGAGACGAGATGCCTGGATGTGCGCAGCCGGCCAGCAGGGCCAGGACCCTCAGGGCGTGCCCCCGGAACCGTCTCTCACCCTTCATGGCTGCCGGCCTTTCCCGTCTCCCGAGCCACGCCCACGCGGCCTCATATCCCCGGGCCCGGAGCCGGCGTGGCGTCGAGAACCGCGGTCGATACGCTGGCCGTGATGGATGTCGTGGCCACGAAGTTTCCGGCCGTGGCCTGGACCCAGGCCGAACCCGTCGAGACGTAGGTCTCGAACACGCCGGTTCCCGAAAGCGTGAAGCTCTGCGTAGCCCCGATGAGCCCCGACGGGGCCGGGTCCTGGTTCAAGAGCGCCCAGTTGACCGGGATCCCCGAGATCGGCTGCCTGCACGCGGCATCGCTGTATGCGTTGGCCGTGAACTGCTGGGTGGTGCTGTTTACCAGGATCGAGTCCGTCGGGGTGAGCGTGAGGCAGGCGAGGTCCTGCACCGTGAAGACCTCGGTTTGAGGCGCCGTCACGCCGTCGACGCTGACCGAGATCGAGGCCGTGCCGCTGTTCTGGGCCCAGGACGGCATCCCCATGAGGTAAATCGTGGAAGAGCCGGGTTGCAGCAAGGAGCTCGCCACGGCCTGGTTGTCGACGAAGACCGAGTACGTTCCGCCCGTAGGCGGCAAGAGGTTGGAGCCGTCGATGTCGATCTGGCCCGACGGCAGGCCGCTCGTCGGGGTGATCCCGGAGAGACTCGGGCCGGCCGTGGGCACCAGGCTCAACTTCGCCTGGGCGACCCGATCGGCCACGACGTCGAGCGGGGCCGAGGCACTGGCCGCGTCGGAGCCGTCAGCCCGCAGTGCCTCGGCGGTCAGAGTGTAGGTTCCGACCGGAATCGTCGCCAGCGTGGAATTCGTGGCCGGAGAGGTGATGGACGCCGTCGCCACGGTCGTGCTGCCCGACGCCAGCGAGAGCGCGATGGACGTGGCCGACAGTGGGATCGCCTGCACTCCGCGCCCGGCGGTCTGCGATCTGGCGGGCCAGGCGACCGCGATCGCCACGGAGCCGTAGCGTGCAGTGGCTCCGGAGTCCGCGTGTGCGCCCGGTACCGGAGCGGAAGACGTGTCCAGGGTCAGCCGGGTCGCGGAGGGGGGCGACGAGGTCCCGGGATGGGAACCCAGCGCCAGCGTGCCGGCGCAGCCACCGAGGACCACGATGGTCCCGGCCAGGGTCCAGCGGCCGATTTCGCGATTTGCCTTCATTGCCATCGTCCTACTGCACCGACACTGCGGCGTCGCCCACAGCCTCCACCGTCACGTTCTCGCTCCCGGTAGCATCGCCGTCGGCTGAGACGGCCTTCACCGTCAGCGTCCAGGGCCCGGTCCCGCTACCCGACGTGACAATCGAGAGCGACCCCGAGGCATCGAGCGTGGCGATGCCCGCGTTGGGGCCGGTGAGCTCCCACGTCACCGACGTCGTCGAGTTGCCATCTGACATGGCGACCTTGGCGGAGAGGGAAGCGCTCGTGGCATACGTGGCCGGGGGCAGGGTGCTGCCGGGTGCCGGCGGGACGTAGAGCGTCAAACTTGCGGGGCTGATGGCCACGGAGGTGGCGACGGGGCTCGCGCTGGGTGACGGGCTGGCGGTCCCGGCGCTCGACGCGGAGCTGCCGCTTGTCGACGTGGTCGAGGAGCTCGTGAAACTCGTGAAACTCGTGGTCGTCGAGCTCGACGTTCCCGAGGTGCCATTGA
This sequence comes from bacterium, assembly GCA_021781555.1. Classification (GTDB taxonomy): domain Bacteria; phylum Cyanobacteriota; class Sericytochromatia; order S15B-MN24; family VGJW01; genus JAJXWQ01. The sequence goes on from JAJXWQ010000015.1 coordinate 34,283, forward strand.
CCGACCCGCACATGGCGGTGCTGCTACCACATGAATTGGTCGTTCTGGAGCCGCTCTTGTCAACAGTGGTCCGGGCGTTGGGATTGCCCAACGTAACCCCCGTGTTGTCCGCGCAGCTGGCCAGAGTGGCCACGCCCAACGTCGAGAGGACGGCGCCTGCCGCCAGAACGTGCCGGTAGCGATTTCTCATTCGGTCCTCTCGATTTTCAATGCGTCTGGCTAGCTGGAGACGTTACCTGTGATCGTGGTGCCAGAGCCGGCGAACGGCAGGCTCCCGGTGGCGTTCGTCGTTCCGTTGACGGATGGGATGATCGTGAGCTCGGCGCTCGCCGTGCCGCCGGGCGAGACGAGCCAGAGCGTGCCGGAGGATGCCGAAGAGGGCAACGTCGTGATCAGGTGGGACGTGTCGCCGCCAGTCAGCGTCAGGGCCGCTCCGTTGAGCGTCAGGGAGTTGTTTGAAAGCGTCGCGTCGAAGTTGCGACCGTAGACCGTGATCGTCGCGCCCGGCCAGGCCGGATCGGGCGAGACGAGCTCGATCGATGGCGAGGTGGCGGTCACGGCCAACATACTGGAGTATGTGGTGCCGTCGAAGGTGAGGTAGTGCAGCGGATCCCCATCGTTTCCGAGGATCTGGCTGACCAGGCCATAGACCGTGGAGTACTCGGAGCCGCTGATCCCCGTGCCGGTGGAGTCAAACGTGTCGGGCGGGCCGAGAGTCAGCGTGTTCATCAAGAGAGTGGCATCGACGGGAGTGTACGATTGGCGCAGGGCCACGATCGCCGACAGAGCCGTCGTGCCGAGCGAGAGCGAGTCGCTGCCGGACGCGACCGAAAGCCAGGCACTGCCGGTCCACTCGACCAGCGTGCGCAGGCGTGCCGCGTCGTTGCCGGCGATGTTGTTGTCGAGGCCCTTGACCGCCTCGAGATAGTAGACCTGCACGTTGGGCGCGAAGCCCGGCTGGAGCGAGAACGATCCGCTGGTGTCGGTCAGGGTCGTGGACACCGTCTCGGACTGATTCGGATCGATGAGCGAGATCGTCGCGGCCGTGGAGACGTCGGAACCTGCAGCCTGTACTTGTCGGCTCGCGGGAAAGACCGCCCGTCCGACGATGGGTGGCACCGTCAGCCCGGTGGCCGTCCGGATCCCGAAAAGATGGCAACCGGATAGCAGCACCGCCGCAGCGACTGCCAGCTTGAGCGACCACCCCATGGACAACCCGAGCTTCCCCCGTTGGCTTGCTCCGTCCCTAGAGACGAAGCGTAGAGCCTCGCCTTGCCTCGACTCGATGCGAACAGGCTTCGGGACCCCTGATGCATACCTGCCGACGTTCCTCGGCCCTAGAAAAGACTCCACGTTGAGAGACGTTAGCGAGGGCTATGTTCAGTGGAGTTTCAATATGGCCGGGCCCAGGCTGAAACTGTCCTGTCAACGTGCATCCACCTCGGCGTCCGTGGATGACGCCAGATGGGAAAAACTGGCATGCTCGCCGGAATTCTCAGTGCAGGCCGAGTTTGGCACGATCGACCACTCGGACGAGGCCAAGACTCGTTTAACCCGGATATTGCACGGCCTTGTTGGAAGGTCCAGTCCAACGGTGCGGTATTCCTGCGACAGAACCACACCACCGATGACCCGGCCATCGTATGTAAGATCGAACCACTTCGTTTGCCATCCCCGTCCCTTTCCGCAAGAAGGTGTTAGCCGCGTTCGATGTGGCGGGTCTGACCAGCGACGGGGGCGTGCCACTCGTGCGCTCCGTGGATGACCGTCTCGGTCTTACGGCAAGCCTGGTGGAATTGCTCGTCGACTCCCTCGATCCGCGCTACGTGGCGTACTCGGCGCTCGATCTGCTTCGCCAGCGGGTCTACAGCATCATCGCTCGCTAAGGCCTCGCCAGCCGCCGCAACCGCGGAAGGCAGTCGCTCACAAAGTCCGCCAGGTTGCCCGCCACCGTGCCAGTCCAGCGCGGCCTGCCCCCCGCTCGCGGACCGCCGCTCTCGACCACCCGCCGATCCTTCGCGCAGCAAAGGCATCCAGAAAGGCGGGCGCCGATCACGAAACGAAGGCCCTGCCTACCCAGCAACAGCCAAGCAAGGGCCCCACGAAGGGCCGGATGAAACATCCTGGTTAAGTTTCAACCTCCAAGAGGCAGCTTGAAATTCTACGGCAGAGGGCCCAGGGGCTTGACGACGGTTGCTGACTCGCATTTTCATGGACGCGTGGGGCTGGCAATCCTCCCGTCTCCGGCGGCACCCGGTCGCCGATCGGTCGAGCGCTTGGAGCTGTGGCTATGCGAGCCGCGGCCCCGCGTCTGGATCTTGAGGGGCGCGCCTGGCAGCGGCAAGACGGCTGCCGCTCGGCAGATGATCGAGGCCCTCGGGCTCGAAAGCTTGTGGCTTGGCCCGGGGCCGGATCTTGCCGGCATGGCGGTGGAGCTGGGTCTTCCGCCTGGAGTCGGGCCCGAAAAGCTGGCGGAGGCCTTGCTCGAGCAGCTGGAGCGGCGTTACCCGGGGAGCGCCGCCCTCGTGGTCGATCAGGCTGACCGGGCAATGGCCGATCCGGCAACCGGCGCATTCCTCGCCCGCTTGCTTTCGGTCGAGGTTTGCGGTGTCCGGATCTTCCTCACGACGTGCGCGACGCTCCTGGTGGTTCCCGTCCGGCAGATCGCCCTCGGAGCGATCCGGGAGCTGGGGCCGACGGAGCTTTGGCTGACCCCCGGCGAGGTGACGGAACGGCTACGCAAAGTGAAGGTGGATCCGGAGATCGTCCGAAAGGTCGCCGGCTGGCCTCTTGGTCTGGCGGCGGTGACTGCCCTCTGGGCACGCCCCGAGCTCGCCAGCCGGTTGCGTGACCTGGCTTCGGACGAACTCGTCGCGCCTTTGCCCATCGATTTACGTCAGCGGGCCGTCGATCTCTCGGTCTGGCCGGCGGTCTGGCCCGAGGGGCTGGCAGAGATCGATGGAGCCACAGGGGCATCAAGCTCGGGAGGCTGGTTTGCCGACATCGAGGCCCTACGGACCTGGGGATTGCTGCAGGGAAGCGGACCGGAGGTCTTCGAATGGCATCCGCTCGGCCGGGAGGTGCTCCTCGAAGAGTGGAAGGCCGCGCATCCGCCGGAGGATCGCGATCGGATTGATCGCATTGCCGCCTGGCTCGCATGCAGGGATCTGCCGGCAGCCGTCGATCTCCTCGTGCACGAGCGCCCGCTCGATCGTCCCGTCTCTCTGTTCCACCGAGGCCAGCGCCTCCTGCGCCTGCGGGGGGGCTTCAAGGAGATCGAAAGGGCACTCGAGCGCTTCCCGGCCGGGACCGCTGCCCGGATTCCCGAGCTCTTGCTGGCCGAGGCGGCCGTCCTCGCCGCCAAGGGATTCTCCGTCGAAGCAGACGAGCGGATTCAGCGAGCGCACGAGCGTGCTTCCGAGGCGGGCGCAAGCGACCTGGTCTTCGCCGCGCTGGTCGAGCGCTACTTCCTGATGGGCTCTGCGGACGATTTTGAGGCCTGCGATGCTCTCATGGGACCGATCATGGCCCTCGAGCCTTTTGCCGACCGGTACGACCGCGTGTGCTTCTACGTCAACCGCGGGAGCCTGGCTCTCAAGTCCGGAGCAGACGCTGAAGCCCAGCGCTGGCTCAGGCGGGCCCTGGCGTTTCCCCATATGGGGGAGGAGGCGAACGCGCTCTTGCTGGAAGAGGCCCAGCTGCGTCTGGCAGGCCTGGAGCTGGGGCGGGGCCGCCTCGAGGAGTCCAGGGCGCATCTGGCCGGCGCGGAGCGCCTGCAACGCGAGTTCCCGGACAATGACAACCTCGCACGGCGCATCAGGGCCTTCCGACTCAACCTTGCGATCTTCAGCGGCGATTTTTCGATCGCCGATGCGGAGGCCCGGCGGTTTGCCGTGCATGATGTCGAGAACGATGCCACCCCGGTTCTGGTCGATGAGCTGGGAGCCTTGGGCCTTTATCACCTGGTGAGCGGCGACCTCGATGCGTCCGAGGCTTGGTACCGCAAGATGAGCGACGTCCTGGTCTGCATCGGGGGCCAGGAGACCGCGAGCTACGGCATCTTGCTCAGCCAGCTCGCTGCGATCTCCCGGCGGCGCGGGGAGCTCGCAGCCGCGGATCGCTTGCACGCGGAGGCGGCGCGGCGGATCGACGCGCGTCGGCCGGAACACGCCAGGGTCTTGTTGGACTGGGGGGGGACGGATTTCGTCGCGGGCAACCTGGAAGAGTGCCGCGACAAGCTCCATTGCGCCATCGGTATCTTGCGGCGATGCGAGCGCCCGTACTGGCTGGCGATGGCCCTGCTGGCCCTGGGGGTGGTCACCGATCGGCTTGGCGACGGGGATCCGGACGGCAGGGCGCCTGAATCAGCCACCCGAGCGGGGACTCAAGCGGCGCTGGCCGAAGCCGTCGCCATCGTGGAGTTGAGGCCATACTACTTCCTGCCACTGCGGCAGCCCGAGATCGCCTCGGCGCTCTGGGAGCTCCTGGGGCGGTACGGCTACGGCGATCTCCTGGCTCGGATCGAGTCGCGCTTCCCCCAGAAGGTACGCTCCATGCGGCTGGCCGATCGCGAATCTCCTGCTCGGGCCCAGGCTGCCCGTGCCGTCGTGTTCAACGCCGCCCCGAGCCATCTTCCGCCACCCTTCGTTGAAATCCGCTGCCTGGGCCAGCTCACGGTGCGCGTGGGAATGCGCGTCGCCCCCTGGCCGCGCAAGAAGGCCAAGGCGTTGGCCGGTGTGCTCATCCTTGGCGCCGAGCCGTTCAGCCACGAAGCTTTGGTCGACCGGTTGTGCCCGGACACTGAACCTCGGCTGGCCAGGCGGCAGGTTGCCAACTGGCTGTTCGCCCTGCGCAGGGTACTCGAACCTGATCTCGAGCCGTGGCAGGCCTCTAGATTCCTCAAGGTCCAGGACGGCCGCTACTGGCTCGACCGGGGCGAGCTTTGGATCGACACCGACGAGTTCGAGAACGCCCACGCGGAGGGCTTGCGCGCACTGGCCCAGGGGGACGAGCGTCGTGCCGCGAGCTGTTACGAGCGGGCCGTCGCACTGTATCGCGGGGATCTCCTGTCAGAGCCCGCGACGCTCGAGTGGTTCGACCTGGAGAGGGAGCGCAGCCGGATGCTAATGATCGAGATGCTGGGCCGTCTGGCGCGATTCGAACTCGGCGGCGATCGCCTGGACCTGGTCCGTACATACGCCGATCGGATCCTCGACATGGAACCAGCCCACGAGGAGGGCCACCGGATCCTGATGCGGCTGCTGGCCAAGCTCGGCGAGCCGCACCTGGTCCGGCGCCAGTTCGAGCTCTGCCGCCAGCTTGTCCGCCAGGAACTCGACAGCGAGGTCTCTGCCGAAACCGAGCGCCTGGTTGCCGAACTAGGGGCCCGGTAAGGCTTCACCCGGCGGATCGCGAGCCTCCACATTCGTGGGCGTCTGGACGAGCCAGCGGGTCGGGAATTTTACCCTATGGCTCTTTTTGAGCGGACATGCGATCCTGAGGCCATGCCGCTCGCGAGCGGCTTGGCTATGGCCAAGAGTGTCATTCCGGCAACGTTGCCGGAGCTGGCTTGATACGTTGTCGAAACGCGAAAGACTGTCATGCCCTCGATCACCGTATTGAAGGATTCCTGCAAGGGTTGTTACCTTTGCGTTCCCGCTTGTAAGCCCAACGTGCTCTTCGAGCAGGCGCGGGAGATCAACAAGCAGGGCTACTTCCCGGTGGAGTATCGGGACCCGGATCACAGGTGCACGGGCTGCAAGGCCTGCGCGCAGGTTTGCCCGGACGTCGCGATTCGCGTCTACCGTTAAGGAGGACCCCATGGCCTTGGATGTCGCCGGCCAGAATGTGGCCCACGAGGCGCCGCACGCGGCGAGCCGGGAGTTGATGAAGGGCAACCACGCCCTTTGCGAGGCTGCGATCCGGGCGGGCTGCCGCTACTACTTCGGCTACCCGATCACCCCGCAGAACGAAGTGACCGAGCACATGGCCGAGCGCTTGCCCGAGGTCGCCGGCACGTTCTTGCAGGCCGAGAGCGAGGTCGCGGCGATCAACATGGTGTTCGGCGCGGCGGCTTGTGGCCAGCGCGTCATGACCTCCTCCTCCTCGCCGGGTATCTCGCTCAAGCAGGAGGGTATCTCCTACATCGCGACCGCCGAGCTGCCAGCTGTCATCGTCAACGTCATGCGGTGCGGTCCGGGGCTGGGCAATATCGCGCCGCATCAGGGCGACTACTTCCAGGCCACCAAGGGCGGCGGCCATGGTGATTATCGCCTCCTGGTGCTGGCTCCGGATTCCGTCCAGGAGCTTGCGGATCTGACGTATCTCTCCTTCGATCTTGCCGAGCAGTACCGTATTCCGGCCATGATCCTGGCCGACGGCACGATCGGGCAGATGATGGAGGGCGTCGAGCTTGGCGGTCTTTTGCCCAAGACGGCCACGCCCCAGCCCTGGGCTTTGCGGATCCGGCAGCCGGGCGAGAAGAGCCGGTTCCTTACCACCATCCACCTGCAGCCCCCGGACATGGCCGTGCTCCATCAGCACCTCAAGGACAAGTACGAAGCCATCCGCCAGCACGAAATCCGCTACGAGAAGTTCATGGCCGACGATGCGGACCTCGTGGTGGTCGCCTACGGAACCTCCTCGCGGGTCTGCCGCTCTGCCATCCGGAACCTGCGGGCGCGGGGGGTGAAGGTCGGGATGCTGCGTCCGATCACGCTCTGGCCGTTCCCCTACGCGGCCCTGGCCGATCTGGCCAGAGGCTCGTCCAGGGCGTTCCTGGTCGCCGAGATGAGCTTCGGGCAGATGGTCGAGGACGTCGCCCTGGCGATCGCCCACGACAAACCACTTCATTTTGTCGGCAAGGACGGTGGCATGCTGTTCGAGACGGACGAGCTCGAGACCGCCATGCAGGCGGTGCTTGCGGATCCCGACGGCGCGCCGACGCGCTTCTCGCTGTTCTGATAGGGAGGCTCTCCGTGACGGATGCAACGGCTGGTGTGGCAGCCAAGACGATACCGGCGACCGGCGCTGGCGAGGGCCAGACGCTGATCTTCGATCGTCCCAGGTCGCTTACCGACAAGGCCTTCACCTACTGCCCCGGCTGCGGCCACGGCGTGGCTCACCGGCTCCTGGCGGAGCTGATCGACGAGTTCGGTATCCAGGACCGGACGATCGGGATGGCGTCCGTGGGCTGCAGTGTCTTCAACTACGAGAACTTCGCCGTCGACATGCTGAGCTGCGCGCACGGCCGGGCGCCAGCCTCGGCGACGGGCGCCAAGCGGGTGTACCCCGATGCCTTCGTATTCACCTACCAGGGCGACGGTGACCTTGCCTCGATCGGTTCGGCCGAGATCCTGCATGCGGCCAACCGCGGCGAGCGCATCACGGTCATCTTCATCAACAACGCCATCTACGGCATGACGGGGGGCCAGCTAGCCCCGACCACTCTGGTGGGAATGAAGGCGACGACGGCCCCTGGGGGGCGCAAGGCCGAGCTCACGGGCTATCCGATCCACATCACCGAGCTACTGGCGCAGCTTCCCGGCGTGGCCTTCTCGGCTCGGGGTTCGTTGCACGATCTGGCCAACATCCACAAGACCCGGGGCTACATGAAGAAGGCCATGAAGGCTCAGCTCGAGGGGCACGGGTTCTCGATCGTCGAGATCTTGTCCAACTGCAACTCCAACTGGAAGATGACGCCGCAAGACTCCAACCAGTGGATCGGCGCCGAGATGGTCAAGGAGTTTCCCCTGGGCGTCTTCAAGGATGTCTTTGCAGGGGCCAAGGCGTAACGACGCACCGTCGGGATCGGAACTGGCAGACCAGGAGATCGAAATGCTAGAAGAGATCGTCATCGCGGGATTCGGCGGCCAGGGCATCCTGTCGGCTGGAGTCATCGTGGCTCATGCGTCCATGGACGAGGGCCTCAATGCCGCCTGGATCCCTTCCTACGGCCCCGAGATGCGCGGCGGAACGGCCAACTGTACCGTCATCGCCTCGGACGAGCAGATCGGCAGTCCGGTCACGAGCCATCCCACGGGCGTGATCGTCATGAACGCGCCGTCCTTCGAGCGCTTCGAGCCCCTGGTCCGCCCCGGCGGTGTGCTGGTCGTCAACAGCTCGCTCATCGAGTTGAAGAGCCGGCGTACGGATATCCGCGTGATTCCCATCCCGACGAACGAGATCGCGGCCGCTCTGGGCTCGGCGCTGGTTGGTTCCATCGTCGCGGTCGGGGCCTTGCTGGGCGCCAGGCCCTTTGTCCAGCGGACGAGCGTGGAGACCGCCTTTGCTTCGGTGCTGCCGGCCCACCGCCAGCACCTTGTCCCCCTCAACATGAAGGCGCTCGAGCGCGGTATGGAGGCCGCCGGCGCCACGGCCGGCGTCACCGTTTAGCTTCGGGAACGCCCTTCGGCTAGCCCTGCTCGGGCCAGGAGAGCCATGAACAAGATCCGACCGGATTCATCCTCTGCTCTGGAGGGCGCCCTCCGCGACGGCATGAGCCTGATGGTCGGGGGCTTTGGCCTGTGTGGCGTGCCCGAGAATCTGCTGCGCCGGATCGTGGCGTCGGGAGTCAAGGACCTGGTGCTCCTCTCCAACAACATGGGCACGGAGGACGCCGGCGCCGGCGTCCTGCTGAAGACCGGCCAGGTTCGCAAGGTGATCGCCTCGTTCGCGGGCGGCAACAAGTTGTTCGAGCGCCTGGTCCTCGACGGGGTGGTCGAGTGGGAGATGGTTCCCCAGGGGACTTTCTTCGAGCGCATACGTGCGGGCGGGGCCGGCATTGCCGGGTTCTATACCCCGAGCGGGGCCACCACGGCGATCGCCTCCGGGCGGGAGATCCGTGACTTCGACGGCCGGCCTCACCTGTTCGAGCCTGCTCTCCGCGCCGATGTGGCCCTGATAAAGGCTTTCCGCGGCGATCCGCTGGGCAACCTCGTCTACCGCAAGACCGCCCGCAACGGCAACCCGGTCATGGCGACCGCCGCCGACCTCGTGATCGCCGAGGTCGAGGAGATCGTGGGCCCGGGCGACCTCGACCCCGACCAGGTGCACACTCCCGGCATCTACGTGGACCGCATTGTGCGCGGGGAGCGCTACGACAAGCCCGTCGAGTTCAAGACCTGCCAATCTCGCCACGATTCGTCGCGTCAGGACGCCTTTTCAGCCAGTCTTTCGGGTTCACCCGGATGACCCTCCGGGCGAGCGTCACCCCAGGCCCTGCGAGTGCCGTTTGGCCTCGAAGGGCCCGATGCCCCAGGAAAGGATGGACCCCATGGTGCCCTTTGCAACCGAAAACATCCTGATGCTGGACGAGCGCCCGGATCGGGAGTTCGCTGCCTACATCCTCCAGAAGGAAGGCTACTCGGTCGCCCTCGTCGGTGGTCTGGATCAGGTCAGGGGGCGCCTGTCGCAGGGCAAGCCGGACGTTTTGATCGTCGATTGCCAGCTTGCCTGCGCCGAGTCCATCAAGCTGGTAGAAAGTCTCAAGTTGGATCCCCTGACAGCCGAGATTCCGGTCGTCGCATTCACTGCGTGCCCGCATCTGACCGATCCCTGCCCGAAGTGCGAGTCCGGCTTCGATCGCGCCGTTCCGGCGGGAATGGTCGATCAGCTGCCAGCGACCCTCGACGAGCTCTTGCGCGGACCGGTCGCCTAGAACGCTTTCGCCTGGGCGGGAGCGGGCCCGATGCGTCAAACGGGTCCCGGTTGCGCTGCGTAGCGACCGCGCTGCGGGACCCGTTCAAACTGCAAGACCCATGGCCACATGGGCGGGACGGCAAACATGACCCACACGACCCACATCGACAAGGTCGCAGCGATCGCTGACTTCCTGCGTACTGCCGAGCCAGGGCTCCTCTCCCTGCGCAAGAACGGCGTCTCCCACATGATGCCGCTCGCCAGCGACGCCCGCAGGGCGGACGCGAAGGTGGATCTGCGAGCCCTGACCGAGATCCTGGAGATCGACGCCGAGCACGAGACCTGCTCGGTCGAACCCGGGGTCACCTTCGCAAAGCTTGTCCGCAAGACGCTCGAATACGGCCTCATTCCGAAGCTGGTACCCGAGCTCAAGACCATCACCGTGGGTGGGGCCGTATCGGGGGGCTCGGTCGAGTCGATGTCGTTTCGCCACGGGGGGTTGCACGATACGGCGATCGCCTACGAATGCGTGACCGGGACCGGGGAGATTCTCGAGTGCTCCCGGGACCAGAATCCGGAGATCTTCGAGATGCTTCACGGATCGTACGGCACCCTCGGGGTTCTGACCCGCATCGACCTGCAGCTGACGCGGGCCTTGCCCTTCGTCAGGATGAGCTACCCGAAGTTCACGCGATTCGAGGATTTCTACGCCGCCTTGCTGGACGTATGCGCGAGCAAGGAATTTGACTTCGTGGACGCGATCATCCATGGCCCCGATCGCTTCGTCCTGTGCCTGGGCACCATGGTTGCCGGAGCTCCGGGCTCCCATGGCTACGGAATCGGGACGGATATCTTCTACAAGAGCACCTGGCGGCGATCTGAGGACTTCATCCCGATCTACGACTACTTCTTCCGGTACGATACCGACGTGCACTGGCTCAGTCGCAAGATCGTCGGGCTCGAGAATCCGATCGTCAGGCGTCTTTTCGGAAGGTTTGTCCTGGGCTCGACTCGGATGCTAGAGCTTGCCAATCTGTTCGCCCCGATTCTTCAAAAGGGCAGACTACCCGACGTTGTGCTCGATTGCTTCGTTCCGTCGTCCCGGTTCGAGGAGTTCTACCGGTTCTACGAGAGCACCCTGAACTTCTTCCCGCTCTGGATCGTGCCGTACCGTATCGATCGGCCGTATCGGTTCGTCTCCGACGAGTTCGCGGGAAGGACCTCGGATCAGCTCTTCATCGACTGCGCGATCTACGGCAAGCCAAACGATCGGCCGGGGATCGACTACTACACCGTCCTCGAAGAACATCTGTTCGGGCTTGGTGCTCTGAAGGCCCTCATCGCCAGAAATACCTACTCCCGGGAGCGGTTCTGGCAGATCTACAGCGAGGAACGCTATTCCAGGGCCAAGGCCGCCGCCGATCCAACCGGAAGATTTCGCGGCCTGTACGAAAAGGTGCACTGCCGGATCTAGAGTGCTCCCGGTTTGAATGGATCGAGCCCGATGAGTCAAACGGGGCCCGGTTGCGCAGCGAAGCGACCGCGCAGAGGGACCCGTTCAAACGGCACAGATACAAAAGCGCAAGGGGCGGCTCGAAGCCGCCCCTTGCGAGATAAGCCTATCGGCTCGCTAGAACCAGTGGTAAGTCATCTGGCGCCGCGTCTCACGAAGCTCCCTGGGCAGGCGCTCGGCCGGCCTGCGGTGGCGACGGCCTGGCGGAACGTCGTACCCGACCCGCGCCAGGACATCCGGTGGTAGCAAAACGGGTTCGATCTCGATGTGGGGTGCCTTGTCGATGGTGCTGGTAGGCATGCGCACGACCTCCCGAAAAACGGCTCCACGAAGAAAAGGAACTAGGACTCGAGCCAGGGCGATTGTAACACGGCTGCGGCCTGCTTGACCAGAGGCAATTGCCTGTCCTGGCCGAGTTTCAGTCCGGTTATACAACCTTTGCAATGAAGCTTCGTGACGGTCGCGCGGGCCCCTGGCGGCCGGTTTCCCGCGGCGAGGGCGGACGTTCCCGGCAGGCCTGCGTAGCCGCGCTGGCCGGAACGTCAACCGGCGAGCAGCGCCCGATCGCCGTGCCTCGCCGTGACCGTGGTCTGGATGCCGCCCCGGACGCTGAACGCTCCGACCACCTCGAGAGCTCTGGGAGCCAGCAAGGTCACGAGGTCGTCGACGATCTGATTGGTCACGGCTTCGTGGAAGGCTCCGGCGTTGCGGAAACTCATGAGGTAGAGCTTGAGGCTCTTGAGCTCCACACAGCGCTCATCCGGCACGTACGAAATGGTAAGGCGGGCAAAATCCGGCTGGCCCGTCACCGGACAGACGCACGTGAACTCGGGGCAGTCGAAGACGATGCGGTAGTCGCGCTTGCGATTGGGGTTGTCGAAGGCCTCGAGAAGCTCCGAGGCGATGGCGGTCGGTACGGGAGTCGGGTGGCCGAGGGCAACAAGATGATCCATCGTCCCATGATGCCATGGTCTCGGTCGGGCGCCACATGCCGGCGCTGCAGGTGGCGTCTTTCTTGCCCGCGCTTGGCCCTCTACGGTTAATCGATGGCTAAGATCCCGGTGTCGATCCGGCACGAGAGGTAAGCCATGGTTAAGGCTGGGTCTTTTAACAGAGATTTGACGATCGACCGCTGCCTGCCGGGGCATAATGTCCGTGGCAATTAATGCACAGTTAAGGCCGACCAGAGCGGCAGGGGAGACGCGAGATCATGGCGAAGAAGACCAAGGCCGACCAGGGATCGCAGGCCGTGCTCGAGACCGTCGTGGCATCCGCTTTGACGTTGCAGGTGCAGGTCGGACCCGACCTCGGGGCTGCCACGTCCGTCACCATCGACGTCCAGAAGGGCCGAAGCACCTACCTGGTCGATCCCGGCCAGGAGTCGCAGGTCCTTTCGTTCCGGGGCGCGGAATACCACTTGCCAAAGAGCATCGTGGTGGCGCCGCTTCCGACGCTCACCTTCCGCCACCTCGAGAAGGTCACGACCTTCGCGTTTGCCGGCAAGCGCGAGAAGGTGCACAGCGCCATCGAGCGGGCGATCGCAAGCGCCATCGATACCGCCAGCCTCATCAAGATTGCCTGTGTCGCACACAGCGAGGGTTTTGGCGAGGAGGCCACCATCGCACTCGCCAAGGCCGTCAAGTGGGCCAAGAAGGATCAGGCCCTCAAGGCGATCGCGTCGTCGGTGGCAGCCAAGCTCGGCTACCCGATCTCCTGAAGACCGCTTGCAGTCCCGTCGCGGCTGGCCGCAGCTGACCGCGAACGCCCGTCCCGGGTAGGCTGGCGGAGGCCCGGCAAGGTCCGGGGCAAGGTAAGCTGGATCCGTGGAAATCGGTTTCGTCAGCGTGTGGTTCGCCCGCGGCCAGGCTTACGTCACCCGCGCGCTCATCCGGGCCGTCGAGCCGGCGCATCGCACCCATCTCCTGGCCCGACGCGGGGTGGTGGGCCATGTCCCGGGGCGACCGGCATACCTCGAGACGACGGGCGAGTGGGCGCACGACGACGTCCTCGCCGTCGGCGAACGCCTGGAAGCTGCGAATTTGGGCGACTGGGTCCGCAGCCGCAAGCTCGACTGGGTCGTGTTCAACGAGGAGGGCCAGTGGGAGCTGGTCGAAGCGGCACGCCAGGCCGGCGCCCGGACGGCCACGTACGTCACGATCGACTGGGTCCGGCGGGAGGATGTGTCCAAGTTTTCCCGGTTCGACCTCGTCGTCGCGCCCTCGGCCCGGTGCGCCCAGGAACTGTTACCGTACGTCGGGTCGGAGCGCCTGCTGCAGCTGGGCTGGGGTGTCGATCTCGGGTGTTTCGTACCGGCGGATCGTTCCGGCGAGCCCCTGGTCTTCCTTCACAACGCGGGCTGGGGAGGCTCGGGCTATCGCAAGAACACCCCTGCGGTCGTCCGTGCCTGGCAGCGCGCGGCTCTCCGCGATGCCAGGTTGATCCTGCACACGCAGCGGTCGTGGAGTTCCTACCCGCTGCTCACCCGCATGCGAGCTGGCGGCATCGAAGTGGTCGAAGGCACGATCCCGCACCCTGGCCTCTACGACCGCGCCGACGTGCTCGTGCAGCCCTCCAAGATGGAGGGGCTAGGATTGCCACTGGTCGAGGGTCTGGCGGCCGGCCTGGCGATCGTCACCACCGACGCGCCGGTGATGAACGAGTGGGTCGAAGACGGGGTCTGCGGGCGTCTCGTGCCGGTACGGAAATTCGCGCGACGCGGGGGCGCGTACGTCGTCGACCGGCTGGCGCTGGTGGACGAGCGTTCTCTCGCGCGGATCCTCGCCGAGCTGGCGGCCGATTCCCGGGCGACGCGCCAGCTCGGGCTGGCGGCGCGCCAGCGCGCCGTGGCTCGGCACGACTGGAAGGTGCTGGGTCAGCTGTTCTGCCGGACCCTGGAGGAGCGCCTGGCACCCGCCGGCGCGGAGTCGAGGAGCGAGCGATGACTTCGGAGGCTCGCGTCACCGTATTGATGCCGACCTTCAACCGGCCGGGTCTCGTGGGCGAGGCCATCGCTTCGGTCCTCGCGCAGACCTTCCAGGCCTGGTCGCTCTGGGTGATGAACGACGGCGGCCAGGATGTGGCGGAGGCGGTGAAGGCCGTCGCACGAGGCGATGCGAGGGTCTGTTACTTCGATCGACCGCACGCCGGCAAGGCGGGAACGCTCAACTGGGCGCGCTCTCGCCTGCTGACGCCCTACGTGGCCTATCTCGACGACGATGATCTGTGGTTACCCGAGCATCTGGCGCTCGCGATCGCCGCCCTGGACGCCGCGCCAGGGCGCCTGGCCGCCGCCTACTCGGACGTGCGCGAGGTCCGCATCGGCCCGGACGAGCGCAGAGAGTGGGTGGATTCGTGGCCCCGGATTCGCCTGACGGATCTCTTGACTCGCAACGTGATCAACCACAACGCCCTCGTGCATCGCCGGACCCTGTTCGAGGACGCCGGTCCTTACGACGAACGGCTCGACGTCCTCATCGACTGGGATATGATCCGTCGCATGGCCGCAAGGACGCGCTTCGTCCACGTTCCGGCCGTCACGGTGGAGCACCGCCTGGAGGTCGATGCCGCTGGACGCGTCGGCCGCCGCCACCTGACCGGCCAGGCCGACCACCGACGTGCCGCCTACCGACGCTCCTATCGGCGCATCCTGTTCAAGACGCCCTGGAGCCGGTCCTGAGCGAGCAGCCCGGCCACAAGCCGGATCCCATCGGCAGGTCAGGCCTTGGGGGCAGCCTTGGCCGGCGTGGAGCGCACGACCAGCACCGGACACGGGGCATCCGTCACGACGCGCTGGGAAACGCTCCCGAGAATCAGACGCCGTAGCCCCGACTTGCCGTGAGAACCCACCACCAGGAGGTCGGGTTTCTCCCGGCGGGCGAGCTCGAGGATGCCCGATGCGGCGTCCCCCTGCCGGATCTCGATGCGCGGCTTGATGCCTCTCGCCTCGAGGATGCTGGAGATCCCCTCGGCGTGCTTCCTGGCCTCGGCCTTGACCTCCTCCAGGAGGATCTCGTAGTCCACGTAGGGCGCGCCCACCATCGCCGGGATGTCCGAGGGCACGGGAACCGGCGCGATGCTGATGACCACGGCGTCGACTCGTTCGATCGGGACGAGCGCGATCGCCTTCTCTGCCGCCTCGCGCGAACTCTCCGAGCCATCGGTCGCAAACAGGATCTTCATCCTCTACACGATGTCTCCCGGGGAGCGCAAGGTCAACGTGGTAAACTAGCGAAGCAAGGCGAAGATACAATCGCCGTATCGTTCCCGCGCCCTTGGGTTGGACCGACAAGCATGGTTGAAGCGACTCCCGCAGACGATGCGGTATTCATGCGCCGCGCGCTCGATCTCGCGGGCCAGGGCCGGGGCTGGACGAGTCCGAGCCCGATGTCCGGGGCGGTGGTGGTCAAGGGGGGGACCATCGTCGGGGAGGGCTTTTCGTCCAAGCCGGGGCATCCCCACGCCGAGACCTTCGCCCTGGATGCGGCCGGAGCCGATGCGCGTGGCAGTGACCTCTACGTGGTGACCGAGCCCTGCGTCCTCCGCGAGGGCTGCGTTTCGGGGATCCTCGACTCGGGCGTGCGGCGCGTGGTCATCGCCACCCAGGATCCCAACCCGGCGACAGCCGGTAAGGGCATCTCCCGGCTTCAGGCCGCTGGCGTGGAGGTCACGCTGGGGGTTGAGGCCGCCTCCGCCCGCAGGCTGAACGAGGCCGCCATCAAGTTCCTGGCGACCCGCCGGCCCTTCGTCTCGCTGAGCGCGGTGATGAGCTTCGACGGCAAGACCGCGACGGCGATCGGGGAGCGTCCTGCGCCTCCGCTCGAGGCCACCGACGATCTCCGCTCGGCGTACGATGCCATCTTGATCGGAGTCGGGACTGTCTTGCACGACGATCCCGACCTGACGGTCACCGCCATGCGGGCTCGCAATCCGCTGCGCATCGTGGTGGACGGCATGGCCAGGACTCCCCCGGGCTGCAACCTCCTCTCGCGCAAGGGTACCCGCGGCTTGCGCCCGGCCACCTTGATCGTGACCACGCGCTTTGCGCCCGAGGAGCGGATCCGAGAGCTCCAGGAAAGCGGGGCCGAGATCCTGCAGGCCCCCGAAGAGGAGGACTCGATGACGGGCGACGTCGACCTGACCCGGCTGATGCTGCTCCTGGGCCGGCGCGACATCTCGTCCGTCTTGATCGAGGGCGAGGGATCGCTCATCGATGCTGCGCTGACCGCTCGGATCGTCGACAAGGTGCATGCGTACCTCGCGCCGGTGATTCTTGGCGGCACCTCGGCCCCTGGCCTGGTGGGCGGCGTCGGCGCCTCGTTCGTCGAGGAGGGCCGAACCCTGCACGAACTGACCTGCAAGCCGGTAGGCAGCGGTCTGATGCTCGCAGCCTACCTGGATCCACGCTGACAAAGTTCTTCGCCCCCCGGACCGAAGACGCAAGACGGTGGCCGGGCCTATTTGTTGGACGTTCGTCCGTCCCGTGGCGGCAGCGTCGGGTCGGGGCCTCGGAGACTCCGTCGTCCAGGTGACGTTGCCGGCTCGGGACTTTCTTGGGGCGGTCGAGTGTCGCGAGAGCCGATCATTGCGGAAGCCTATCCCCGGAACGTCCCGGTCTTGCCGGTGCGGGATATCGTGGTATTTCCGGGGGTGGTCGTTCCCGTGTCCGTCGGACGGGCCCGTTCCCTCGCCACGATCAAAGAGATAAGCGAATCTCAACCCTACGTCGCCGTCACCACCCAGCGCGATTTCGAGGTCGAGGATGTTCGGCCGGACGATCTCTTCGAGGTCGGTACGCTGTGCCGCATCCACCACCAGCTCCATCTGCCCAGCGATGCCGTGAGGATCCTGCTGCAGGGCCTCGAGCGGATCCGGATCGGCCCTTACAGCCAGCTTGAACCCTTCTTGCATGCCGACATCAGCCTCTGGCCGGAGCCTGCGGCTGCGAGCGCAGAGATCGAGGCCCTCCGGCACACCGTCGTTTCAGAGCTGCGGAGGTACGGCGAGCTCGTCCAGGGGTTCCCGGAGGATCTCTTGACCGTTGCCCTCAATCTCGAGGATCCGACGAAGCTTGCCTATCTCCTGGCTTTCAACCTGCACTTCAAGAATGCCGAGAGGCAGGAGATCCTCGAGGCCGAAGGCCCCCAAGAAAAGCTCGGCCGTCTTTCCGAGATCCTGGCTCGCGAGGTGGATATCCACGAGCTCGGCCAGCGGATCCAGGCCGAGGTACAGGGCACCCTCGGAAAGACCCAGCGCGAGTTCTACCTGCGCGAGCAGATGCGCGCGATCCAGAAAGAACTCGGCGAGGCCGACGAGCGCGTGGCCGAGATCGCCCAACTCCGGGCCAAGATGACAGCGGTCCATCTGAGCCCCGAGGCCCTGATGGAAGCCGAACGGGAGCTGTCGCGGCTGGAGGGCCTGCCGCCAGGATCGGCCGAGCATACGGTGATCCGGACCTACCTGGACACCCTCTTCGCGCTGCCCTGGGACCAGGCTTCCGACGACGAGCTCGACGTGGCTCGCGCGCGGCAGATTCTCGATGAGGACCACTACGACATCGAGAAGATCAAGCGCCGGATCCTGGAGTTCCTCGCCGTGCATCAGCTCAGACGCGATCGCCAGGGCCTCACCACGCTGAAGGGCCCGATCCTTTGCTTTGTCGGGCCGCCCGGCGTGGGCAAGACGAGCCTGGGCCAGTCCATCGCGCGAGCGCTCGGCCGCAAGTTCGTCCGATTCTCGCTCGGCGGCATCCGCGACGAGGCGGAGATCCGCGGGCATCGCCGCACCTATGTGGGAGCTCTTCCTGGCCGGATCTTGCAGCTCATCAGCCGCGCCGGCCACAACAATCCGGTTTTCATGCTCGATGAGCTCGACAAGCTGGGTGCAGACTTCCGGGGGGATCCGGCTTCGGCGCTCCTCGAGGTGCTCGATCCGGAACAGAATCGGCAGTTCCGGGATCATTATGTAGACGTCCCGTTCGACCTTTCCAGCGTCCTGTTCATCGCCACCGCCAACATGCTGGACACCGTGCCGCCGGCCCTGCGGGACCGCCTGGAGGTGATCCAGCTCTCGGGCTACACGAACGACGAAAAGCTGCAGATCGCCCGCGGCTTTCTCATCCCGCGCCAGCTGCGGGAGAACGGGCTGACGCCGGACGATATCTTCTTTGCCGACGAGGGCCTGCTGGCCATCGTCTCGGGCTATACACGGGAGGCCGGCGTCCGCCAGCTCTCGCGCGAGATCGCGGGCGTCTGCCGGAGGCGGGCCGCCGACCTGGTCGAGGGCAAGGGAGGCTCGGTCATCGTCGGGGCGGAGCAGGTGAGGGCATGCCTCGGGCGGCCTCGATTCTTCGGTGAAGGCGCAGGCCCCAGCGACGTTCCGGGCGTCGCCACGGGGCTGGCCTGGACGGAAGCAGGGGGTGAGGTCCTGATGATCGAGGTCGCGGCGATCGAGGGCCAGGGCAACCTGCGTTTGACCGGACAGCTCGGCGAGGTGATGAAGGAATCCTGCCAGGCCGCGCTGTCCTTCGTCGCCAGCCACGCCGAGGATTTCGGCGTGGCACCTGCGTTGTTCCGCCGGCGGGACTTCCACGTCCATGTGCCGGCGGGCGCCATCCCCAAGGATGGCCCGAGCGCCGGGATCGCGATCGCAACGGCGATAACCAGTCTCGTGACCGGGCGGTTGGTCGATCCGGGTACGGCGATGACCGGGGAGATCACGCTCCGCGGGCGCGTGCTCCCGGTTGGCGGAATACGGGAGAAGGTACTGGCGGCCCGGCGCAACGGAATGCGCCGGGTCGTGGTTCCGCGCCAGAACGAGGCCGATCTCGAGGATGTGCCTGCCGAACTTCTGCGCGAGATGCAGATCCTGCTGGTCGACCACATGTCCGAGGTCCTGGGCTACGCCCTTCAGGCGGGCCCTCCAGCCCTCCGGCCACTGGACTGACGGGAGCGTTCGCGATCCGCGAGCTTGCCCTCGTACTTCGCGCTCATCGAGCGCCCTCGGGCAAGAGGCCAAAGACAGCAGGTTGATCTATCATGGCCGGGCTGACAGCCCGAAGAAGTGAGGCCCATGGAGATTCTCGAAGCCTTCGTAACGGTGGCCAAGGTCTTGCCCCAGCTGCTCGAGAAGGATGATATTGCTATCTGGGCGACGAACCGTGAGAAGTTTCTGATCTTCGACCGCTACGGAAGATTCAAGATCCCCATCGAGGCCGGAGATGCCCTGACTCCCGGCGGCACGCCCGATGTGGTGCTCAAGCGGGGAGCCAAGATCTCGCGCAACGTTCCCCCCGAGGTGTACGGGATCGTGTGCAAGACGGTCGCGGTACCGGTCGAGGGCGGGGTGCTTGGCCTCTCGTACTCCATCGAGACGGAAGAAGAGCTGCAAGGCGCCATGGGTCGTTTACTGCAGGATGCAGAGGCCATCAGCGGTTCGAGCAGCACCATCGCGGCCAAGGCATCCGAGATGACGGACTTCATGGCGTCGGTCAAAGGGGTCCTCGGCACGTAGCGG
>JAJXWQ010000178.1 GCA_021781555.1 bacterium
AAGATCGTGCTCTCCGACGGCATCGCCGCCTACGTTGGTTCGGCAAACCTTTTGAAACGGTCTAAGTTCACGAACCTCGAGTGCGGGATGCTCGTTGAGGGCCCAGCGGTCGGCGCAGTGAAGGTCTTGTTAGACGCGGTTACCTCATTTGCCGTGCGCTCAGAGCGGTAATCTTGGTGACTTCTCGAAGTTCGAGGAAGCAGCAAGGTTCAAACTATTGCATTCTAACCGTATGTAACGTAAGCGGTGTGCTCAGGCCACGGCGGTCCACGGCATGAGTTCGCCGACGGCGTTGGCTGGATGACCCGCGGCAAGCCTCGTGAGGGTGTCGGTCAACCAGACGTGCGGATTGATGCCCGAGATCTTGCAGTTCTCGATGAGCGTGGCGATCACTGCCCAGTTGTCGCCACCTTCGTCAGAGCCGGCGAATAGCGCATTCTTGCGATTGAGGGCCAGCGGACGGATCGACCGCTCGACGGTGTTGGAATCCAGCTCGACGCGACCGTCGTCGAGGAACAGCGACAGCCCGGGCCAGCGGGTGAGCGCGTAGCGGATGGCATCGGCAAGCTTGCTCTTGGCACTGACCTGCCGGAGGCGCGCCTCGAGGTAGACGTGCAGGTCATCGACGATGACGCGGGCCCGTTCGGCGCGCACGGCGCGGCGCCGCTCCGCCAAGGTGCCGCGAACCTCGTCCTCGATCGCATAGAGCATGGCGATCCGGCGTAGCACCTCGGCCGCGACCGGCGAACTCTCGGCCAGTTCGTAAAACTTGCGCCGCACGTGCGCCCAACAGAAGGCAAGGCTCACCTGCTGGCGGCGCCTGGCCAGAGCGGCATAGCCGCCGTAGCCATCGACCTGCAGGATGCCGGCGAAGTCACCGAGATGGGCTTCGGCCCGTTCACCCTTGCGGTCAGCGGCATAGACA
This sequence comes from bacterium, assembly GCA_021781555.1. Lineage (GTDB taxonomy): Bacteria > Cyanobacteriota > Sericytochromatia > S15B-MN24 > VGJW01 > JAJXWQ01. The sequence continues at coordinate 926 of JAJXWQ010000178.1, forward strand.
TAGGCCACCATCGGCGGATCTTCGCCGCCCCATGGCCGATCGTCGCGGGCATAGGCCCAGAGCTGGCCCGTCTTCGTCCGCCCGCGCCCGGGATCCAGCACTGGCGCCGTGGTCTCATCGGCGAACAGCCGCTCGGATCGTCGCAATCGCTCGAGAATGTGATCCCGCAAGGGGCGTAGGTACCAGGCTGCCCGGCCAACCCAGTCCGCCAAGGTTGAGCGGTCGAGCTGGATGCCCTGCCGTGTGTAGATCTGGGCCTGGCGGTAGAGCGGCAGGTGATCGGCATACTTGGCGACCAGGACCTGTGCGATCAGCGCCTCGGTAGGGATGCCGCCCTCAACGATCCGTGCCGGGGCCGGGGCCTGGACAATCGCGCCCTCGCACGAGCGGCAGCCATAGCGCGGGCGGCGCGTGACCAACACGCGGAAGGTGGTCGGCACCACGTCGAGACGCTCGGCCACGTCCTCACCGATCTGGTGGAGTGCGCCGCCACAGCAGGGGCAGGCCTTATCCTCGACTTCGACGACCTGTTCGATCCGCTCCAGGTGAGCAGGCAGCGAGCCGCGGTTGGCCTTGCGCGGGCGATCCACGGACGCCTTACTTGCCTTGTCTACGGCGTGCTGGGCCTCGGCCAAGGCCGTCTCGACCTCCTCGAGGGCCAGCTCGAACTGATCGGAATCGAGTTGCTCGGACCGGCGGCCGAACCGGTGCCGCTGCAGGGCCTCGATGATCGCCTTCAGGCGTTCGACCTCGGCCTGGAAAACCTTCAGTGCATCAAGCTCGCGGGCCTGCTCGAGGACGAGCGCGCGGAGCGCTTCAACGTCGCTGGGAAGGTCCGCTTCCATAAGCATGACAGTACTGAATCAGCAGGTGGAGCCCCCGTCAACCGGCAATCTGCGGGGCGATCGGGCGGCGTCCGCCATGCACCCGGCGCCAGTCCAAGCCCTCGAGCAAGGCGCCCAACTGCGCCGACGTCAGACGCATCACGCCGTCCTGGATCGCCGGCCACTTGAACCCGCCGGACTCCAGCCTCTTGGCCATCAGGCACAGCCCGGTGCCGTCCCACCAGACCAGCTTGATCCGATCACTACGCTTGGCCCGGAACACGTAGATCACTCCGGAATAGGGATCACCGCCGTACTCGGCACCTACCAGCGCAGCCAGCGCATCTGGGCCTTTGCGGAAGTCCACCGGGCGCGTCGCCACCATCACCCTCGCGCTCGGGCCGATTCCTATCATCAGCCGGCCCCAGCCTGCAGAGCTTGAATGATCGCCACGGCCAGATCGGTCCTGGCTGCCTGTCCGATCCGAACCACAGCACCACCAACCTCGACCTCAATGCTATCGCTCGAGCTTGGCGACGAGCCACCCACGACCGGCACAAACATGGGCTCGTCTCGTGGGGGAAGCTTGGCGGCCTCCATGGCGTAACGCAGCTCCCTGCGCCACGTGTACAGCAGCGCCGTGCTGATCTCCCGCTCACGAGCAAAAGCGGCGATGTTATCGCTGCGCTCCATCTCCGAAACCAACGCAAGCTTCTGCTCCAGCGTCCAGACGCGGCGTCGGCCTGGCATCCCTGCAAGAACTTCGATCCGCCGGACAGGCTTCAGAGGCACTCCAATGTCGGTGTCCAATGCGGTCGTAAGGCGGGTCTCGTCCATCCCCGCACTTCAACCACAGACCTCGGGGCAGGCAAGGTGGAGCCGAAACACCGCTTACTATGTAA
>JAJXWQ010000098.1 GCA_021781555.1 bacterium
CAGGTGGCCCATCTCGACGAACTGGGTGAAGATCAGGGCGCGATCGCCTTCGCTCACGACCTCTTCGAGCATTTCGCCGAGGCGCGTGAGCTTGCCCGAGCGGCCCGCCAGCTGTCCGGCCTCGCCGAGGTAGTGGGCCGGGTGGTTGCACACCTGCTTGAGCTTGGTCAGCGTCTTGATGACCGCGCCGTGCCGTGCCAGGCCGCTCGCGTCCTCGATCTCGGTCAGCATCTCGCCGAGCACGCGCTGGTACAGGCGAGCTTGCTCGCGTGTGAGCGTGCAGAATACCTTCATCTCGAGCTTCTCGGGAAGGTCGCGGATGACGAACGGGTCCGTCTTGAGTCGGCGCAGCACGAAGGGATTGACGAGCTTGCGCAGGCGCAAGGATGCAACCTGGTCGCGGTAGCGCTCGATCGGCAGGGCGTAACGCTGCCGGAAGTCGGCCAGCGACCCGAGGTACTCGGGATTCAGGAAGTCGAGGATGGCCCACAGCTCGGCCAGGCGATTCTCGACCGGGGTGCCCGTGAGCGCCACGCGGTACCGGGCCTTGAACGACCGCGCCGCCTTGGCCTGCTGGGTCTGGGGGTTGCGGATGTTCTGGGCCTCGTCGAGGATGATGCCATCCCAGTGGTAGCCCGACAGATCGTCCTGGTCGCGAGCTGCCAAGGAGTAGGTCGTGATGACGAGGTCGACCGTCTCGACCCGCTTGAAGAACGCCTGATCCTGGGAGCGATCGGGACCGTGGTGGACGTAGACATCCACCGTCGGAGCGAACCGCGCCACCTCCCGGCGCCAGTTTCCGACCACCGAGGTGGGGCAGATGAGCAGGACGGGGCGGCGGCGGGCGCGCAGGCGCTTGTTGTGGAGCAGCAGCGCGATGAACTGGATGGTCTTGCCCAGGCCCATGTCGTCCGCGAGGCACGCACCGAGACCCTGGCCGGTGAGAAAGGCGAGCCACGAGAATCCTCGGATCTGGTACGGGCGCAGCTCACCCACGAATCCATGCGGTGTCGGCAACTCGGGGATGCGCCCCCCGGTCCCGCCCAGGAGGTCGGCCAGCCACCCCTGACCCTGGACGCTCGACACCGGCAAACCGACGTCCACCCCACCCCCGGTCAAGGCCAGCCGCATGGCTTCCTGGAGGAGAATACGCTTGCCCCCGGGGCGGCGTTCCCAGAAGCGGACCGTCGCATCGAGCTGAGCCCGGGTCAGCTCGACCCACTCGTCCCGCACCATCACGAGGGGAGCCGGTGCTTGCGACAGGTGGTGGTACTCCTGGCGACCGAGCGGTTGATCCCCGAGCGCCAGTTGCCAGTCGTAGGCCACCAGCGTGTCGAGACCCATGCTCGCGTCGCTGGGCACCAGCGTCCCCGTGCCCGTCGTCGCCGGAGCGCCGATGGGCCGGATGGTCAGCTTGACCCCGATGCGGTTGGCGCCTTTGGCCCACCACGACGGCACGATGACTCCAAAACCGCTTTCCTCGAGTACGGGACCGGCCTCCCGGAGGAAGGCGTGGGAGTCCTGGGCGTCGAGCTCGACGAACTCGGGCCGTGCCGAACGCAGGCCGCCCGCGAGCGACGGGAAGGTCCGGGCCGCCTTGCCCAGATCGGCCAGCAACTTTTCCTGGGGGTGGTCGACGCGGCGATCGAAGAACGTGGCGCGGACACTGGCGGCCTTCCAGACCTCGGCGGCCGGCACGAAGAGATCAGGGTCGTCCGGGGCCTGGAGGCCGAACCGCAGCCTCCAGCTACCGGCCTCGGTCGCCGGAGACTCGAGCCTGAAGGCCGTGCGGAAAGCCGGCATCGGGGCGTGGATGGGCGCCTGCCATTCGCCGACGGCGTCCTCGAGCTCGGTGATCTCGCGCACCGCCCCCCGCAGCCCCGGATCAGGGCTGGATAGCGCGGCGACCCAGCGGTCCCAGATCGTGGGTCCGGTGGGGTGGGGGACGCCCGCCAAGCCCTGGCGAACGAAGCGATCCGTGGCCTCGGAAAGAAAGTCGGCGACGAGGTCCCTGGGAACGGGTGCATCCTCGGGATGGGCGACGATGGCGCGGCAAGCCGGCGGCATCGAGCGCGCCAGGATGGCGATGCGCTCGCCTTCCGGAACCAGGACCGGTGCCCAGATCGCGTGAATGCGGACGTCGTCCCTCCGCACTCCCGGTACGACGTGCTGCTTGACGCAGAGTTCGAGCGCCAGCTGGGCGACGGCACCCCAGAAACGCAGATCGGCGCCGATGCGAATCTCCTGATCGCCGAGCGGCTGATCCTGGAGGTGGGGATCCGCCAGCGCCGACAGCCTGCCGAGCACCCGGTCGGGATCGACGCCAACGGCCGCCAGCGGCCAGGAGCGCAAGTGCACCGGCTCGGCCGGCATATCCTGCAAGAGCTCCGGACTTGCCAGCAAGCGGTCGCCCGCGGTGGGTAGCTGGGCTACCAGTCGCCGGGCGCGCCAGCTACCGTCGAGCTGGAGATCTCCAGCCGCTACGAACGGTTGCGCGGCCGGCGTCGCAGGAACGCGAAGGCGGTCGAGCAGGGGCGGCAGCTCGCCCAGGTCCAGGAGTCCCTGCGGACCCTCAGCCCAGAAGACGAACTCCCGCACGCTCGGCCCTGGGACCCAGGTCCCGTGCAGGACAATCAGGCGCTGTTTTCCTTTCAGTCGGGGGAACTTGCCGGAAGAACAGCGTGCAAGAAGCAAGCATCGAGCACCCGCAATGCAACGCCGTCCGTCCCACTCATGTGCGCCGCCTGGAATCCGGGCGGGCGTCCGAAGACAGGCCCTACACCCGAGCGCACCTCGGCCCATGTGGCCGAAACCATACCGGCTACCGGTATCTTAGCACGTGCGTTTGTCGCACGGCAATCCTCGAATCCCAAGATGCACGGTTCGGGAGGGCGATCGAGTCCGCAGGTTGGCCGACGGGGGAAGAGGGTTGACTTCATATTTCTCAATTTCTAATTGTTAGGCGTAGAATGCCCGTGTCGACACCAGGCCTGCGAGCCTCGGACCCCGGGAGGGTGTCCGGCACCGTAGAGGGCGAATCCGATGAAGGCGACACCGATCTTTTTGCCCCATGCCCCGAAGCCTCTGGGGACGACCCAGCGGCGGGATCGCTGGTGGCTCGAGCCGCTGCTGAACTTCATCGGCTTCACCGCCTTCGTCGCGTACTCGCTGTGGGTGGCGTTCACACCCGTCGGATCGCACGGGCTCAACTACGAGTGGCCCCAGCGTTCCACCTTGGGGTGGACTTACCTGTCCCCCTTCTACTCACCCCTGTTCGGCCCGACCTGGTGGCATTTCTCGCCGGCGATCCTGGTGCTCTGGATGCCGCTGGGCTTCCGGGCGACCTGCTACTACTACCGCAAGATGTACTACCGGACCTACTTCGCCGATCCGCCAGCCTGCGCCGTCTCGGATACCAGGTTCTGGCAAGGGAAGCCGCGTCCATACCGGGGTGAGACGGCGTTCCCCTGGATCTTGCAGAACGCCCACCGCTGGTTCCTCTACTTGGCCATTTACGTCCTGGTCGTGCTCTGGATCGATGCCTTGCAGTCGATCTTCTTCGTTGCGCCCACGGGGCAGCCGGGCCTGCATTTCGGGCTGGGATCCGCGGTCTTGCTCGTCAACGTGGCGCTGCTCTCCGCCTATACCTTCGGCTGTCACGCCCTGCGCCATCTCGCGGGAGGCAACGTCGACTGCTGGAGCTGCTCTTGGCTCGGTCGCACCCGCCACAAGTTCTGGGCGGCCGTTTCCCGGCTCAACGAGCATCACATGGCGTGGGCCTGGACCAGCATGATCTTCGTCGGACTGTCGGATCTCTACATCCGGTTACTGGCAATGAATGCGGTGCCGTTCAGCCGGTTCCCCTGGCTCTGAGAATCGGCCCGGAGGCTGGTTCGTACCCTTTCCCGGGATCTCTTGGGTTCCCCCCCCGTTCGCAGGTACTGCGTCCGCCTGGCAGAGCAGAAGAAGCAACATGGCAGTTCCATACACGACCAGCGAGCACGATGTCGTCGTCATCGGTGCCGGCGGTGCCGGCTTGCGAGCGGCCATCGAAGCGGCCCAGCAAGGCTGCTCGACGGCGCTCATCTGCAAGAGCTTGCTGGGCAAGGCGCACACGGTCATGGCCGAGGGCGGCGTGGCGGCTGCCATGGGCAACGTCGACTCCCACGACAACTGGCAGATCCACTTCCGCGACACCATGCGCGGCGGCAAGTTCCTGAACAACTTCAAGATGGCGGAGCTGCACGCCAGGGAGGCCCCGGATCGCGTCCGCGAGCTCGAGGCCTGGGGTGCGGTCTTCGACCGCACGGCTGACGGCCGGATTCTCCAGCGGAATTTCGGCGGGCATCGATTCCCGAGGTTGGCGCACGTCGGTGATCGCACGGGCCTCGAGATCATCCGGACGCTTCAGGACAAGGCGGTTCACAGCGGGATCGATCTCTTCATGGAGATGACGGTCATTGGCCTGACCAAGGATGGCGATCGGGTTTCTGGCTGTGTCGCATACGATCGCAAGACCGGCGAGTTCCACGCCTTTACGGCCAAGGCCGTGGTGCTGGCGACCGGCGGCATCGGCAAGAGCTTCCGCATCAACAGCAACTCCTGGGAGTACACCGGGGACGGGCATGCCATGGCCTACCGGGCGGGTGCCGAGCTCATCGACATGGAGTTCGTGCAGTTCCATCCCACCGGCATGGTGTGGCCGCCCAGCGTGGCCGGCCTCTTGGTCACCGAGGGCGTCCGGGGGGAGGGCGGTGTGCTGAAGAACAACCAGGGCGAGCGGTTCATGTTCAACTACATCGCCGAGATGTTCCAGGCCGAGACCGCCGACACCGAGGCGGAGGCCAACCGCTGGCTGATCGAGCAGCAGGCGGCGGTTCGGCCGGATCCCCGGACCGCCGCTCGACGTCCTCCGGATCTCCTGCCTCGCGATGAAGTGGCCCGTGCCATCGACGCCGAGGTCAAGGCCGGCCGGGGCAGCCTTCACGGGGGAGTCTTCCTCGACATCGCATCGCGGCGCACGCCCGCGGAGATCCGGCGGGCGCTACCCAGCATGTACCAGCAGTTCAAGGAGCTCGCGGGCGTCGACATCACTCGGGAGCCCATGGAGATCGGCCCCACCTGCCACTACATCATGGGGGGCATCCGGGTCGACGCCGCGACCGCGCTGTCGACCGTACCCGGCCTGTTCGCCGCCGGTGAGGTCGCCGGGGGGATGCACGGCGCCAACCGCCTGGGTGGCAACTCGCTGTCGGATCTCTTGGTCTTCGGGCGCAGGGCAGGCCTCGGTGCCGCTGACTTCGCCAGGTCCAACGGATCGGTCGGGCAGGACCCCGAGCAGATCGAGGGCTTCATCGGCGAGGTGATGGCGCCGCTGGACCGCGCCTCGGGGCCCGGTCCCTACGAGATCGCCAGCCAGCTGGCGGCATCCATGGAAAAGAACGTCGGCATCATTCGCCAGGCCGACGAACTCGAGCTGGGGATCGCCAAGGTCGCCGAGCTCGCGCAGGCCTACCGATCGGTGCGCGTGGTCGGTGGCCGCGACTTCAATCCAGGGTGGAACCTCGCGATCGACTTGCACAACATGCTCACGGTATCCGAGGCGATCGCCCGCGCAGCGATCACGCGCCAAGAAAGTCGCGGCGCGCACACGCGACGTGATTTCCCCCGGACCGACAAGCAGCAGTGGGCACAGGTCAACGTCACGATCCGGGCGGACGCAGATGGCCTCATGACGGCCACCCCCACGCCACTCTTGCAGATGACGCCCGAACTCGCGAAGCTCTTGGAGGGTTGACTCTCATGGCAGATGTCAGGTTCAGGGTCTGGCGCGGCAACGCCAGCTCGGGAGCGTTCGTGGATTACGACGTCCCGGTGACGGAAGGCTGGGTCGTCCTCGACGCGATCCACTGGATCCAGGCCCAGCTCCAGAACGATCTGGCGGTCCGCTGGAACTGCAAGGCCGGCAAGTGCGGATCGTGCAGCGCCGAGATCAACGGCAAGCCGCGGCTGATGTGCATGAGCCGGATCGAGGACTGCGTGATCGATGGAACGATCACGGTCCAGCCCATGGCCACGTTCCCCCCGGTCAAGGATCTGGTTACGGATGTCGCGTGGAACTACACCGTAAACCAGCGCATCCCACCGCTGGCTCCCAAGCCGCCCGAAGCTGATGGCACGTGGCGGATGCAGCCGTACGATGTCGACCGGGTGCAGGAGTTCCGCAAATGCATCGAATGCTTCCTGTGTCAGGACGTGTGCCACGTGTTGCGCGACCACCAGACGTGGGCCTTCGGTGGGCCACGGTTCATGGTCCGGACCGCTTCCCTCGAGATGCATCCGCTCGATACCGGGAGCCGCCTGGCACTGCTGCGGGATGCCCGGGACGGTCTGGGGCTCGGCTACTGCAACATCACCAAGTGCTGCACCGAGGTCTGCCCGGAGGGAATCCACATCACGGACAATGCCATCATCCCGCTCAAGGAGCGGGTGGTCGGCGAGTACTTCGATCCGCTCGCCCGCGGACTGACCAGGATCCTGGGCTGGACGCGCGAGCCGCGAACCTGAGCTTGCCGGGCCCCCCGGGGTGCTACGGACGGTTCACATCCCGAAGTAGCGGCCGAGCTGGGTCTCCGCCTGGGAGAGCAGGACGCGCAGGCTCAGGGCCTGCGCGTCGGTGAGATCTGCCGCGATCTCGAGGAGCTCGTAAGCGGCCTCGGTTGCGGCGACAAGGGCGATCTGGCGCTTGTAGCCAGCAGCGAGCGCCTGCTTGAGGCCCTCGTAGACTTCATCATAGGAGGCCGCCAAGAATCCTTCTCCTGCGCGCAAGTTTGGGGGGGCTCGTCCCAATAATACCTTCATGGTGATTTAAACCTGCGTTTACTCCCTCCGCCCATCGCGGGTTCGTCGGAACCAGATGTCGCGGCCGGAAGCTCACCCTTGCTTTCTACGATGAGTCCGTCGAGCCAGCTTCTTCGAGTATGCAGACGGTGCCCGTGACGACGCAAATGCTCTGGAGGAGCGATGAAGCCCCTTAAGCCAATGCGAACCGCAGCCTTCCTGGCGATCCTCGCCACGTCCGCAGGCTGCGGCGGAATCATCGGCCCTGGCCTGACGGCCTCGGGCGATTCGTCGCTGTCGGCCAAGGACTACAGCGCGCCGAGCTGGGCCAAGAACGCCGTCTTCTACCAGATCTTCCCGGAGCGCTTTGCCAACGGCGACAAGAGCAACGATCCCCAGGGGACCATGCCGTGGGGATCGGCCCCGACCAACACCAACTTCATGGGGGGCGACCTCCAGGGCGTCATCGATCACCTGGATTACCTGCAGAAGCTCGGCGTCACCGCGATCTACCTCAATCCGATCTTCGAGTCCCCTTCCAACAACAAGTACAACACCACGGACTACCTCAAGATCGACCCCGAGTTCGGGAACCTCCAAACCTTCCAGACCCTCGTGGCCGACGTGCATGCCCGGGGAATGAAGCTGATCCTCGACGGCGTCTTCAACCATACCGGCGACACCTTCTGGGCCTTCCAGCAGGACAAGGCCCAGGGACCCACCTCGCCCTACTGGAACTGGTACACGATCTACGGCTACCCGGTCGTCACCTCGCCCCAGCCCAACTACCTGTGCTGGTGGGGCTTCGGGATGCTCCCCAAGCTCAACTACAGCAATCCGGCTGTCCCCAACTACATCCTCAACACCGTGGTCGATTACTGGACCCGTCAGGGCATCGACGGCTGGCGCCTCGACGTGCCCAACGAGGTCACGCTGCAGGGCTTCTGGCAGTCCTTCCGGCAGAAGGTCCTGTCCATCAACCCCAACGCCTACATCGTCGGCGAGATCTGGACGGATCCCTCGCCCTGGGTCAAGGGCGACATGTTCGACGCCACGATGAACTATCCCTTCGCCAGCGACGTGCTCGCCTTCGTCAACCACCAGGAATCCGCCAGCGCATTCGACTCCCAGCTGGCCAGCGAGCGCTCCGGCATGGGGCCGGCCACCAACAACGAGTTCAACATCATCGATAGCCACGACACGGCGCGTTTCCTGACCGAGGCTGGCACCGATCCGTATCGCCAGCGCGAGGCCGCGCTCATCCAGATGACCTATCCCGGAGCTCCCGTCATCTACTATGGCGACGAGTACGGCATGCAGGGTCAGAAGGATCCCGACGATCGCCGCTGCTTCGACTGGAATCAGGCCGACTGGAACATGACGACCTGGAACTGGTACCAGAAGCTCATCGCCATCCGCAAGTCCGAGCCGGCGCTCCGGGACGGCTGGTTCCAGACGGTCGACGTCGACAACCAGAACAACGTCTACGCCTACCTTCGGGAGAAGCAGGGCAACTACGACCGGATCCTGGTGGTGGTCAACAACCAGTACTCGGCCCAGCCGATCACGGTACCGACGGCCAACACGGATCTGGCCAACGGTACGGTGCTGACCGACCTGCTGTCGGGGACGAAGTACACCGTCCAGAACGGCCAGGTCGTGCTTCCCGGCGTCGATCACGGCGGGGTCATCCTCTCTGCCGGTCCGGCTGGTACGTAGGCCGCGGCTCGGGGAAGTCGACTTCCGGGCGGAAGCGAGGAGCCGCCTCTTCTCCAAGGCAATTTGTTGATTTGTGAAAGTAATCACTTTACAAACAATTGCCGGGCCGGTATCCTGGCCTGCATGCTGACCGACTTCACCGCAGATCCCCGTGCCCACGCCTTTGCTGCCGGATTCACCGACCTCCCGTTGCGCGCCTTTCAGACGCAGATCGAGGCCTTGAGGAACCTGGTACATGCGTGGATCGGGCTCTATGCCCCGAGGATCGCGCGTTCGGACGTCGTGGTGGAGATGGCCCCGTATCGTTTCCGGCTAGACGGTTCCCAGCGGATCGGGCGCCGCCGCCGCAGCTGAAGGCCTGATCGGCGCCTCGAGCACGAGGCGGGTCCCCTGTCCCGGATTCGACTCCACGACCAGGTTCCCGCCGAGGCCGCGAGCGCGCACCCACATCCGGTGAAGGCCCGTATGCTCGTGGGTCTGGGGCGGGCGATCCAGGGGCTCGACGGCAAAGCCCACGCCGTCGTCCTCGAGGCTCACGCCCAGCGAACTCGCGGTACAGGAAAGGACGATCTGGACGTTCCTGGCGTGGGCATGCTTGTTGACGTTGTTCAGGGCTTCCTTGACGAGCCAGAAGAGCTCGGACTCTAGCAGCGGATCGAGCCGGGCGGGCCACGCATCGACCCTGACGTCCACGAGGGGACCGCCGCGGTCACAGAGATCGCGGGCCATCTCGCCGATTGCCGGAACCAGGCCCTCGCGGCTCAAGGTGCGGGGGACGAGGGCCTTGCGGACCCGGAGGATCTCGTCGAGAACCCGCTGTGTGAGCTCCTCGAGCGAGGCCAGGCCTGGTTCTTCGTTCTTCCTGCGGAGGCGGCGGACCTGGCGGTTCATGGCGATCACCAGCTGCTGGGCCTCGTCGTGCAGCTCCCCGTCGATCTGCTCGCGCTGGCGCTTGGCCTCGCGCTTCAGCTCGACGGCGTACCAGCCCAGGAGGCGGGCACGCTCTCGCAGCAGCTCGCCTTCGTGGCCGAGGATGCCAGCGATCGCCAGGACCAGGATCAAGGTGGCCGGAGCCGCGATCGGCAGCAGCCAGTCCGAGAGGAACCCGGCCCACGCGCCACCCAGCACCAGAGCGAGGGAGCCGGTCAGCCAGAGCAACCGCCGCCGCGGGGTCCCGCTGGAGCGCGTGAGCCACGGCCCCGGTCCGATCGCCAGCAGCAGCCACAGTCCCGCAGCTGCGGGCAGCGGGAGCTGTCGGTAGTCGCGTCCGGAAAGGAAGTTCTCGCACGCGGTCGCGTGGATCTCCACTCCGGCCATGGGGCCCGGAAATGGGGTCGAATACGCAGTATCTGGCATTCCCGCGGCGGTCGCCCCGATGAATACGGCATGTCCGGAGATGGCTGCTCGGGCCACGTGCCCGGCCATCACGTCCCGGACGCTGTACGTGGGGATGCTGCCCGGGGGACCGACGAAGTCCAGCGCGACCGGCGCGGTTCCGAACGTGGGCGCTGGCCCCCCGGGTAAGCTTCCCTGCCGGGGGAAAGCTGCCCCGCCGCTCGACCGCCGAGGCGGCAAAGAGCCTGCACCCGGAGCTGCCGTCCGCGGGGCGGAGCGTCCCGCCAACCAGGTGGACCTGGCTTCGCGGGCCACCGCGAGCCCCAGCGTCGGCACGAGGGCCCGCCCGGCAAGCTGCTCGGGCTGGACTTGCCAGACGTCGAACGACGGCACGGTGCTGAAGTGGGCCAGGCCGAACCCTGCGCTGGCGGATGCGAGGAGCCGGAGCGGATCGACCAGTGTCGTCCCGGCCAGGCCCTCCGATTCGAGGGGGCGGTAGACGGTCAAGATCGTGCGGCCGCTGCGGCGGAGCGCATCGGCCAGGGCTTGGTCCTCGCCCGGCTGGCGGCGCCCGGGTTCCACGAAGGCGATGTCGAATCCGACGGCGCTGGCTCCAAGGGTGGTCAGGCGATCGAGGAGCTTCGCGAAGACCACGCGACTCCACGGCATCTGCCCGTAGCGAGCCAGTGCCGCCTCGTCGATCGCCACGATCGCCACCGGAGCCCGGAGCGGCCTGGCCCCACGCAAAGCAAAGCGGACCGAGAGGCTGGCGCGTTCCGGTCCGGCGAAAACTCCCGCCAGGGCCAAGGCCCCGACGATGCTGGACAGCACCAAGGCTGACGCCAGGCCTTCCCGGCGCCGGGGATCGTCACCTTGCCCCTTGGCTGCGCTTTTGAGCCCCATGAGCGCATGATACCGTCGCGAGCGGCGAGCCTACCGCCCGCGTGATAGAACTACGCCATGCGCGCATTTCTCGCCCTTCCGCTCGATGGCTCGGCTCGTCTGGCCGCGGCCCGGGTTCAGGCCAGCTGGCGGTGCGACTGGCCCGGCGACGCCGTCGGGTGGGTGGTGCCCGAAAATTTCCATCTGACGCTGAGGTTTCTGGGAGACATCCCGGAGACGATGGTCGATCCCATCGCACTCGGGCTCGAGGACGTGGTGACGGACTTCGAACCGATCGCTCTGGCCCTCGATCGGGCCACGGCCTTTCCTCGCGAGGACCGGCCCGCGGTCCTGGTCCTCACGGCGGCGGTCCCCGCTGCCCTGGCGGAGATCGTCGAACGCCTCGACGCGAGCCTGCGATCCTTGGGCCTGGGGCCGCGTGACAAGCCGTTCCGGGCCCACCTGACCCTGGGCCGCGTCAGGACGCGGGGGCAGGTCGGGTCACAGCCGACCCGGGTCTTTTCCGAGCCCGAGACCGTGAGCTGGGTTGCGGATCGCGTCGTGCTGTTCCGGAGCTTCACGGACCCGTCCGGGGCGCGCCACGTGGCATTGCGCGAGGCGCCGCTGCGTCAGGCGGCCGGGCCCGGTTGCGCCGTCTAGAGTGCTCCCGGTTTGAATGGATCGAGCCCGATGAGTCAAACGGGGCCCGGTTGCGCAGCGAAGCGACCGCGCAGAGGGCCCCGTTCAAACTGCAAAAGGCCTAGTGGGGGGAGTAGTCGCGGACCATCAGCTGCAGCTCGCACTCGTGCTGGCGCGTGAGCCGGATCTGGCAGGTGCCGTACGACACGGGTGAGAGGGAGCCGCCCCGGTACTGGTCGGCGTTGAAGTTGCACTCTTCGTCGCGGTACTGGATCCAGGTGCGCTCGGCCTTGATCAGCAGCTTCTTGCCGGCGGGATCGAGCAGGGCGAGCAGCGTCCTGTACGTCGCGTCGAGCTGGACGTTGGCCACCTTCAACTGGCGGATGGCGTCCATTTCCATCGCGTAGGTCGTCTCGCCCGCCAGCTTCACGTGGGGCCCGCAGTGCGCCAGCACCGGCCCGGGCGTGAGGCCGAGTGCGGCCATGGACAGCGCCAGGATGATGGCTCGTCTGCTCAACACTGTGAATCCTCCCATCTGGCCAGGGCGTCACCCGCTTCTCACCTCCGCGCCAAGCGCCCACCGGGCGTAGCGCGGAGCATCGAGATGCTTGTGCCACCCGAACGACTACCCGTTTTGCTTTGAAGCCGCCTCGCTCAACCGATCAAAACCGCTGTGCAGAGGTACTAGAGTGCTCCCGGTTTGAATGGATCGAGCCCGATGAGTCAAACGGGGCCCGGTTGCGCAGCGAAGCGACCGCGCAGAGGGACCCGTTCAAACTGCAAAAGGCCTAGAGGGCTC
>JAJXWQ010000099.1 GCA_021781555.1 bacterium
CGACCAGCTGGCCCAGGAACGCCCCGAGGGTCTCGGCGATCGCCAAAAAGGGCCGCACCGGCTCGACCACTTCGGGCCGCATCGTGGGGATGTTGACCGCGCTGCGCGCCGGCTGGCCGTCGAGCAGCGCGGCGATCTGCTCGGCCACGTCGACGGCGACCTTGAGCTGGGCCTCCTCGGTGCTGGCGCCGAGATGCGGGGTGAGGACCACGCGGCTCCCCAGGCTTCGCAGGGCGTTCTCCTGCGGCAAGGGCTCGGCCTCGAAGACGTCGAGGGCCGCTCCGGCAAGCCGGCCGCTCTCGATGGCAGCCATGACCGCTGCCTCGTCCACGATCCCACCCCGCGCCGCGTTGATCAGCCGGGCGCCGGGCTTCATCCTGGCCAGTGCCGCCGCGTCGAAGAGGTGCGCCGTGTCGGCCGTCTTGGGGACGTGGATGGTGAGGAAATCACTGCGCGCGAGCAAGCCGTCGAAGTCGACGAGTTCGACGCCGAGATCGTGGGCACGTTCGGGCGACAGGAAGGGATCCGAACCTACGATCCGCATGCCCAGCGCCCGCCCCACGGCGGCGACGCGCTGGCCGATCTTGCCCAGGCCGAGCACGCCGAGGGTCTTGTGGTACAGCTCGGTGCCGACGAAGCGCTCGCGGCCCCAGTCCCCGCCCTTCATCGCGGCGTCGGCCGCCGGGATCCTCCGGGCCAGGGCCAGCATCAGGCCGATGGCGTGTTCGGCCGCGGCCACGGTGTTGCCCTCGGGCGAGTTGACGACGATGACGCCATGGCGAGTGGCTGCGCCGACGTCGATGTTGTCCACGCCGACGCCGGCCCGGCCGACGATCTTGAGGTTGTGCGCCGCCGCGAAGACCTCGGCCGTCACCTTGGTGGCCGAGCGAACCATGAGCGCATCGTAGGGGCCGATGCAGGCCGCAAGCTCGGCGGGCGCCAGCGGCGGCCGCGTCTCCACCGCGGCGACGTCCCCGAGAGCCGCCAGCCCCGCGGGCTCGATGTGGTCGCAGACCAGCACCCGCCAGCCGCCGGTCTGCGGGCTGGCGGCCAGCCGGGGCGAGGCAACCGTCGGGTCGGACAAGGGGAGGTCTCCTCAACAGGGGCCTGGGCGTCGCCAGGATCGACGTCAGGCCCGACGAACCCGCGTGGGGACAGCGCTCCTAGCGGGCTGCGACCGGAGCCGGCGCGGCGGCTCGGATGAACTCGGCCTGGGCCGCGGCCACGCTGGTCCCGAGCTCGATCTTGGCACCGAGCCCGACCAGCGCGATCTCGAGCGCCGACAGACAACCCGTGATGTCCAGCTCGCCGACGTGGCCCAGGTGCCCGATGCGGAAGATCTTGTCCTGCACGGGGCCCTGGCCGTTGGCCAGGACGATGCCGAAACGATCCTGCATCACCTTGCGAAAATCGTTGGCAGCGACGCCGCCGGGTGGCCAGACCCCCGTGACTGCCCGCGAGGCGATCGCGTCATCCTTGACCAGGAGCTCGAGGCCCAGGGCCCGCACGCCGGCGCGGAGTCCCATCGCCAGGCGCTCGTGGCGAGCGAAGATGGCGGCGAGGCCTTCGGCGCGCAGGTGGCGGAGCGCCTCCTGCATCGCATAGAAGACCGAGATCGAGGGCGTCCAGGGAGTCTGGCCCTTGGCCTTGAAGTCCCGCGCCCGCACGAGGTCGAAGTAGAACCGCGGCGCCTTGGCCTTGCCGATGGCCTCCCACGCACGGGGCGAGACCGCCAGGTAGGCCAGGCCGGGGGGCAGCATGAAAGCCTTTTGCGAACCGGCCACGACGATGTCGAGGTCCAGCGCATCGACGGGCAGATCCGCCGTGCCGAGCCCGGAAACGGAGTCGACCAGGATCAGGGCGTCGGGGAGCTCGCGCCGGACGAGGGCCGCGATCCGGGCGATGGGGTTGAGCACGGTCGTCGACGTCTCGTTGTGCGTCATCAGCACGACGCGGTAGGGCCCCTTGGCCAGCGCCTCCGTGACCCGTTCGACGTCATAGGCCTCGCCAAGTGGCCACTCGACGCGCTCGACGTCGGCCCCGTAGGCCTGGCAGATGTCGGCCCAGCGCTTGCCGAAGACCCCCGCGACGAGTGCCAGGACGCGATCGCCAGGCGACAGCACGTTGACGGCTGCGGCCTCGAGACCGCCCGTCCCCGACGTGGTGAGGATGTACACGTCGTTCCGGGTCTGGAACATCCACCCGGCCCCGGCCGTGCAGTCCTCGAGGATCTCGGCGAAGGCCTTGGACCGGTGGTTCATCATCGGCCGGGCCATGGCCTGCAGGACGGATTGGGGCACCGGCGTGGGCCCGGGGATCATCAGCCGCTGATCTTGCAAGGGGGCGTCCTTCCTGTCGCGCGAGGGTCCTGCACTATTCTACCTGGCTGCGGAGTTCGGCGGGATCAACCCGACGGATTCGGATGGGCTTGCAGTACGACCATGTTGTTGCGATGGACGACCTCGTCCGAGACCTTGAACCCGAGCACCTCTTCGATCTCGGTCGTCTTGCGACCGCGGATGCGCCCGAGATCCGCGGCTCCGTAGTTGACGATCCCGCGGGCCAGCTCCCGGCCACCGCCATCCCGCAAGGCGACCGCGTCACCGGCCTCGAACTCCCCTTCCAGCGCTGCGATCCCGGCGGGGAGCAGCGACTTGCCGTGGTCGGCGATGGCCTGCGCGGCGCCGGCGTCCAGCACGACGGTCCCGCGCACCGGCAGCCCGAAAGCCAGCCACTTGCGTCTGGCCTCGAGGTGGTCGACGCGGCTGGGAAAGATCGTGCCCTCGACCCGTCCTCCGCCGATCACGTCGAGGATCGTCTGCGGTCGGCGTCCTGACATCAGGGCCACGTGGACCCCGCTGGCCGTGGCGATCTTGGCGGCTGCGAGCTTGGTGGCCATGCCTCCGGTGCCGAGGTCGGACCCGGTGCCGCCCGCCAGGCGCTCGATCTCGGGGGTGATCTCCGGGACCTCCGCGAGGATCGCCGCGCCGGCCTCGTCCGGATGGCGGTCGTACAGTCCCGCCACGTCGGTGAGGATGACGAGCCAGCGGGCGTCCACCAGCTGGGCCACCAGGGCGGAGAGGGTGTCGTTGTCGCCGAACTTGAGCTCATCCGTCGCGATCGAGTCGTTCTCGTTGATGATGGGGACGACGAAGGACGGTCCTTCGAGCAAGGCGTGCAGCGTGGTGCGGGCATTGAGGTAGCGCTGGCGATCGCCAAGGTCCGCGCGGGTCAGCAGGAGCTGGGCGGAGGCGATGCCCAGCGGAGACAGCATGGCCTCGTAGGCGTGCATCAGCAGGCCCTGCCCGACCGAGGCAGCCGCCTGCTTTTCGGCGATCGTGCGCGGCTTCGGGACCTGCAGGCGCCACCGGCCCGCGCCGACCGCGCCGCTCGTCACCACCACCAGGCGCCAGTTGCGCTCGAAGAGGTCCGCGGCCGTGGCGGCCAGGTTCAGCAGAAACCGCCCGTTCAGGCCGCTGTCCGACGCGATCGTGCTGGTGCCGACCTTGACCACCACGACCGGCCGGACCTCGGTGGACAAGTCACGACTCCGGCAAGCGACCCCGGAGGCCGGTCGACAAGCGTCGCTCCCGCCGCCAGGCCCGGCTGCTACTCGACAAAGGTGAACTCCATCGGCCCGACGCGCACCACGTCACCGTCCTTGACGCCGCGCTCGCGGAGTTGCTGGTAGACCCCGAGCCTCGTCAGCTGGCGATCCAGGCGCGAGAGAGCCTGCGCGTTACCGAGTTCCACGCCCGTCAGGATGCGCTCGAGGCCTGGCCCGGTGACGACGAAGACGGCATTCTCGCGCCGGATGGTGAACCCTGGACCTGGCTCGCTCGGCGGCTTCGGCATGAAGGTGGGCCTGGCGGGCTCTGGCACCAGAAGATCGGGAACCGTCCGCCTGAGGTAGTCGAGCAGCGGCTCGAGGCCCTCACGCGTCGCCGCGGAGACGGCAAACACCTCGAGTCCCGCCGCCTTCAAGGCCTGGGAGACCTCGTCCAGGTGCGCCCTGGCCTCGGGGAGATCGATCTTGTTGAGGACGGCCACGCGGGATCTGTGGGCGAGATCCTCTGAATAACGCGACAGCTCGGTCTCGATGAGTTTCCAGTCTTCGAGCGGATCGCGCCCCTCGAATCCGCCGGAGAGATCCAGCACGTGGAGCAAGAGCCGGGTCCGCTCGACATGCCGCAGGAACTCGTGGCCCAGGCCAGCGCCCGCGTGCGCACCCTCGATGAGGCCCGGGATATCCGCCAGCACCAGGTGCTCTCCGGGCCCGAAGCGGACCACGCCGAGGTGCGGCTCGAGGGTGGTGAAGGGGTAGTCGGCGATCTTGGGCCGGGCGGCCGACACCGCCGAGATGAGCGTGCTCTTGCCGGCGTTGGGCAAGCCAACCAGCCCGACATCGGCAAGCAGCTTGAGCTCCAGCCTGAGCTTGCGCTCGACCCCCAGCTCTCCGGGCTCGTAATTGGTGGGGGCACGGTTGGTGGGGCTCGCGAAACTGGCGTTGCCACGCCCGCCCCGGCCGCCAGGCGCGACCACCACGCGCTGGGCGGATTCGAGCAGATCGCCCAGGAGTTCGCCCGTCTCGGCATCGAGGACCAGGGTCCCGCACGGTACGTAGACGACGCGATCGGCTCCGCTCTTGCCCGTCTGGTTCTTGCCCGCGCCGTTGGCGCCGGGCTCCGCCACGAACTCGCGCCGGAACTGGAAGTCGAGCAGGGTCTGCATGTCGGCGCTGGCCTCGAGGATCAGGTCTCCCCCCTTGCCGCCATCGCCGCCCCAGGGACCCCCGTGGCTGACGTATTTTTCCCGGCGAAAGGCCACGGCGCCGTCGCCGCCCTTGCCGCTCCGGATCTGTATCAGTGCTCTGTCTATAAACACGGTCGTCTCGCGGCTACCGAGCTTCGTTCTTGCTCGCCAGCGCCGAGAAGACGAGGAGCAAGCCGATGCCGATGTCGATCCCCATGTCCGCGATGTTGAAGACGGGGAAGATGTTCCGGCCATGCCATTCAAGGTCGAACATATCGGTGACCATGCCGAAGCGCACGCGATCGATGAAGTTGCCGAGCGTGCCGGCGAGCAGCAGGCCGAGGCCGATGGATTGCCACCAGGTCGGTTCCTTGAGGTTGCGCTCGTACACCAGGATGACGATCGCCACGACTCCAGCGACCACGGCCAGGATCGGCACGTGGCCCGCCAGCACGCTCCAGGCCCCGCCGTTGTTGTCCACGTGGGTCAAGGCGAAGTAACCGGGCACCAGGAAGGGGATCGAGTTAGGCAGCTCGTAATGAGGCCCGCCCGGCGCGTTGAGGTGAGCCTCCACCCACGATTTGACCCACATGTCGAGCGCGAGCCAGGCGATGAAGACCGCATAGGTCAGGTAGTTGAAAACGGAGGACGTTCGGCGCAAGTCGTTACCTCTGGGCGGGGCGAACCCGCTCCCGCGGGGTTTCTGGACAGCCCCGTTTCGGGGCTTGCAAGCAAAAGGCTATCATCTGCAGCGCATTTTGCGAACGCTCGGTAAGACCGATCATTCGGTCGTGTGCAGAGCCGGGCTGGCCGCGAGTGGCCTCGTGGCCAGCGCTCGCGCAGCGAGATAGTGCCGGATGCCGCGGGTCACGGCCCGTGCGAGCGTGTACTGATACGACGGGTCGCAGAGGCGTTTTTCCTCCTGCGGGTCCGTGAGAAAGCCCATCTCGACCAGCGTCGCGGGCACCTGGCCGCCCTTGAGTACGAACAGGCGATCCTCACTCGTTCCCCGGTCCAGGCTGCCGGTAGAGGCGACGAGGCTGTTTTCGATCGCCTCGGCCAGTTTCTTGCCGGTCTTTTCGCGGAAGTAGGTCTCGATCCCGTCGATCCCCGCCTCCGGGCTGGAGTTGCAGTGCAGGCTGACGAAGGCGATCGCTCCGATCGACTCCGTGAAGGCGTTGCGATCCGAAAGCGTTACAAAAGCATCCATGGTCCGCGTGAGGACCGGGTCGAAGCCATCCGCGGAGAGGTCAGCAGCCACCTTGAGGGCCACGTCCAGGGCGATCGTCTTTTCGAAGTCCCCACCAGGGCCTATCGTCCCGGGATCGACGCCACCGTGGCCCGGGTCGATCACGATCACGGGCCGGCCGGGTTCGAGCGGCCGTCTGCGGATGCTGATGGCCAGGCCATCGCCATGAGCGAAGGAATTCTTCCGGCACACATAGAGGCCAGCGGGCAGGGAGACCGTCAGATCCCATTCCTTCGTCTTGCGCGTCAGGGCCACCCGGCGGATCAGGCCCTTCGGCAGCGGGGCTGCGCATGTGACGGTCGAACGGGGGATACGTACGGTCAACCGAGGTGGCGAAAGGTCCTGATCGATCCAGGCCATCAGCGGCCGCGTGGAGCGCAAGGCGAGGACCGTGTGGTCGCCCGTCTGGCGGATCCGGATATGGTTCACCAGCTGATCCTCGGCGGGCCAGGGGAAGGCAGGTTGCGCAACGGGACCGGTCGGTTCCCCGAGGTCTGCGTAAGCAGCGCGCCGGGTCAAGAGCGTTTGCGGTGGTTCAAGACGGATCTCGTGCGACGCGCCCCGGCGCGAAGAAGCCACCGCGACGCCGGGATGCACGGTCGTCGGCCTGGCTTTTCGGGACGGCGGCGTCGCCGTCGATTTCAGCGCGAGTTTCGCCCGCTCGAGATGCGCAGCGGGCGAGTTCGGATCGTGTGGCCCGGTCCGCCGCCACACCACCGTGTGATCGGAGCCGGCGAGATCCAGAACCACGCGTATGAATCCCTGTTTGGGGTGGCGCGCGATGCGGGCATCGCGAACGTCCCCGGCGTGGATGGGGAGGCTGGAGGCCAGGCCGTCTTGCGGCTCTCTGGCCCCCAGCACGTCGACCAGGAGTCGGTCGGGATCGTGCAGCAGGTAGGTGCGGAAGGCCACCGGGCGGCTGACCGAGAGGACCAGGTGCCCCTTGGACCAGGACACCCGCCGTAGCGTCGGCGCGCGGCGGGTTGCTGAGCGGGCCTGCGCCGTTCCTTCGTGCCGCCGCGCCCGGCGTACGGCGGGGCGGAGGGTGCGCGCCTGGGCTCCGGCCTCGAGTCCGGGCAGCGCCACGAGGATCGAGGCCAGCGCCGCGATCCGGGCAAGAGTCGTCAAAATCCGCAGGGTATGGCCATCCTGACAGGGCACGCAAACCATCTTTGCAGAGGGTCTGGCGCCCATGCTAGCTGCCCGGCCTTTCTCAAGGCGGTGGCCGGCCTCACAGTCGGGGCTGCCAGGTCCCGGGGGGACCTGGCGAGCAGCGAGCGGTGGTAGCATGAATCCATGCCCCTCGACTACGAGCGCCTGGCCCACCTGCCGGCCCTGGCCGGATTCACGCCCGAGGAGATCGAAGCCTTCTTCGCCATCAGCCAGCGGCTGACGGCCAAGGCCGGCGACCGGATCCTCCGCGCGGGCGATGCTGCGGATTGCTTCTACATCCTGGCCAGGGGAGGCCTCGAGGTCGTCGTCGACGCGAGCGGGCACCCGCTCCCCGTCGCGCGGCTGGGCCGGGGCCACCTGGTAGGAGAGATGCCCCTCATCTATCACCAACCGGTCCGTCAGGCGGACGTCTTCGCGACCGAGGAGTGCCACCTCTTCCGGTGGATGTATGCGGATTACGAGGCCCTGGCCGAGCACCACCCTGGCCTGGTCAAGAAGTTCCGCGCCAACCTGGGCAAGATCGCCGCAGCGCGTTCGTGGACGTCCGGTCCCGCGGTCGTCGCACCCGCTCAGCCGGCCCCGCCGGCAGCCCCCCAGCAGCCGACCCTGCCGGCGCCGCGGCCAGCGCCCGAGGCACCCCTGGCTGCGCAGGTCCCGCCCGCCAGTCCGGTACGCGCCACCCCTGCCAGCATGCCCCCTGCTGCGCCCGCGGGAGCACTCCCGCTGCGTGCCACCGGGCAAGCGGCCACCAAGGCTCTCGAGGAATCTGCGCACTCTACCCTCAAGCGAGCCTCCATCTTCATGGGCTTTACCGACGACGAGCTGCGCGAGATCGAGACCATCGCCCTTCCCCTCGACGTCGAGCCGGACCAGCCGGTGTGCCTGATCGGGGACCCTGCGGATAGTTTCTTCGTCATCTCCCGGGGGCAGGTCGAGGTGCGCATCCTGAAGGCGGACAAGGATTTCCCCCTGGCCAGGCTGGGCCCGGGCCAGGTCATCGGCGAGATGGCGCTGGTCTACAAGCAGCCCACGCGCTCGGCGACCGTCATCGCAGTCGAGGCGAGCCGGCTGCTGCGGGTCGGGTTCGACGACTACAACCGCCTGATCCTCGGCTCGCCCGAGATCGGCCGCAAGCTCAAGAACAACCTCAGCCGCGTTGCCGCGTCGCGCTCGTGGAGCCTGGATGCCGACGAGGCCAGGGCCTTGAGGCAGCGCACCGAGCATCTTTGAACCAGCGCGGCGAGCGCCCGATTCAGGGTACTCCCGCTCACAAGGATCGGGCCCAAGGAGTCGAACGGGACCCGTTCACACTGCAAAAGCTGCAGCTCACCGGCGCGAGGCCGTGCCCTGGAGCTGCCGCAAACAGAGAGTGGCCGGATCTCATGGATCCGGCCACCCATCCGATAGGCGCTCTAGCGCAGGGATTCGAACTCGGCCATCCCGGGCGGCTTGAGGAGCTGGGTGCGGAAGCGCTGCGGGCGCTCCTCCTCCTCCTCGAACAGCTCGATCTCCTGGCCGTCCTCGCGAGCCACGTGCATGTCGAGGCAGAGGCTCTGGAGCTCCCGGATGAGCACCTTGAAGCTCTCGGGAATGCCCGGCTTGGAGAGGTTCTTGCCCTTGACGATCGCTTCGTAGGCCTTGGCACGGCCGGGAACGTCGTCGGACTTGATGGTGAGCATCTCCTGCAGCGTGTAAGCCGCGCCATAAGCCTCGAGGGCCCAGACCTCCATCTCGCCGAACCGCTGTCCGCCGAACTGGGCCTTGCCGCCCAGCGGCTGCTGGGTGACCAGGGAGTAAGGACCGGTGGAGCGGGCGTGGATCTTGTCGTCGACCAGGTGCACGAGCTTCATCATGTAGATGCTGCCGACCGAAACCGGACGATCGAAGGGCTCGCCCGTGCGGCCGTCGTAGAGGACGCTCTTGCCATCGTCCGTCAGCCACTCGAACCCGCTCTTCTCGCGGGCCTCCTGCATCCGGGTCCGGAGGAGCTTCTCCGAGGCCTCGGAGTCGAACATCTCGTCGAAGGGCTGGACCGCGAAGGGCAATCCAAGCAGGTGGCCGGCCCAGCCGAGGGTGGTTTCGTAGGTCTGGCCGACGTTCATCCGGCTCGGCACGCCGAGCGGGTTGAGCACGATGTCGACCGGCGTGCCATCCGGCAGGAACGGCATGTCCTCCTCGGGAAGGATCTTGGCGACGATGCCCTTGTTGCCGTGGCGTCCGGCGATCTTGTCTCCGACGCTGATCTTGCGCTTCTGGGCGATGTACACCCGCACGATCATGTTGACGCCGGGCGGCAACTCGTCGTTCTTGTCGCGGCTGAAGACCTTGACGTCGACGACCCAGCCCTTCTCGCCATGGGGGACGCGAAGCGAGGTGTCGCGGACATCGCGGGCCTTCTCACCGAAGATCGCGCGCAGCAGCTTCTCCTCGGGAGGATGCTCGGACTCGCCCTTGGGCGTGACCTTGCCGACGAGGATATCGTCCGGCTCGACCTCGGCACCGATGCGGATGATGCCCCGCTCGTCGAGATCCTTGAGCGCGTCGTCGCCGACGTTGGGAACCTCGCGGGTGATCTCCTCGTTGCCGAGCTTGGTCGCACGGGCCTCGATCTCGTACTTCTCGATGTGGATCGAGGTGAAGATGTCGTCGCGAACCAGGCGCCGGGAGAGCAGGATGGCGTCTTCGTAGTTGTAGCCTTCCCAGGGAACGAAGGCGACCAGGATGTTCTTGCCCAGGGCCATCTCTCCACGCTGCGTGGACGCACCGTCCGCGATGACCTGCCCCTTGGTCACCTCATCGCCCTTGTGGACCGTGGGGTGCTGGTTGATGCAGGTGTCCTGGTTGGAACGCAGGAACTTGATCAGATGGTAGGTGCGGACGCGGCCGGAGTTCTCCTTGACGACGATATCGGTAGCCGTGACCCGGGTCACCACGCCGTCATCCTGCGCCAGGAGCACCATGCCCGAGTCGCGCGCCACGCGGTTCTCGATGCCGGTACCCACGTACGGGCGCTCGGCGCGGAGCAACGGGACCGACTGGCGCTGCATGTTGGAGCCCATCAGGGCGCGGTTGGCGTCGTCGTGCTCGAGGAACGGAATCATGGCCGTGGCCACCGAGATGATCTGAATCGGCGACACGCCCACGAGGTTGACGTCCTCGGGATCGGCGTAGCTGAACTCGCTCTTGAAGCGCACCGGCACCTTGGGATGCCGGAAATGGGTGCCGTCCTCGGTGAGCGGGGTGTCGCCAGGGGCGACCTTGAACTCGTCCTCCTCGTCCGCGGTCAGATAGACGTTCTCCTCCGTGACGCGGCCGTGGACGACCTTGCGGTAGGGCGTCTCGATGAAACCGTACTCGTTGACGCGGGCGTAGGTCGACAGCGAGCCGATCAGGCCCGCGTTGGGACCCTCCGGCGTCTCGATGGGGCAGATGCGACCGTAGTGGGACGGGTGGATGTCACGCACGGCGAATCCGGCGCGCTCGCGGGACAGACCGCCGGGTCCCAAGGCCGACAGGCGGCGCTTGTGGGTCAGCTCGGCAAGCGGATTGGTCTGGTCCATGAACTGCGACAGCTGGCTCGACCCGAAGAACTCCTTGATCGCCGCCACCAGGGGCTTGGCATTGACGAGATTCTGCGGGGTGAGGGTGTCGGCTTCCTGGATCGTCATGCGCTCGCGGATGATCCGCTCGAGGCGGGTCAGACCGACGCGGAACTGGTTCTGCAGCAACTCACCGACGCTGCGGATGCGGCGATTGCCCAGGTGGTCGATGTCGTCGACGATACCGATATCGAAGTTGAGGTTGATGAGGTAATCGATGACGCCGACGATGTCCTCCCGGACCAGGACCCGGTCTGTCATCGGCACGCTGATGCCAAGCTTCTTGTTGATCTTGTAGCGGCCGACCTTGCCGAGGTCGTAGCGCTTGGGATCGAAGAATCGGCTCTGCAGGACCGACCGTCCGCCTTCGACGCTCGGCATGTCGCCCGGGCGCAGCTTCTTGTAGACCTCGATCAGTGCAGCCTCGACCGAGTGCTCGGTCTTGTCGTTCTTCATCGTCTCCTGAAGGAACTCACGGTGACGGAAGAGGTCCGACATCTCCTGGTCCTGGTATCCCAGAGCGCGGAGGAGCACGGTGGCATGCAGCTTGCGGGTCTTGTCGATGCGGACGAAGATCTGGTTGTTGACGTCGGTCTCAAACTTGAGCCAGGCGCCCCGGTTGGGGATGACCGTGGCGCTGTAGGTCTTCTTGCCCGACGGATCCGTCTCGCGCTTGAAGTAGACGCCGGGGCTGCGGACGATCTGCGAGACGATGACGCGCTCGGCGCCATTGATCACGAACGTGCCGTGCGGGGTCATCACCGGCAGTTCACCGATGAAGATCTCCTGCTCCTTGACCTCGCCCGTCTCCTTGGTGATGAGGCGGACGGGAATGCGCAGCGGCTGGGAGAAGGTCGCGTCCCGCGACCGGCACTCCTCGACGCTGTACTTGGGAGTGCCGAGGGTGTAGTCGGTGAGGAAGTGCAGTTCCAGGCGATTGGAGTAGTCGACGATGGGCGAGAAGGAAACTAGCTCCTCTCGCAGCCCCTCGTCGAGGAACCACTTGAACGACTGCTTCTGGATCTCGATCAGATCGGGGAGCTTGGCGGAAAGCGAAGGGGCGCTCGGGTAAACATTGACCCGCTCACCAGCATGGTTCGTCATTATTTTTCAACCACCTTTAGCAGTCGTCGGGGTGCAAGGCGCTGCCGGGACATCTGCTCCGCCCCCAGACGCCAAATGCCGATCCTCGCGATGCGGTGCGGATCGGCGAACGAATTCAAAGGGTCGCGACTCCAAAAATTTGAAAACCCGGTGCCCGGGCGTTAGCAGAACGAGAATCGTAGCAGGGCTCTTTGACAGCGTCAAGCCAGCAAAGCCCGCCAGGTGCACGCGCCAGGGCTGGTCTCCGGCCGCATCGGGTCGAACGGGCGCTACGCCGTGACCTTGCCGAGAATGCCGAGCTTGAGCCAG
>JAJXWQ010000100.1 GCA_021781555.1 bacterium
GCCCGAGGACTTCAAGCTGCAGCTGGAAGCCGCCAGGGACGAATCGCCCGACGGGTAGCGGGGCGAGGCTGGCCGGGCATGCCATTCCGGCCGACCGCTCCTGGTTTTCAAGGTGCCCCCAAAGACAGTAGCCGGTTGCCGGCCAGATGGCCATGCGGGCAAGGGCGAGTTTGTTCCAGAACCACGTGGCCAGAGTACCGGGTCAACACGACGGCATGGGCGAGCGTTCGCCTGCGATGGTCGACGTTGTACTTCCTCAGAAGCGGAACGAGACGGTCCATGGTCGTACTTCCCCCCGGAGATGAGGAGCCATGCCGCCATCTGCCCAGGGCGGACAAAGCAGCGAGCCAGACGAACGTACATTCTATCATAAACTTTGTTGAGGAGCTGGGCGCCAGCGAACCGGTCTACCACCGCCTCTCGGACCGCATCCGGGCGCACGTGCTGCTGTGCTGGCTGGCATTGCTCCTGGTTCGGGTGGCCGAGAACGAGACAAGCAAGACCTGGCGGGGGCTACGCTCCGACCTGGGCCGGCTCATGGTGGGCATCCACCAGAGCGAGCACGGAGAAATCTGGCAGACGGGGAAGCCCAGTACCGAACAGCAAGCATCGTACGCGGCCGTGAAGCTGCAGCCTCCTCCCAGAAACTACGCTATCCCCGCGCCACGAGCGGCGCCTGGCGATCTGTAGTAACTAACGCCTCTCCGCAGCGAGGGGCCTCCGTGCGCCTACCCATGCGCATGAGGGGCCCCTTTCTCGTGACTACTGCTGTCGAAGACCAGCCGGGCGCTCGCCAGCGGGGTAGGCCTTTGGCCGTTTGACCGGCTCTCTTCTGCGATCGCCGCGCAACCGGGCCCCGCGCGATCGCCCTACGCCGACCGCGCTCCTTCGTGGCGGCTGTCGGACGATGGTTGAGACGTGCGGATGATCTTGACGTCGCGAAGGGGCGGCTTGCCGAAGAGCCTGTGGTACTCCCGGCTGAACTGCGAGGCGCTCTCGTAGCCGACCCGGACAGCTGCGACGCCGGCATCGAGATCTTCGATGAGCATCAGCCGACGGGCTTCCTGGAGCCGGACCTGCTTCTGGAACTGCAGGGGGCTCATCGAGGTGATCTCGCGGAAGTGGTGGTGCATCGACGAGACGCTCATCGCGGCCATGCCGGCGAGATCCTCGACGCGCAAAGGCTCGGCATAGTTGTGCCGGAGCCAGTTGATGACTTTCTGGATACGACTGCTCTGGCTGCCTGTCATGGCGAGCTGCCACAAGCGGCCGCCGCACGCGCTCTTCAGCACGCGATAGACGATCTCCCGGGCGATCAGATCCGACAGGACCGGGATGTCTTGCGGGATCTCGAGGAGCTCGAGAAGGCGCCGGAAGGCTTGTAGCAGCTCGACCGACGCGGGGCCGGTGGCGATCCCGCGGCCCGCTGGCACGGCTCTGGGGGCCTCGAGGTCGTAGTCCACGATCCACTGCCGGACCAAGGTGAGATCGAGCTTGGCGATCATCGCCAGGAAGGGCCTGGTCTCGGATGCCTCGACGACCCGAGCCGCCACGGGCAGATCGACCGACGTGAGCAGGAAGTGCGATTCGTCGTAGGTCAGCAATTCTTGACCGACGGCCACTTCCTTGCGTCCCTGAACAACGATGGCGACCAAGGGGTCGTAGACGCACATGTTCGGTGCGGTCGGCTTGTTCCAGCAGGAAAGACCGAGCCAAGGGATGGCGGTTGTTGTTGCCCCTTGCCCCCGGGTCCAGCGTGCCAGCTTGCCAGCCATTTCGGCGCGCAGATCCACAGTGTCGGATCGCTGCTGCTGCCGGATCGTTTCAACCATGCCGTTTTCCGCCGCCATTCGACCTTCCCCTACCGGCCCAGTATACCGAGACTCGAGACCGATTTCTCGCACTCCTGGACGATCGGGCAAGAACATCGGAGGATTGAGCAACCTCCGCGGAGAGCATGCCGGTACGATGCGCACAGCCCAACACCGGAAAAGGAGACCTTGGCAAGTGGATATCAAACGCAGCGATTCTCGGCCTTCTGGTAAGGGATTGCCGGAGAACTTCACCGGAACCGTGCGGATCGACCCCCTGTTTCAGGCGAACGATCCCGCCCGGGCTTCCGGAGCTCGGGTCACCTTCGAGCCCGGCTCTCGCACGGCCTGGCACTCGCACCCCGCAGGGCAGACCCTCATCGTCGCGTCCGGTTTCGGCCGGGTGCGATGCTGGGGTGGCCCCATCCAGGAGATCCGGCCCGGCGATGTCGTATCGATCGCCCCTGGGGAGAAGCACTGGCACGGGGCCTCGCCGGACACCGCCATGTCCCACATCGCCATCCAGGAGCAGGTCGGGGGCCAGGCGAGCGAATGGATGGACCAGGTCAGCGACGGCGAGTACCAGGGGCACTAGGATGCTCCCGGTTTAAAGGAATCGGACCCGGGGCGTCGAACTGAAAAGGTAGAGCGGCCAGGCCGGCGAGAGCGTCCCCTTCCCGGCGCCGCTCGTCATTGGATCGAGGAGATAGACCATTGCGAGCAACCATCCTCTATGGACCACGCGACGTGCGTTCCGAAGAGGTCGAGGATCCGAGGATCCTCAAGCCGACCGATGCCATCATCCGACTTTCGGCGACCTGCGTGTGCGGCTCGGACCTGTGGCCCTATCGCGGCGCGGACGCCATCGACCAGCCGAGGCCCATGGGCCACGAATACTGCGGCATCGTCGAGGAGGTCGGCAGGGAGGTCAAGACGGTCAAGCCCGGTCAGTTCGTCATCGGGTCTTTCGCGACCTCCGACAACACCTGTCCCCATTGCGAGTACGGCTACCAGTCCTCGTGCGTGCAGCGCGAGTTCATGACCGGTGCCCAGGCGACCCTGCTGCGTGTCCCGCTCGCAGACGGCACCCTGGTACCCAGCGCGGAGATGCCTTCAGCCGAGCTGATTCCGAGCCTGCTGACGCTCTCCGACGTCATGGGCACCGGCTGGTTCGCCGCCGATGCTGCCAGGGTGAGGCCCGGCAGCACGGTCGCGGTCGTCGGCGACGGTGCGGTGGGCCTGCTGGGCGTGCTTTCGGCCAAGCTGATGGGTGCCGAGCGGATCATCGCCATGAGCCGCCACGAGACCCGCCAGCGGCTTGCCCGTGAGTTCGGTTGCACCGACATCGTGGTCGAACGCGGGGACGCAGGGGTGGAGCGCATCAAGGAGCTGACCAAGGGCATCGGTGCGGACTCGGTGCTGGAGTGCGTCGGCAACCAGGAGTCGATGCTGCAGGCGATCCGTTCCGCCCGCCCCGGCGGTTTCGTCGGTTTCGTCGGGGTCCCTCACGGGGTGAAGCTCGGGGGCGCGGAGCTCTTTGCCTCCCACGTCCACCTGCACGGGGGCCCGGCCCCGGTGCGGCGCTACCTGCCCGAGCTGATCGACCTGGTGTGGAGCGGGAAGATCCACCCCGGCAAGGTCTTCGACCTGACCCTGCCCCTGGACCGGGTGGCCGAGGGTTATCGCGCCATGGACGAGCGCCAGGCCATCAAAGCGCTGCTGCGCCCGTAAGGCGCCTGGCAGAACCCGGCCGTGACTCGACGGCCGAGGTGATGCCTCGGCCTACAGAATGAAAGGAACGACGATGCAGAAACGCAAGCTGGGAAATAGTGGCCTCGAGGTTTCGGCGCTGGGCCTTGGTTGCATGGGCATGAGCTACGGCTACGGACCGCCCAAGGACAAGTCGGAGATGATCGCCCTGATCCGGTCCGCGGTCGAAAGGGGTGTCACCTTCTTCGACACCGCCGAGATGTACGGTCCCTTCACCAACGAGGCACTCGTGGGCGAGGCCCTGGCGCCCTTTCGCGGGCAAGTGGTGATCGCCACGAAGTTCGGGTTCGACGTCCAGGCCCTTCCGGGCCTGAACAGCCGACCCGAGCACATCCGGGAGGTGGCCGAGGCCTCCCTGGCGCGCCTGGGGGGCGAGGCGATCGACCTGTTCTACCAGCACCGGGTGGACCCCCAGGTGCCGATCGAAGAGGTGGCCGGAACGGTCAAGGAGTTGATCCAGGAGGGCAAGGTCAAGCACTTCGGCCTTTCCGAGGCAGGAGTCCAGACGATCCGGAGGGCCCATGCGGTCCTGCCCGTGGCGGCGCTCCAGAGCGAATATTCGCTCTGGTGGCGAGAGCCTGAAGCCGAGATCTTCCCGGCCCTCGAGGAGCTCGGCATCGGGTTCGTCCCCTTCAGCCCCCTGGGCAAGGGCTACCTCACGGGGAAGATCGACGAGCACACGATCTTCGACAGCTCGGATTTCCGCAGGACCGTTCCCCGCTTCACGCCGGAGAATCGCAAGGCAAATCGGGCGATCGTCGATCTGCTGACCACGATGGCCGCACGAAAGGGCGCCGCACCGGCGCAGATCGCCCTCGCATGGGTGCTCGCCCGGAGGCCCTGGATCGTTCCCATCCCCGGCACGACCCGGCTCGCACGACTACAGGAGAACCTTGCGGCAGCCGACGTGGACCTGACCGAGGACGATCTCCGGGAGATCGAGAGCGTCGCACAGGGAATCACCGTGCAAGGGGCTCGCTACGGGGAAGCCAGCGCGAGGCTGGTGGGCCGCTGATCGGCGGCCCGCTTCCCGGTTCGGTCATTGCCCAGGGTCCGGCCCCCGAGCATGGTCTCGGGGGCCGCGCTGACGATCGCGACGATCGTGTCGACCAAATACGTCGTGATGTCGCCGAGTTTGGCGGAGACGCCTTCGAAGACCGTGTTCCCGGGAGCCAGCGGAGGCGCCTGGATCAGCCTCGCACTCCGGAACCGTCGAGGGTCGCGGTCAATCCGAACCTCTCGAGACCCTCGCGGTAGAGCTCGGCCTGCTCGCGGGGGGCCGTGGCCACGTAGGCCGACCCCTGGCTGTGAGCGGTCATCATGAGCTGCACTGCTGCCTGCAGGTCCACGCCGTCAAGGACCTTGATCAGCGCCGTGATCACATGGTCCATCGTGTTGTGGTCGTCGTTCCAGAGCACGACGTGCCAGTGCCCCGCGCTGTCGGCGCCCTGGGGCCTTCCCAGGCTGGCGGGAATCCGGTCCGGGATGACCGGACACTCGAGCCCCGGGGGTGCCTCGGTGGCGGTCTGTGATGCGGGTCGGTCGATGGAGCGGATCACTGGCGTTCTCCCGCGAATCTATCCCTTTTGCAGTTCGAACGGGCCCCCTGCGTGGTCGCTGCGCTGAGCGACCGGGCCCCGTTTGACTCCGAGGGCCCGATCCCTCCAGATCGGGAGCATCCTGAAGCTGTTCTACCATGACGAGCGGTCAAGGGTCTCGCTCGAGTTGCTTGAAGACGGGGGGACCGAGATGGAAAGCAAGGTCGTGGTGATCACGGGGGCCAGCCGTGGCATCGGCGCAGCCTTGGCCCAGGAACTCGGACGCAAGGGCCATCGGTTGGTATTGGCCGCCCGGATCGCCAGCTTGGTCGAGCATCCGGTTTCCGAGCTCTACACCCGCCAGGACCAGAAGGAGCGGGTGGGTGCTTATTTCGCTGACGTGGAGCGCCTCGAGCAGAGCCTTGCTGCCCGGCAGCCAGCGGCCAGATAGCCGCGGCTGCTCAAGGACGCTTCAGGAACCTGAAGTAGAAGGACGCGAACAACAAGACGGTCCCGACGTTCGCTGCCAACCGCTCCCAGAAGTGGTGCCGGAAGAACAGGACATCCATGCCGACGACGACGGCCACCATCGCGAGCAGGTAAAGGATCTGGGCCACCTGCATTCCCCTTCGGTCTCCCATCCTTCGTCTTTTACCCGTGAGACCGGCTCCTGATCGATGCGTCCAGGGACCGTTCGGGCTTCTATCAGCACTCCGGCTTGCCTGGCCGCCCGCCCGTCGACGGCCACCAGACGGGGGCGCGAACGCATCGCCGAACGTGGTCAAACTCTTCGTTGCTACTGTTTGAGACCCGAATCGAGGTCGGGTGCCGCTACCCGCTCGCACTTCCAGCACCGATCGGGCCGGAAATCAAGAATGCCGGCTGGGTTGGCAACGCGGGCCTTGAGTCCACCGGGGAAGGCGACTATGGTTGGAATTGCCTCAGGTCGGCTCGCTCAAGCCCTGCAACCTCGACTGAGCCGCCGCGGGCAGAGTTTTGCGGGGTGCCCGATCAAGAATCCGCGGCCCCTATGTTGCGGGTCATGCCATACTGTTCCCGAAGGCGTGGCGAACCGATAAGATGTGTTGCACACGCTCGGAGGAAGTCATTGGAAGCCGCTGGCGAGGGGCGGGAGTCGGAGCTGCACCGCTCGGACGATGCCCAGGATCAGGCCCCAGCGGATCAAACGCAGGATCAGGCTGGATTGGGTTTTCCCGTGGTCGGCATGGGAGCGTCTGCTGGCGGGCTTGCTGCCTTTCAAGACTTCTTCAAGGCCCTTGGCGCCGACCCGGGAATGGCATTCGTCTTGATCCAGCACCTGGCACCCGATCACGTGAGCCTGATGGCGGAGAGCCTCGCAAGGTTCACTCCTCTTACGGTAGTTCAGGCCCAGGACGGCATGACGGTCAAAGCCAATCACGTTTATGTGATTCCGCCGAACGCATTCCTGCGAATATCTGACCGCGTTCTCCGCCTCCAGGCGCCCGATCAGCCAAGGGGGCTGCGCTTGCCTATTGACCATTTCTTTAGATCCCTCGCGGAGGATCAAGGGGACACGGCGGCAGCGATTGTGTTGTCGGGCACCGCGAGCGACGGCACTCTCGGGATCAAGGCCATCAAAGAGAATGGCGGCTTGGTCCTCGTGCAGGACCCTGAGACGGCTCAATACGATGGCATGCCAAATAGTGCGATTCGCACGGGCCTGGTGGACCAGGTACTGCCGACCCCCGGCATGCCCGAGGTCCTTCGGAGCTGGGCCAAGCAGCTACGTCTCGGGCCCAGACCGGACGCAGAGGTCGAGAAGCTACCTGGCGGCGATCTCGACGCCATCTTATCTCTCTTGCGTTCACGAACGGGCCATGATTTCGCTTGTTACAAGGAGGGGACGGTCCAGCGCAGAATTGGTCGGCGTATGGCAATACGGTTTGCCAAGACCTTCGCAGACTATCTCGAAGTCCTGAACAACAAACCCGAAGAGCTTGATATCCTGCATCGCGACCTCATGATCGGTGTGACGCAGTTTTTTCGGGACCGCGACGCCTTCGACGACCTTTCTGCCCTCGTCTTAGGACCTCTCGTCAAGGATCGAAATCCAGATGACCCGATACGCATCTGGATTCCCGGATGCTCTAGCGGCGAGGAGGTTTACTCCGTTGCCATTGCGCTGGTCGAGGAGATGCAGCGTGCAAGGGTGAACGTACCTTTCAAGATATTTGCGACCGACATCGATACCGAATCCCTCAAGGTCGCACGAGCGGCCTCCTATCCCGAAGGCATTGCCAACGACATCCCCAAACCGCTACTGGAAAAGTATCTTGTCAAGGATGGAGCGAATTACCGGGTCAGCAAGCCCATTCGTGACGTGGTCGTCTTTGCCGAGCAGGATCTCATTCAAGATCCACCTTTTTCGCGGATGGATCTTGTTGTGTGCCGGAACCTCCTCATTTACCTGAACGCCCAGACCCAGGCGAGAGTGATCTCGCTTTTCCACTTCGTGCTCAAGGCCGGCGGCTACCTATTTTTGGGCAATACCGAGAGCGTGGCCGGGCAGGACAACAGTTTCAAGCCTATCTCGAAGCAGTGGCGCATCTACCAGAGGGTCGGTACCGCACAGCGCTCGGTGACCGAGTATCCTGTGACCTCTACACTCCGGGGCATCCCAAGAGCCATAAGCCATGAAGCCGGCCAGGGTGCCTTGACGAGGCTCGTGGAACACCAGCTGGTGGGCAGATTTGCCCCGCCAGCCATCCTTGTCAACGGGCAACTTGAGGTTCTCGTCTTTGAGGGGGACGTAGGGCGTTTTCTGGAATGGCCCGAGGGAGATGCCAGGCTCGATCTCACGGCGCTCTGCCCGGCCACCCTGTGCGGGGCCGTCCTTGCTGGGATGAACCGGACGCGCCACTCCCGCGCGTGCGAGAAGGCTGGCCCTTTGATGATCGAGCGCCGCGACCAAGCAGCTCTTGTCCAGGTTTCCGCCTGCATTAGCACCGCACCGGACGGATCAGAAGTTTTCCTCGTCACCTTTGAAGAGATCGGACAGGGGTCAGCGTCTAGACCACCAACCGAAGAAGAGCTGCCCTTGGTCAAGCGTTTCGAGGAGGAGCTGAGGAATGCCAAGGCCGACCTGGCTGCGTCAGTAGAGGCGGTAGAGATTTCTAACCAGGAGCTGAAGGCATCCAACGAAGAGATGATGTCGATGAATGAAGAGCTTCAGGCATCCAATGAGGAGCTTGAGACCGCAAAGGAGGAATTGCAGTCTCTTAACGAGGAATTGAATACTGTCAACGCCGAGTTGACAGGAAGGGTCGAGCAAGCCGAGCGCGCCAGCGATGATCTGGTGAACCTGCTAGCGAGTACCGAGCTCGCCACCATTTTCTTGGACGCAAACTTGCATATCAAGCAGTACACTCCGGCCGCTACGCAGCTCCTGAACCTGATTCCCAGTGACGTCGGCAGACCACTTGCCGATCTGACACCGATGTTCAAGGATGAGACCCTGTTGAACGATGCCAAGGAGGTTCAATCTCGGCTCTTTTCCAGCGAGAAGCAAGTGGAGACATTGGCGGGGCGCTGGTATTTTAGGCGCATCACACCCTATCGGACCGCGGACGAGCGCATTCTGGGCGTGGTGGTCACCTTTTCCGAGATCACCCCGCTGAAGGCCGTGGAAAGCGAGTTGCGGCGCGCCTATGATCTGAAGAGCCAGACTCTTGCAAGCCTGAATGAGGTGGTGCTTGTCGTGGAGGCTCCGGGCCGTTGCATCATTGAAGGTACTCCCATGGCCCTACCGATGCTCGGCTACTCGATGGAGGAGCTACAGGGCAAGACCTTGTTACCTCTGTTCCTGACGGATGTCGAGTACATGCGGTTCTGGCGCGACGGCGAACCTGCTTTTGCCGCAGGTGGCCAGTTTCAGTGGGAAGGAGAGATCAAACGCAAGGATGGCACGACCTTCCCGGCCCAGGTATTCGCTCGCTCGATTTCGGCGGGCGACGGTCCAGGCCGGATCGTCTGGGTTCTGCGCGACATCACCGAGCAGACCACGATGGACCGCATCAAGCAGGACTTCATTAACGCGGTCTCCCATGAACTGCGTACGCCCCTTTCCTCCGTGGCTGGCTATGCTGAATTTCTGGAGGACGATCTAGGGGGCGCCCTCACCGAGGAACAGCGCATGTATGTTACCCAAATCCAGGAGGGATCGCGACGTCTGGAGCATCTGGTCGATGATCTCCTCGATTTCGCTCGGATCGAGGCTGGTTCGTTTGAAATAGCGAAGCAGCGGGCTGACCTGTCCCCGCTTCTGCGCTCCACCGTAGAGAGTCTCCGCCCCCAGGCTCGCGAGGCACAGATCAGCCTGGATGTCGATGTGCTGGAACAAGTTCTGGCAGTCGAGATGGATGTCCGGCGCGTGGGTCAGGTCATCCTCAACCTGGTAAGCAACGCCATCAAGTTCACGAAGCCGGATGGCAAAGTCTGGGTGTCACTGGGGCAGTCGGGCAGCGACGCCGTAATCACGGTCGGAGATACCGGTGAAGGCATCGCTCCGGGCAATCTGCCTCGGCTCTTCAAGAAGTTCTACCAAGTCAATCCGAGCACGACTCGTACTCACGGCGGCGCGGGTCTGGGCCTGGCGATTTCGAAAGCAATCGTCGAAGCGCATGGCGGTGAGATGAGCGTCGAGAGCGAGCTAGGCCGAGGGAGTGTTTTTCGCTTCACGCTTCCCATATCGACCAGCAGCCTGGATCAGGACGCCGCAAGGCAAGCCAAAGCAGAGGACTCCACTGGCGAAGTTACCCTGCCGTGATACTGGAAGTATAAATCGCCATTGAGACACATTGCCCCGCCTGGGCATCGCAAGAGAGACGGCCGCCGGGTCAGGTCAAATTCACTCCAGGCCTCTTCCCCGAACTCAGAGGGTGCCGGGCGGCGGGAGTAGACGGAGATGGGGTGCGGCTTGAGCAGGTGGTGATGCGGTTGGAGCGAATCGGATAACCCGACACGGAGTGGGTCGGAGTGCGTGATCGGCTGGTAGCATGGTCCCAGGAGGGCCTGGCCATCTACATCAAGCGCGATCGTAAGAAGCTCGGGCGACGCAAGGTGACCTACACCAAGGTTGCCCACAACCTCTGGGACGGCGAGATGGTACGGCCGGCGGTAATCGCCAACCTCGGGCGCGGGTTCGACACGGCGCTGACCGGAAACCCGGTAGGATCGGCAGCCCTGGCCGGCGGCGGGCATACGCCGGCTGCGATTGTCAATCGCCTTCCATCCGGAAACTACCGGACGGGCTTTCCGTGCCAAGCAGCGTGATGGATGCCTGACTGGTTTTCGACAGCGGTAGTCACGAGAAAGGGTGCGCAACGCAATAGCCGCCCGGGGTGACCAGCACCGCGCTGGGGCCGATCTTCTCGGGCTCCTCGGGCGCCGGCCCTGCCACCTCGGCGGGAGCAAACGGCCCTTCCACGACCACCGGGACGAATGCCCCGACCGCGGGCAGCAAGGCCCCGTTCAGGCCGGCGCACCACCGCCGCACGTTCTCGGCCTCGGTTCCCAACTTCTTGGCGATCGCCCGCCAGGACAACCCCGCATCACGAAGCCTTCGCGCCTTGGCGGCCACCTCGGCCTTCTCGGTGATCGACCAGCGCCTGCGGGTCCGAGGCGCCGAGTACCTGGGCTTGCCTGTCACCTGTGGTGTCCCGCCTGCACCCCATCCTGACCGAACCGGTCAGGCGCGTCACGACGGGCTTCGGCGAGTGTTTACGGTAGGTCTTGGCCTTGCCGCCACGGGTCTTGGTGTCGCGCTTGATGTGCAAGATCTGCCCTCCCTCCCAGAGCGTAGCAGAGGGCCGATCGCTTGTCGCTCCACAAAATCAGGTCGGCGATCCTCCAACCATCAGGAGAGCACCTATGTCGCCATCGAAGACGCGTCTCACAAAGCCCGGCCACAGGCCACTTTCTCGCGACTCCTCGGGCCGCGATCCACTGTCGGGCGATCTGTTCGTCGTCGAGAGCCGGGATCGGAGGCGCGCCAAGGTCACGACCACCCTTTATCTTTTTCTTCGCAAGATCTTAATCCAGTCTCACGATAAGCAGCCAGGGGCCTGAGCGTATTCTCGCCTCGCCCCTTCGGTGGTCCGTGGCGCACCCATCGGTCGTCCGAAAGCACAGGTCCCCTACGCTCGTTTCTTTCCCCCGAACGGGCACGTCGCAAGGAGCCAGGATGTTTTCTTACCAGCCCTCCCGGAGAGTCCTCCTGTCTCTGGCCGTCGGGTTCGGCGCCTTCGTCCTGAATGGCTGCGGCAACGGCGCTTGGCAAGCAACAGCCCAGGGATCCCAATCTGCGCCGGACATCCTGTCCTCGCGTTCGGTTGCCTTGAGCGTACCGGATCCGGTAAATCCCTATCCGAATGACCCGCTTCACGGCATAGCGAGCGCCAAGGCCGGTGGCCTGCAGGTCCAGGTCCCTTGGACAACATTCGCGGGCACGGTCGCGTCGCTTGCCAACGGAACGGCCAAGAATGGGCATCAAAAAGACGGCGACTGGCAGATCAATGTTCTGCCAGATCCTCAATTCCAGAGCATGATCAATGCCGTGAACACCTCCGATAACAATGGAGACATGGTCGTCGAAGTCATCCCGGAGGATCAGGATACAGTCCAACTGCCCGCGGTAGGCGACCACATCCAGGTGTGGGGGCCACAGGTGATCGATATGCACCACGGCTGGGAGGAGATCCATCCGGTGCGAGACCTGGCTCTGTTGAACTAAACAGGATCGCGTAGATTCTTGACCACAGGGGCTTGTTTTCCCACGGTTGGAGGATCAAGATAAGGGGATCTCCCTTTTTGGAAGGAGGTCCCCTTTGGGCAAATCGAGTCCTGGCCAGGGTATCGCCCCATCCCGGTACAAACTCGCCCCGGCCCGCAGTGATTCCGCGCCCCGATTCGGCCATGCTGGGCCCCGAGGAGAACTCGGATGCCAAGACCAAGGAAGGGCGCGTGGCCGCGCAGCTACTCGGAGGCCGACAGGG
>JAJXWQ010000179.1 GCA_021781555.1 bacterium
TCCCGGACGCCCCATCCCGGGACGCCCGATCCCCGGCTGGCCCATTCCCGGACGCCCCATCCCGGGACGCCCGATCCCCGGCTGGCCCATTCCCGGACGCCCCATCCCGGGCTGCCCGAAGCTCCGGCCCATTCCTGGATGCCCCATCCCGGGCTGCCCGAAGCTCCGGCCTCCTCCGGGCATCCCCCCACCCCGGCCGATCCCACCGCCGCCACCGAAATGGCCGCCGCCACCGCCGAAGCGCAGGACACGGCGCCCACCTCCCAGAGCCTGCGTCTGCAGCCCAGCTGGTCCCGGGGGCAGGCCGGGCTGTACCTGCTGATTCGCCCCGGCCGGCAGCTGGCCTCCCTCGACCAGCGCTTGCCGGGCGAGCTCACGGATATCTTTCGCCTGGGAAATGACCTCCTGGGCCTGCTGCTCCGTGAGCTGCTGCGGAATCATATCCTTGAGCTGATCGAGCGTCGGTAGCTGACCCTGCTGCCCCAGCTGGCCGGACGGGTAGGGCGGTTCCAGCTGCTGGCCTGCTCCGTAAGGAAGCTGCATCAAGCTCCGGACGGGTGGCCCCTGTCCTCCTGGCACCTGCGGGCCCGCGACACCGCAGCCCGCCAAGGCCAGCGCCAGGGCAGTCGAAACGAGAGATCGGCTCCCCATCTTTCCATCTCCCACTTGGTCCAGGAACGAGCCCCCCCCGCGTGGCTCCCGCGGAACCCACGTCCCACGAGACGAGCCGCCGCCGCCGAGCGGGCGTCGGTCTCACCGCCGGGCCAAGTCCGTCCGACTGGCCCCGCCGGCACGATCGCAATGTCCCGCCAAATCCTGCACACGCAAGGCGTGGTCGGCTACTGGCCGGCAAGGGCTAGAGTGCTCCCGGTTTGAATGGATCGAGCCCGATGAGTCAAACGGGGCCCGGTTGCGCAGCGAAGCGACCGCGCAGAGGGACCCGGTCAAACTGCAAAAGGGCTAGCCCCGACGAGAGGGGCTGTTCTTGACCGTGCCGGTTAGCGCGCCGCCGGTCCCAGGGGGAGCGGCCCGGTGGCTTTCCGGATCACCGACTGAATCTTTGTGTGCAAGATGTCGACCGCCACGGCATTCATCCCGCCCTCGGGAACCACGATGTTGGCATACCGCTTGCTGGGTTCGACGAACTCGGTGTGCATCGGGCGCACGGTGTTGAGGTACTGGTCGATAACGGACTGCGGCGACCTGCAACGCTCGGTGATGTCGCGCTGCAAGCGCCGGATGAAACGAATGTCGGCGTCGCAATCGACGAAGACGCGGATGTCGAGCAACCGGCGGATCTCGGGAATCGCGAAGATGAGGATGCCCTCGACCAGGATCACGGCCCGGGGCTCGAGGTGCTCGGTCCGCGCCAGGCGCGTGTGCGCCGTGAAGTCGTAGACGGGGGCCTCGATCGCGCTGTGATGCTGCAAGGTCCGCAGGTGTTCGACGAAGAGGTCGTTGTCGAAGCTCGACGGGTGGTCGTAGTTGACCCTGGCCCGATCGTCGGCCGACAGATCGCTGTGGTCGAAGTAGTAAGAGTCATGGCAGAAGTGAGCGACATTGTCCGAACTCGCCAGCTCGACGATGTTACGCGCGACCGTGGTCTTGCCGGAGCCAGAGCCACCACAGACCCCGATGGCCAACGGACGCCTCATCACAGCGCCCCCGCTCGGCGGCCAGAGGCCAGCTCGCCCCTAGCCAACGAAGGCGCCCTGAGGCATCTCTCGCTTGCCCGTGAGCTTGATCTCGGCAAGCCGACCCTGCAAGGCCTCGATCTCGGAAGCGAGTTGCTCCCGGTCCTCCACCCAGTCCACGAAGAGACGACCATCGAGGTGATCCACCTCGTGCTGGATGCAGCGGCTCAGTAGCTCCGTGGCCTCGAGCCGCATGAGCCGGCCCTTGAGGTCGCGGCCCTCGACCACGATGTCGCGACAGCGAGTGACATCCATGAAAACGCCCGGGACGGACAGACAGCCCTCGGCCTCGGTCTCGAGAGGGCCGTAGCGCCTCTTGATCGCCGGGTTGATGAGGCAGAACGGCTCCATATCGAGGTGGCTGAGGTCGCAGACGATGATCCGGCGGGAAAGGCCGACCTGGGGCGCAGCCAACCCGATACCGCTCTCCGCCGCGCAGGTATCGAACATCTGGTCGATCACCTTGCGAATCTCAGCGGTCACCTTCCTGACCGGCTCGGCGACGGCTCGGAGCACGTCCTCACCGTAATAGGACAGCGGCAAGGATGCCATCAGGGGCGCGGACCTCGTTTCTCGGGCAGAACTCAACTGAACAACAGTATAACGCAGCGCCGGCGGCAGCGGCGCCGGCATGGCCGGTCGAGATGCGAGGAAAAATCCGCGCCGGGACTGCGCCGGGGGGCTCCTGGTTGCAGAGGTTCGGGCCCAAGAGTCAAGCGGGGCCGGGCTGTGCACCGAAGCGACCGCGCCCCCGAGCCCCGTTCACGCTGCAAAAGGTTAGGTCACGTGGTTGGAGCCCTGGAAAAGGGCCCCGATCCAGGAAAATAGCGAACTGAAGAGACCGCCCATCCAGCCCAAAGTCGCCGACACGAAGTTTCCCAACCAGGATTGTGCCGAAACCGGAGCGTCGACAGACGCGGAC
>JAJXWQ010000101.1 GCA_021781555.1 bacterium
GGCGGGTCGGGCTATGGACGGGCCGGACGTTCCCCACTGGGGGCCCCCCGGGCCGCGAAAGAACCGGGTCGGTCTCCGCGGTCCCTCGGGCGGGGGGGGGGGGGGGGGGGGGGGGCAGGGGGCGTCCGGTCCCCTCCTCGTCCTGGCCGGCCCGGAGGCCTGGGGCGCCAAAGAGGTGCGGGCGGCTGCAAGCGGCGAGCCTCGCGTGCGCATCCTCGGGAACGTCAGCCGGGCGGAGCTGGGGAGCCTCTACCGACAGGCCGCCTGCTTTGCCTATCCGTCCCATTTCGAGGGCTTCGGCCTGCCCGCTCTCGAGGCCATGGCCTGCGGCGCTCCCGTCGTGGCCTCGACCGGTGGCAGCCTGCCGGAGGTCGTGGGCGACGCCGGCCTGCTGGTGGATCCTCTGGACGAGAGGGCACTGGCCGCGGCGATCCGGCGGGTCTTGCTCGAGCCGGGCGTCGCCGGCGATCTGGCGCGTCGGGGCCGGGAACGGGCCGCCGGGTTCTCCTGGCGCCGGACGGCCGACCTGACTCGCGCGGTCTATCTCGAGGCGCTGGAAGCTTGACCACGGCTGGCGGGAAGGCCGCGGCGCCCGACGGCCGTGCGGGGGCCGCCGGTCAGGTGTCGCTGCGAGTCACCCTGGATGTGCGCTCGGTACGACGCCGCCGGGAAGGGATCGGCAACTATGCCCTGGCCCTCGCGGAGGGTCTGGCGGGATTCCTGGGAGCAGGCGAAGGCGCAGAGAAGAGGGTCGCGGTCGTGCTGCTCGGCGATCGTCACACGGCCTGGGATGTGCTCCCCGCGTTCCCTCATCGCAGCGGGCCCGACGGACCCCTCTGGCACGCCTGGGCGGCTGCCACCGCGAGCCGGCTCGCCGACGTCTACCACAGCACGGGAAGCTACTTTGCCCCCTTGCTGACCGCCAAGCCGGTCGTCCTCACGGTGCACGACATCGTGGCGCTGCGCCATCCGGCCACGCAGAGCCGCTGGACGCGGTGGACGCAGGGTGCGCTCGGGCTCGCGCTGCACCAGGCCCGCGTCGTCCTCGCGGTCTCGGCCTTCACGGCCCAGGAGGTGGCGAGCGAGTTTCCCCGGGCCGCCGGAAAGATCCACCCCGTCTTGCATGCCGCCCGCCCGCTCGGCCCCCCCGCGACGGGTGGCCCGGCTCTTGATGTGCCGGCGGCTTTCATCCTCGCCGTGGGCAGCCTCGAGCCGCGCAAGAATCTCGTGACGCTCCTGCGCGCCCACGCCCGGATGGCCGATCCGCCGCCGCTCGTCCTGGTCGGCCACCGGCGCTGGCGCGGCGCGGAGCTCGACCGGGCGCTGGCCGATCATCCCCGCGCCGTCCGGATCCTTACGGACGTTTCCGATGCCCAGCTCGCCTGGCTGTATTCGACCTGCAGCGTCTTCGCCTTCCCCTCGCGCTACGAGGGATTCGGTTTGCCGGTACTCGAGGCCATGGCCTGCGGCGCGCCGGTCGTGGCAGCGCGCGCTGCGGCCATCCCGGAGGCCGCGGGCGATGCGGCGTTGCTCTTCGATCCCGACGATCCGCAGGAGCTGGCGATCGCCCTCGGCCGGGTTCTGGGGGATCCGGGCTTGCGAGCCGACCTGATGCAGCACGGCAAGCTTCGAGCTGCCGAGCGCACCTGGATCGATGTCGCCAGGGAAACCGTGAAGCTTTACGAGCGTGCTAGGATGAGCCCCTGAGATGGATGTCGTGTATTCGGTCATCATTCCGGTCTTCAACGAGGAAGCCATCCTTGGCGAGCTGCACCGGCGTTTGACGGCCGTGATGAGCAGCCTGGGCGAGGCGTACGAGCTGCTGTTCATCAATGACGGTAGCCGGGATGGGTCGCTGGCCGGGATGCGCGCGCTGGCCGGAATCGATCCGCAGGTGCGCGTGCTGGATTTTGCTCGCAACTTCGGCCACCAGATCGCCATCACCGCGGGAATGGACCACGCCCGCGGCCAGGCCGTGGTCATCATCGACGCCGACCTCCAGGATCCGCCCGAGGTCATTCCCGAACTCGTCGCCCGCTGGCGCGACGGCTACCAGGTGGTCTACGCGGTGCGTGCCAAGCGCGAGGGCGAGACCTTCTTCAAGAGAGCCACGGCCTCCTTGTTCTACCGGCTGATCCGTCGCATCACCAACGTCGATATCCCGGTGGACACCGGCGATTTCCGGCTCATGGATCGCCAGGTAGTGGATGCCCTGGGAACGATCCGGGAGAAGCACCGCTTCGTGCGTGGACTGGTCAGCTGGGTCGGGTTCCGGCAGATCGGAGTGCCTTACGTCCGGCACGAGCGGCTGGCGGGAGAGACCAAGTACCCCCTCAAGAAGATGCTCAAGTTCGCGTTCGACGGCATCACGAGCTTTTCGTTCCTGCCGCTGCAGATGGCCACATACCTCGGGTTCGCGGTGTCCGGCGTGTCCTTCCTCGTGATCTGCTGGGTGCTGTTCCAGAAGCTGAGCGGTCGCCAGCCCCTCGAGCCCG
The DNA here is from genome assembly GCA_021781555.1 of bacterium. Classification (GTDB taxonomy): domain Bacteria; phylum Cyanobacteriota; class Sericytochromatia; order S15B-MN24; family VGJW01; genus JAJXWQ01. The sequence continues at coordinate 2,496 of JAJXWQ010000101.1, forward strand.
GCTGGGCGTCCGTCATGACGGCCGTGCTGTTCCTCGGCGGGGTCCAGTTGATCACGATCGGTCTCATCGGCGAGTACGTCGGCCGGATCTACGACGAGGTCAAGGAGCGCCCCCTGTACATCCTCAAGGAGGAGATCGGAGCCGCGGCGCTGGCCCCGTCGCCGATGCAGGTCTGAAGCTGGGCGAGATGGCCGCTGTCCCTTATGATGGGCGAGTGTCTGGGCTGCTGACGAGGGCGGGTTCGCCGCGAGAGCCGTCCTCCGGCAAGGGTGCGCGGCGGGCTCATCGGGCCTGCCCGGCAGGGGAAAGACTCCGCTCCTGATGCGCCTCTCCATCATCATTCCCGTGTTCAACGAGGTGAACACGATCGAGGAGATCCTGACGCGAGTCCGCGCAGTGCCGCTCGACAAGCAGATCATCCTGGTGGACGACGGCTCCGAGGACGGCACCCGTGCGCTCCTCGATCGCCAGCGCGGCGTCCCGGACACCGAGGTCGTGTTCCACGCGCGAAACCAGGGCAAGGGCGCGGCGATCCGGACCGGCCTGCGCCATGTCCGCGGGGATTTCGTGGTGGTGCAGGATGCCGATCTCGAGTACGATCCGCAGGAATACCTGCCGCTTCTCGAACCCCTCTTGAACGGCTCGGCGAGCGTCGTCTTCGGCTCCCGGTTCCGGGGCAATCCCCGCAAGATGAACCTGCTGCACTGGCTCGGCAACAAGCTCCTGACGGTCACCACCAACCTTCTCTACGGTTGCCACCTCACCGACATGGAGACCTGTTACAAGGTCTTCCGTGCCGACATTCCGACACGCATCCGGATCGTCTCCGACCGCTTCGACTTCGAACCCGAGATCACGGCCAAGGTTCTCCGCCTCGGGCACCGGATCCTGGAACTGCCCATCAGCTACAATGGCAGGCAGTTCCACGAGGGCAAGAAGATCACGTGGCGGGACGGGTTTGCGGCGATCCGGGCGCTGCTCGCCTACCGCTTCGTTCCCTTGGGCCAGATCACGCTGCCCGACGCCGAACCCATCGTCCCGGCCGAGGGCGAGGACCCGGAGGACTCGCACCTGGCCAGCTTCGCCGACCCGAGCAAGGAGCCCAGATGAGTTACCCAGGCACCCCCGCGCAGGCCGCAGCCCGGGCGCGGCGAGGGAGGCCCGAATGAAGGGCCTCATCCTTTCTGGCGGCAAGGGCACGCGCCTGCGCCCCATCACCCACACCGCGGCCAAGCAGCTGGTCCCGGTCGCCAACAAGCCGATCCTGTTCTACGCGATCGAGGCCCTCCGCGCGGCGGGCATCGAGGAGATCGGTATCATCGTGGGCGAGACGCACCAGGAGGTGCGCGAGGCGGTCGGGGATGGTAGCCGCTGGAAGGCGTCCGTGACCTACATCCAGCAGGAGGCTCCGCTCGGGCTCGCTCACGCCGTCAAGATCGCCGAGGACTTCATGGCGGGCGACAGCTTCGTCATGTACCTGGGCGACAACCTCATCCGCGGCGGCATCACGGATTTCGTTCGCCAGTTCGAGGACAGCCGGCCCGATGCCATGGTCTTGCTGGCCAAGGTACCCAACCCCAGCCAGTTCGGCGTCGCCGAGCTCGATGGCGACGGGCGCATCCACCGCCTCGAGGAGAAGCCCGCCCGGCCCAGGAGCGACCTCGCCCTGGTCGGCGTCTACCTCTTCACCGGCAAGATCTTCGGCGCGGTCAACGCCATCAAGCCGTCGCCCCGGGGCGAGCTGGAGATCACCGACGCCATCTCGCACCTCATCGACGAGCGGATGACGGTCTTGCCGCACGTGATCACCGGCTGGTGGAAGGATACCGGCAAGCTCTCCGACATGCTCGAGGCCAACCGGATCATGCTCGACGATCTGGCCGGGTCTGCGGTCGAGGGCAACCTCCTGGGCGATACGCAGATCCAGGGCCGGGTCGTCGTCGGCAGGGGTACGGTGATCGAGAACTGCACGATCCGTGGGCCGGTCGTGATCGGCGAGGACTGCCGCCTGGCGCGGACCTTTGTCGGGCCGTACACCTCGATCGGGCCCAGCGTCACGATCACGGGCACCGAGATCGAGCATTCCATCGTACTGGCCGGCAGCACCATCGAGGAGCTCGGCGGGCGGATCGAGGGCAGTCTGCTCGGCAAGAACGTCGAGGTGAGGCGCCATCAGGCCCTGCCCCGCGCCTACCACCTGATGCTGGGCGACAATAGTCAGGTGGGGATCCCGTGATGGGACCGGCCCCTTTCCCCCCAGTCCAGCGTGCAGGTGAGCCATGAAAATTCTCGTGACGGGCGGAGCCGGTTTCATCGGCTCGAATCTCGTGCGCTACCTGGCGCGTGCCCATGCCGACGACTTCGTCGTCAATCTCGACGGCCTGACCTACGCGGGTAACCGCGAGAGTGTCCGGGATCTCGACGGCCTGCCCAACTACCAGTTCGTCCACGGGGACATCACGGATCCGGCCCTGGTCGACGACCTGATGGCGGGCGTCGACGGCGTCATGCACCTGGCCGCCGAGAGCCACGTCGATCGCTCGATCGCCGATCCCGGCGCCTTCGTCAGGACCAACGTCCTGGGCACGCAGGTTCTCCTCGATGCCGCCCGGCGGCACGGGGTCGGACGCTTCCTCTACGTCAGCACGGACGAGGTCATGGGCAGCCTCGGCCCCACGGGCGCCTTCGACGAGGACACCCCGCTGGCACCCAACTCTCCCTACTCGGCCTCCAAGGCCGCGGGCGAGATGCTGGCGCGGGCCTACTTCCACACGTACAAGATGGAGACGCTGGTCACCCGCTGCTCGAACAACTACGGACCCTACCAGTTCCCCGAGAAGCTCATCCCGCTGTTCTTTCTCAACCTGCTCGACGGCCAGAGCGTGCCGGTCTACGGCGATGGCCAGAACGTGCGCGACTGGCTCTTCGTCGAGGACCACTGCCGCGCTCTCGATGTCGTCTTGAGGGCCGGAAAGCCCGGCGAGACCTACGGCATCGGGGGGAACGCGGAGCGCACCAATCTCGAGATCACGCGGTGGTTGGTCGCACGCGCCGGTCGGGACGAGAACGCGATCCGCTACGTCCAGGATCGCCCGGGCCACGATCGCCGTTACGCCATCGATGCCTCCAAGATCCGGCGTGAGCTGGGCTGGGAGCCCGCCCATGAATTCGAGACGGGCATGGAAGTCACCGCGCAGTGGTACCTGGCCAACGACTGGTGGTGGAAGCCGCTGCGCGCACGTGCCGTCGAGCAGACGCGGGCTGCCGCCAACGCGGTGACGCTGTCGTAGCGTCATCGCAGAGCGCCATGGTCTTGCGGTAGCACGTCGAGAGGAGCTTCTTGCCAGTGGATGTCTGCGTGGTCGGAACGGGTTACGTCGGGCTGGTCACCGGGACCTGTCTGGCCTATCTCGGCCACGCCGTCACCGCGATCGACTCGGACCAGCGCAAGATCGATCTGCTGAACGCGGGCGGCTGCCCGATTTTCGAGCCCGGGCTCCGGGAGCTCCTGGCGCGCGCTCGCAAGCAGGGCTCGCTTCGCTTCAGCTCGGACCTGGCGCGGGGGGTGGCCTCGGCCGAGGTGGTGTTCATCGCGGTCGGCACGCCGCCCCAACCCTCGGGCGATCCCGACCTGTCGGCCGTGGAGGCCGTCGCCAGGGGCATCGGCGCGGCACTCGACCCGGGCCGCCTGCGGGTCATCGTCAACAAGAGCACGGTTCCGATCGGGTCGGGGAACTGGGTGGCGATGCTGGTCGAGGAAGGCATCGCGTCCACGGTGGTCGTCCCTGCCGGCAAGGGGAGCGGGGTCCTGGTCGAGGGGCCCCCGGAGCTGCCTTTCCTGGTCGCGTCCAACCCCGAATTCCTGCGTGAGGGCTCGGCGATCGCCGATACGCTCTATCCCGATCGCATCGTGCTCGGGGCGCAGGACAGCCGGGCGATCGGGATCCTGCGCCAGCTCTACGCTCCGATCCTCGAGCAGACCTTTCGCGCTCCCGAGGGGGTCGCTTCCCGACCCGAGGCCTTTGGCGCCGTGCCCCTGGTGACGACCGATCTGGCTTCCGCCGAGATGATCAAGTACGCCGCCAACGCCTTCCTCGCTACCAAGATCAGCTTCATCAACGAGGTCAGCAACCTCTGCGAGAAGGTCGGCGCCGACGTGGTCGAGGTCGCCCGTGGCATCGGTCTCGACGGCCGGATCGGCCACCGCTTCCTCGACGCCGGTCTGGGTTGGGGCGGATCTTGCTTCCGCAAGGACGTGTCGGCGCTGATGGCGATCTCCCGCGAATACGGCTACCAGACGCGCCTGCTCAACGCCACCCTCGAGGTCAACGAGGCCCAGCGCCAGACGGTCATCACCAAGCTGCAAGAGGCCCTCAAGATCTTGAAGGGCAAGGTCGTCGGATTGCTCGGGCTGGCCTTCAAGCCCAACACCGACGACCTGCGCGACGCTCCCAGCGTCGACATCGCCCGGGCCCTGCTCAAGATGGGGGCCCGCGTCAAGGCCTTCGATCCCGTCGCGATGAAGGTTTGCCAGGACCTCCATCCCGACCTCGACGTTCATTATGCCGAGGACGGCGTCGACCTGGCCTGGGGGTGCGATGCCGTGGTCGTGGTCACCGAGTGGCCCGAGTTCCGGCAGCTCGATCTCGAGATGGTGCGCAAGGCCATGCGCGGCGACGTCCTGATCGATGGGCGCAACCTCTTTGAGCCCGAATCCGCCCGCCAGGCCGGATTCCACTACGTGGGGATCGGCCGGTGAGTCGGGACACCGAGCTGCCACCGCTCCGGGTCGTACTCACGGGTGGAGCTGGCTTCATCGGCTCCCATCTGGCCGAGGATCTGCTGCGCGACGGCCACCGGGTCGTGGTCGTCGACAACCTCGTGACGGGCAAGCTCGAGAACATCGCCTCGCTGCGATCCGATCCGCACTTCGAGTTCATTTACCACGACGTTTCCAACCACCTGCATGTCGCCGGCCCGGTCGACTGGGTTCTCCACCTGGCCTCGCCGGCCTCGCCGATCGATTACCTCAACTTGCCGATCCAGACCCTCAAGGTGGGGTCGCTCGGTACGCACAACGCCCTGGGTCTGGCCCGGGCCAAGGGTGCTGCGTTCCTCTTGGCCTCGACGTCGGAGGTTTACGGCGATCCCGCGGTGCATCCCCAGCCCGAGACGTACTGGGGCCATGTCAACCCGATCGGCCCGCGCGGGGTCTACGACGAGGCCAAGCGCTTCTCCGAGGCCCTGACCATGGCCTACCACCGCCAGCACGGCCTCGACACCCGGATCGTGCGGATCTTCAACACCTACGGCCCGCGCATGCGCGCCCAGGACGGGCGGGTCGTCTCGTCGTTCATCGTCCAGGCCCTGGCCGGCCAGCCGCTCACGATCTTCGGCCAGGGCCAGCAGACCCGGAGCTTCCAGTTCGTTTCCGATCTCGTGCGCGGCCTGCGCCTGTTGATGGCCCGTCCGGTGCACGAACCCGTCAACATCGGCAACCCCGAGGAATTCACGATCCAGGGCTTTGCCGAGCTCGTCTTGCGGCTTTCGGGTTCCTCGAGCCGGCTCTCGTTCCAGCCCCTGCCCCAGGACGATCCGCAGCAGCGCCGGCCCGACATCACCCGGGCCCGCGAACTCCTGGGCTGGGAGCCCGAGGTTCGGGCCGAGGAGGGTCTGCGCCGGACGATCGCGTGGTACCGCAGCAACCTGGGCCTGGCGCCCGCTCTCGGAGAGAAGTGACCCGGGCGCTGCACGTCGGAATGGACGTGCGGATGTGGCACAACACCGGCATCGGTCGCTACATCCGCGCCCTCGTCCGCGAGCTTCCGGCCCTCGGCGTGCGTCTTAGCGTGTGGGGGCCGCCGGAAATTCTGGCAGAACCGGCCCTGGCTGACACGAGCCGGCGCACGCTCGCAGCTCCCTTGCACTCGCTGGCCGAGCAGCTGGCCCTGGCCGGGGATGTCCCGCGCAGCGGCGTTGACCTGTTTCACGCCCCGCACCTCAACATGCCCTTGCTCGGGGATTTCCCTCGCGTGGCGACCCTTCACGACCTGATTCCGCTCCACCACCCCGACACGCTATCTCGCGCCGGACGGCTCTATTTCAGGCTGATGGCCCTGGGCCTGGTTCCCCGGAGGGCCCGCCGCATCCTGGCGAACTCCGAGTGGACCAAGAGCGATCTCGTCGCCCACGGAGTGAGCGCGGATCGGATCGTGGCGATCCCGCTCGGGGTCGACGAAGAGTTCTTCTCGCCCCCCGCGCCCGACCGCGTACGCGCGATCCTGGACCGGCTGGGCATCGGCGCTCCGTACATTCTCTACGCGGGCCAGCGCAAGCCCTACAAGAACCTCGACACGCTGATCGAGGCTTTCGCTCGGCTGGTCGGCCGGGGCGAGGGAACCAGCGAGCGACCCCTGCTCGTCCTGCTCGGTAGGACCGATCCGGCAGGGCCGGTCCGGCAGCTCGCCTCGCGGCTCGGCATCTCGCGCCTGGTCGTCGAGCCGGGTTATCTGCCCGACGAGGCAGAGGTCCGGGCGCTTTTTGCCGGGGCTCGCGCCTTCGCCTTCCCCTCGCGGTGCGAGGGCTTCGGACTTCCCCCCTTGGAGGCCATGGCCTCCGGTGTTCCGGTCGTATGCGCCACGGGTACGGGCCTCGCGGAGGCCGTCGGGCCCGAGGGCCTCCAGGTCGATCCAGACGATGTGCTAGAATGGTCGCAAGCCCTCGAGCAGGTGTTGTTCAACTCCGATTTTCGACACCGCCTCATCCCTGCAGGAAGGCGACGGGCCGAGCTCTTTCGCTGGCCAGACACCGCCCGGCGAACGCTGGACGTCTACACACAAGCGCTTTAGCCAGATTCATACCGCTTTCGCAGCCGCGCCGCTGCGGGGATTTGCTCCATTGAAGGTCGCCCTGGTCCACGAATGGCTCACGACCCTCGGCGGGTCGGAGCGGGTGGTGCTCGCGCTGTCGCGGCTGTTTCCCGGTGCGCCGGTCTATGTCAGCCGTTTCCGCCGCGGCCAGCTGCCGGTCGACTTCGACCGCATGGACATCCGCACGACCTTCCTGGATCGCTGGCCCCTGCCACACCAGGCGCTCCTGCCGCTGATGCCGCTGGCCTTCGAGCAGCTCGACCTGCGCGAGTTCGATCTGGTCATCAGCAGCTCGCATGCCTGCGCCAAGGGCGTGCTCACCCGCCCCGATGCCTTGCACATTTCCTATTGCCACACCCCGATGCGCTACGCGTGGGATCTCGAGGCCGAGTACCAGCAATCCTTACCAGCCGCGGTGCGCCCCCTGTCGGCCTGGATGCTCCACCGCATGCGTCTGTGGGACTTCGCCGCCGCCCAGCGCGTGGATCGCTTCATCGCGAATTCGGCCACGGTGGCGGGTCGCATCGCCAAGTGGTACCGGCGGCCATCCGACATTTTGCATCCGCCGGTCGACGTGGAGCGCTTCGCCATCGCGCCCCGCGCCGAGGATCCGTGCCTGGTCGTCTCCCGCCTGGTTCCCTACAAGCGAATCGACGCCGCCATCGCGGCCTTCAACCACCTTGGCTTGCCGCTCGACATCATCGGTGACGGGCCGCTCTACCGGCAGCTTTCCCGCCAGGCCGGCCCCACGATCCGATTCCTGGGCCACGCGAGCGACGCCGAGGTCGCCCAACGCATGGCCACGGCCCGGGCCGTGATCTTCCCCGGGATCGAGGATTTTGGCATCGTGCCGGTCGAGGCCATGGCCGCGGGACGGCCCGTCGTGGCCCTGCGAGCCGGCGGGGCCCTCGAGACGGTGGTCGAGGGCAAGACCGGATGGTTCTTCGACCATGCCAATCCCCAGGCCCTGGCGGCGGCGGTCCGCGATGCGCTCGATCGTCCCTGGGATTCCGAGGAGATCCGGGCTCACGCCCTGCAGTTCGACGAGCCGGCGTTCCACCGGGGTTTCGGTCGCATCGCGCGGGATGCCTTCCAGGTGCACCAGGCCAGCTGGCGTCAGCTCCAAGGGGCCGCGGCGCAGGAGCCCCTTGCCGACCGCGAGACGGCCGCGGATAGCTTGCTCGCCGGGATCCGGTCGCGAGGCCAGGGCTAGCCATGGCCAACCAGTGGCTCATCAGTGCGGCCGCCCCCGAGTCGGCCGTGGCCCAGATCGCCCGTCCCTGGTGGGACGCGCTCAGGCGGCGGATCTTCGCCCTGGCCGTACCGCTCGTGGCCCTCGCGGACGCCTGGCTCTGCCACCTGGGGTTCCAGCTTGCGTACGTCCTGCGCTTTGCCTGGCACCCGGTCTTTCCGGTGGTCAAGGGAATTCCTCCATGGCACCCCTATGCCGTCACGGCGTGGATCCTGGCCGTCGTCTGGGTGCTGGCGATGGCATTCTGGGGTGTTTATCGGGATCGCCGTGGCGCCGGGCACCTCCAGGACCTCGCCCTCCAGTCGCTGGCGCTGGGAACCGGAGTCTTTGTCGCGGTCGGCGTGGGATTCTTCTACCGGGGATTCTCCTTCTCGCGCTTGCTCCTGATCTACGCCGCTGCGATCGCCTGGGGGACGATCGGCCTGTGGCACGGCCTGGTCCGTACCGGCCACCGGCAGATTCTCAGGCGCGGCTGGGGAGCGCTCAACGTCCTCATCGTCGGGTGCAACTCCCTGTCCGAGACGCTCGGCACGCGGCTCTACCGTCATCCCGAACTCGGCAGGCGCCTGGTCGGGTTCGTCCCGGCCGACGGCGAGCAGGTTGCGGGCGAGCGCTGGCACTTTCCCGCCTGGACGCGCCAGGAGGGCGAGCGCGCCGGCTCGAGCCCCATCCTCGGGAGTACGGACGATCTGGCCGAGATCGTGGGCCGGTTGCGCATCGACGAGGTCGTGCTGGCGATCCCGGGCGCTTCCTTCAAGGATCTCTTCGGCCTCATGGGACTGGCGTCGTACTCGGGCTGGCCGGTGCAGTTCCGCATCGTGCCGGATCTCACCGAGCTGGTCACCGCCAAGCTCAAGATCGGTGAGCTCGACGGCGTGCCCACGATGGAGATCTGGGATGTTCCGCTGCGCAAGTGGCACAATCGCGTGCTCAAGCGCACCTTTGACATCGTGCTGGCGGCCGTCGGCATGATCGTGCTCTCGCCCGTGATGCTGGGGATCGGGCTCCTGGTGGTCGCAGGTGGCCCGATCTTCTACCGGCAGGAGCGTATGGGCCGCGACGGCCGCACGTTCCAGCTGGTCAAGTTCCGCACCATGCGCGTCGACGCCGAGGACGCGAGCGGACCGGTGTGGGCCCAGCCGGGCGATCGCCGGGTCACCCGGGTCGGTGCCTTCCTGCGGCGCTGGAGCCTCGATGAGCTGCCGCAGCTGTGGAATGTGTTCGTGGGCGACATGAGCCTGGTGGGGCCGCGGCCCGAACGCCCGCATTTCGTCGATCGGTTCAGGCACCACGTGCCCAAGTACATGGACCGCCACCTGGTCCGCTCGGGTCTCACAGGCTGGGCGCAGAAGATCG
>JAJXWQ010000102.1 GCA_021781555.1 bacterium
GACCACCGCAAAGCCCCCGGGCAGGGCCCGGATGAAGCGGTCCACAAGCTCCAGGGTGAGCGGATCGGCGTGCAGCGCCTGGAAGTCGTTGAGCACCAGGGTCGAGCCCGTTTCGCAGCCGGTCGCCGCCTCGGCCAGGCGCTCGACGATCTCGGCACCGTACCGCGCCGCGCCGCCTTCCTGCTCGAGAAGCTCCCGCGCGGCGGTCGCGTGCAGCAGGTGCGCGAGATGCAGGGCCAGGACCTGCGGATCGGCGTCGCGCTCGGTGAGGTCGTACCAGAGGATCGGTGTCGACACGCTGGCGGCCCACTGTGCCAAGAGGGTCGTCTTGCCGAACCCCGCACCGGCGATTACCGTCGTGAGTCGGTGCTCCCGGCTCCGGTCGAGCTGGGCCAGCAGGCGGGGTCGCACCAGGTGCGACCCCTTGGGCGATGGGGACGCGAGCTTGCTCGCGATGACAACCGGGTGCCCGGACACACCGCCAGGGTAGCGCCTGCCGGCAAGGGAATCCAGTCGGCCGGCCATCGCCACGGAGCGGGCGCCGGGCCCTTTGGCTATTTCGCCTCGCTGCGCGGCTCGAGCCACATGGCGAGCTTGGGGAAGAAGTCGCCAGAGGACCTGGGGCTGGCGACGATGCCCACGTGCCCGCCCCGGATCGTGAGCGCGGTCTTGTCGGCGCTGGCGATCTGGTGGAGCCAGGCCTCGCTCTGGTGCGCCGGCACGAGGTGATCCTCGCTGGCCGACACGTTGAGCACCGGGCAGGTGATGGCGGACAGATCCACCCGGCGTCCGCCGAGCTCGAGTTCGCCCCTGACCAGCTTGTTGTCCTGGTAGAAGTCGTGGATCCACTGGCGGTATGCGGCTCCGGCGAAGGGCACACCATCGTTGACCCAGGTATTCATCGCCCGCCAGGTCCGGACGAAGTCCTCCTTTTCTCCCCTCTCGGCCAGGCGTACCCAGGGAGAGACGTAGTTCTGGATCGGCTTGAGCCACTTGGTGCCCATGTTGATGAAATCAGCAGGCACGAGGTGGAACGCTCTGGCCACGTGCTCGGCGTCGAAGTTCTCCGGCGCCAGCCACCGCTCCATCACCCCGGGTCGGGAAAAGTCACATGGAGCCGCGAGCAGCACGAGGTTGCGGACGGGCCCGGTCGGGTGGAGCGCGGTGTACATTCCGGCCATCGTGCCGCCCATGCAGTAGCCGATGAGCGTCAGCTCCGGTTTTCCCGAAGCCCGCAGCACCTCGCGAGCGACGCGGGGCAGCGTGCCGAGCACGTAGTCGTCGAAGGCAAGACGGGCATCCTCCTCGCCCGGGGTTCCCCAGTCGAGGACGTAGACGTCGTAGCCCTCGCCCGTCAGATACTCGACCAGGCTGGAGCCGGGCTGGAGATCCAGGATGTAGGGGCGGTTGATCAGCGCATACGAGAACAGGATCGGCACCCCCCGCGTCCGGCGGGACTCGTAGCGGTACAGGCGCGCCTTGTTGAGGCGCCAGATCGTCTCCTTGGGCGTCAGGCCGACTTGCGGTGCGGAAGGAGCCGGGATCACTTCGTCCTCCCACCCTTGTCGTCGGCCTTGAGGCCTCTGGTTTCCTCGGGCTTGGCGATCTGCGTCCGGGTATCGCTCGCCCTCTGCGCGGCGTCCTCGACCCGGTGCAGCAGGCCGGTCATCTCGTCGAGGCGATCGTTCATCCGCTGGAGCTTGTCCTCGACGCCCACCACCAGCTCGGCCACGCGGGCAAGGTCCGAGCTCGTCGGGACCTGGAGGAGTTCCAGCGTCCGCTGTGCGGAGTCCCGGTTGACCTCGATGCTGCTCAGGTAGGCCTCGCGGGTGACCGCCATCATCCGGGCGAAGGCTTCGCTCGAGATCGCCTCGTGCATCACGCCCGACCATGCGCTCTCGGCATCGTCGTAGAAGCGCTTGAAGGTGCCCTGGGCCTCCTGGTAGTGCTGCTTCCACAGCTCGAAGAGGTCCGCCGCAGCCTGCCCGTTGAAGCCGAACGTGCTGCGCAAAGTGTCGTCTGCCATGGCTTCGAATCCTCCCTCTCTTGGCGTGTCGCTACGCTATCGAGACGGCGTTACCGGAGCGTTACCGGCTGCGCCCCGGGTGGCTCGAAGCTGGTCAGATCTCCAGACGGCGGAGCCTGAGGGCGTTGCTGATGACCGAAACCGAGCTCAGGCTCATCGCGGCGGCGGCAATGACCGGCGACAGCAGCCAGCCGAAGAACGGGTACAGGACGCCGGCGGCGATGGGAATCCCGAGGGTGTTGTAGACGAATGCGAAGAAGAGATTCTGGCGGATGTTGCGCAGCGTGGCGCGGCTCAAGCGGTATGCCCGGACGATGGCTCGCAGATCGCCCTTGATGAGCGTGACGCCCGCACTCTCGATCGCGACGTCCGTTCCGGTTCCCATGGCCAGGCCGACGTGCGCCTGGGCCAGTGCCGGCGCGTCGTTGACCCCGTCGCCCGCCATGGCGACGATCCGGCCCGCGGCCTGAAGCGCCTTGACCACCTCGGCCTTCCGCTCGGGCAGCACCTCGGCCTCCACCTGTTCGATGCCCAGCTTTCGCGCTATCGCCTGTGCGGTCACCCGGCTGTCCCCGGTCAGCATCACGACCTGGATCCCCTCGCGGCGGAGCAGCGAGAGGGCCTCGGGGGTCGTGGCCTTGATGGGATCGGCGACGCCGATGAGGCCCGCGAGGCTGCCGGCCGCCGCCACGAACACCACGGTCTGGCCCTCCTGGCGGAGCTCGTCCGCCCTGCCTTCCAGGGGCGCGCTCGCGATTCCGCGTTCGGCCAGGAGTGCGGCGCTCCCTAGCACGACCTCGGTTTCGCCGATCCTTCCGATCACGCCCTTGCCCGGTTCGGCCCAAAAATCCCGCGCCGGCTCCGGCTCGACCTTGCGCTCTGCCGCGCCGGCCAGGATCGCCCCGGCCAGCGGGTGCTCGCTGCCCTGCTCGAGGCTCGCCGCCAGGGTCAAGAGGCGCTCCTCGGTGGTGCCTGCCGCTGCGACCAGCGTGACCAGGCGGGGCTTGCCCTCGGTCACCGTCCCGGTCTTGTCCAGCACCAGGGTATCGATCCGCCCCAGCGTCTCCAGCGCCTCTCCGTTCCGGATCAGCACGCCGGCCAGCGCCCCGCGCCCGATGCCGACCGTGAGGGCGACCGGCGTGGCGAGGCCCAAGGCGCACGGGCAGGCGATGATGAGCACCGCCACCGCGTTGATCAGACCATGGGCCAGGCGCGGCTCGGGGCCGACGACCGACCAGACGATGAAGGTCAGGACGGCCGCGGCAACGACCGCGGGCACGAACCATGCGGAGACCTGGTCCGCCAGCCGCTGGATGGGAGCGCGGCTGCGCTGCGCCTCGTTCACCATCTTGACGATCTGGGCCAGGATCGTGTCCGAACCGACCTTCCGGGCCTCCATCACGAAGCTGCCCGTGCCGTTGAGCGTACCGCCGACCACCGCGTCGCCCGGTCCCTTCTCTTGAGGAATCGGCTCACCGGTCAGCATCGACTCGTCCACCGAGCTGCGGCCCGCGACGACGGCACCATCGACCGGGATACGCTCGCCGGGGCGGACCCGCAGGCGTTCGCCCGGCTGCACGACTTCGATCGGGATGTCGGATTCGGTTCCGTCGGCGGCGATCCGGCGGGCTGTCCTGGGCGCGAGGCCGAGCAGGTCCCGGATCGCGCCGCTGGTCTTGCCGCGGGCCCGTAGCTCGAGAACCTGGCCCACGATGACGAGGACCGTGATGAAGGTCGCGGCCTCGAAGTAGACCGGGACCGCCCCGGCTACCCGGAAGGCCGGTGGGAAGAGGCCCGGGGCCGCCACGGCGACGACGCTGTCGAGGTAGGCTGCTCCGACGCCGGTGGCGATGAGGCTGAACATGTTGAGGCTGCGGTTGACCAGCGAAGCCCAGCCGCGCTGGAAGAAGAAGGATCCCGCCCAGAGGACGACCGGCGTGGCGAGAGCGAACTCGATCCACTCGAGGGCCCGGGGCGGGATCGCGGCCAGCAGCCGGTGGCCCAGCAGGCTGTCCAGCCAGATCGCGAACACGGGGACGGTGAAGATCAGCGCGACCGATAGCCGGCGCTGCATGTCCGCCAGCTCGGGGTTGGCCTGCTCGGTGACCTGCGGCGCGCTCGGTTCGAGGGCCATGCCGCACTTGGGGCACGGTCCGGGTCGGTCCGAGGCGACCTCCGGGCACATCGGGCAGATGTAGCGCGTTCCCGCCGGCGCCGGAGCGGGAGCGCGACCCGCAACGGGCCTCGCCCCGTGAACCGACGCGCTCGAGGTCGCCGCGGTGGCCGCGCTGTAGCGGTCCGGAGCGGCCTCGAACTTGCTGGCACAGCCGCCGCAGCAGAAGTAGTACGTCGTGCCCGCGTGCGTGACCTTCGCCTTGGCCTCGGACGGCGGAAACGTCATCTTGCAGACCGGATCCGTGACCAGCCCGGCGTTTGGGTTCGTCGCTCCGGCACTCACCTCGGCCCCGGGACCGCCTGCCATGGGGAGTCCCAGCAACGGCATCTCGGCCATCGGCAGGGCGCCCCCCGCGTGTCGCGGCGGTGAATCGGGCTCGAGATAGTGGGCGGGGTCGGCCTGGAACTTGCTGGCGCAGCCGCCGCAGCAGAAGTAGTACGTCGTGCCCGCGTGCGCGACCTTCGCCTGGGCCTCGGACGGCGGAAACGTCATCTTGCAGACCGGATCCGTAACCATGGTTGCACTGGCCGACACGACGCCATCCTCCCTGGGGGATGCTACCCCTTGCAGTACGGACGGGTCCCTGTGCGCGGTCGCTTCGCTGCGCAACCGGGTCCCGTTCGACTCCTCGGGCCCGATTCCTTCAAACCGGGAGCACCCTGACTGCTACCCCACCAGTCTAAACCCGACACCCGTCTTCGTCTCGTGGGTCCGAGGACGGGATGGGGCTCGGGCCATGGCTCTGGCAAAAAAACGGGCGCCCGCCTGTTGCCGTCCGCGGAGGGTGCGCTATCCTCACCCCAGCTCCAAAAGGATGTTGATTCCGAGCCCGAGGGAGACCTCGGATACCAGGATCGATACCTGGCGAATCGTCGCCCCATGGACTCGAAAGAGTTCAAGGTAAGGATTCACCCCCCGCAATAGGGGACAAGGATTGCAGATGCTTTCGGAGGGAAACCTTTGGAGGCATCTGTGTTTTTTTGAGGGGGGATCAGTCCTGGGCGACCCGGCGGTTGGCCGTCAGCATCTCGGTCACGCGCTCGTCGGTCAGCTGCGAGAAGTCCTCGTAGAACTGGCCGATGGACGACAGATCCTCGGGAGTCTCCAGGCTGACGATCGCGTCCACTTCGGGGTGCAGCCGCTCGACGGTTCGCAGCGGCGCCACCGGCGTGGCCAGGACCACGGCCTGAGGGCGCTGGGCCCAGAGGTCGTGAATGGCCGCCAGCGCGGTCATTCCCGTGGCGATGCCGTCATCGACCAGGATCGCGGTTCGGCCCTGGAGTGAGATGGCGGGATGCGCGGCCCGCAACAGCCGCTCGCGCTGCTCGGCATCCTGACGCTGGCGCTCGGTTTCCTGGCCGAGGAACCCCGGTGGGAGCAAGACCTGCCGCAGCAGGGCCTCGTTCAGCACGCGGGTGCCGCGAGCTGTCACCGCGCCGATCGCCAGCTCCGGATTGCCGGGGAAGCCCAGCTTCCGCGCCACGATCACGTCCAGTGGCGCTCCCAGGGCGAGCGCGACCTCGGCCGCGACCGCGACCCCGCCGCGCGGGAGGCCCAGCACGACCGGGGAGCGGTCCTGGTAGCACGCAAGGTGCCTGGCCAGGAGCTTACCCGCCTGGCTTCGATCGGCGAAGACCACTGGCTCCTCCTCGCTCTCCGACTTCGTCTTGTCTCGCCCTGCCGCCGCCTGGCCGGCTCGGACGGAACCTCGGCCCGGAACCCGCCACCGGCATCCTCGAGATGCCGGGAATCCGCGTCCGGCAAGCCGGAGCCTACCTCTGGCAGGGCCGACGATCAGCAGCCGAGCCGCCGTTTTTCGTCGCCAGAACTCATGTTTCTGAATTTTTTCAACCAGGCGATCGGCCATCCCCTGGCGGGTCCGGGACGCGCGCGCCGGGTTCGTCTCGACGCAAAAGCCCGGGGGGAGCAGATCTGCACGATGATCGCTGGCCCCGGAGATCGCCCTCGCTGGATCGCCATCACCTCGGGAGCGCAGTCAAGATCACATTCAGCTTGTGCTCGTGTGGCTGGAAGTTTTGTCGGAGCTGCCCTAGGATCGTGCAAGCGAGTCCACGCACGCTTTTTTCGGGGGAGGGAAGATGTCGAAAAGACTACGGAGAGCGACCGCGGTCGTGTCGGCCGCGCTGCTGGCTGGTTGCAACATCAACCTGTCGGGCGCCAAGATCAACGCCAACGCCAACGTCAATGCCAACGCCAACGTGAACACCAACCAGAACGGCGGACCGGGCGGCGGCGGATCGACCGGCACCGGCGGGCAGGTGGGGCCGATGTACACGGTCTACTCGACCGGGTTGAAGTACGATTTTGGCTGCAACACCTGCCAGACCCCGATGGGTTCGACGCCGCCGACGCCTACCGGGCACATCTACGCCATCGTCGGGGCCACGGTCTCGATCCAGATCATTCCGGGCGACTCCGGCGATTCCGGATTCATGCAGCAGCTCGGCAGCCCGGGCTTCCAGCCGCCGCAGCCGGTGCAGGCTCCGTTCACGGTGTCCGGCCCCGGTTCGACGACCGCCGCTGGCAGCGTGGCCCTCACGGCGAGCCCGAGTCCAAGCCCCACGACCAGCAGCCCGAGCCCGAGTCCAAGCCCCACGACCAGCAGTCCGAGCCCCTCGCCGGTCCCGACGAGCTCGCCCGTCCCGGCCGACAGCGCCGACGTCTACCAGTCGGGAAACGATGTCGTCTTCCTGCAGCCGGGCGTCTACACGATCTCGGGCAGCGTCCCGAATCCGGATGGCAGCAGCACCCCGTTTTCGGTTGAGATCTACGCCGGCACCTTCGATGCCAAGACCGTCGGAGGCGACGCAGCGAACATGACTGGCACCGTCAACTTCTTGGGCATGCCCCCGGCGGGCGGCACCATGCAGCAGGTGAGCGGCGTGATCCCGCAGGTCTCGATGCCGTTCTTCGGACAGAGCGGCATCTTGACCACCAATGCCTACGCACTCCCGCAGGCCACGATCGATACGCCCGACGGCTCCGCCACCTTGACCCCCAGCGACTTCATCTGGACGGCGACGGGCTCTGCCCAGGTCGACGCGCAGGGCGACGTCACCTGCGCGACGGCGCCGGGCCCTGTCGCCCAGATCACCGGCAACCTCAAGATCGATCCGCAGGAAATGGTCTCGGGCGTGATCGGTGCCGGTCTGACCAGGTTCGACTTCTCCACCCCTGACGCCACCGTCAGCGTGTCCGGGCCTCTGGCCAGCACCGCCCTGCCGCTCGAGATCGTCGGCCCCGGCGGCGCCAGCTATAACTCGGTCACGGCCATGGGGACCAATTGCCCTGGATGCGAGCCGGACATCCCGGCGGGCACGGTCACCTTCAGTTCGAGCGATCCGGCCATGGCAACGGTCGACAACTCCGGCATGGTTACCGGGGCAAACGGAGCGACCGGCAGCGTGACCATCACGGCCACGCTGGGTGGTTACACGGCCACGGCCTCGGTTCACGTCACCAATCAGGGCCTCCTCGGCCTGGATCTGTACTAAGGGGGATGAGGAAGATGATGACCACGCGCAGACTCCTTGCCGCCACGCTTCCGATTGCCCTGGCGGGCTGCTCCACCTTCTTGCCGCAGGCGATGGATCGCCTGACCTCCGACGCGGCCCCTTTTGCGGTCCCGGCCACCGTGGCCACGGCAGCCGAGGCCCAGCCGCAGGCCAGCGTGCAACCGACGGTCGATCGCACGTTGACCGGCTCGGCGGCGCCGCTGGCCCAGATCAGCACCGATCCCGCGCTGGCTTCCCACCTGCCCACCTCCTACGGGGCCATGGCGCTCCGGATCCACTGGCCGCAGCGGCAGGGCCGCTCGGTGCAGACGATCCCGAGCTCGGCCAACTCGGTCTGGATCCAGGTCTACTCCGGCAGCCTCGGCACCGTCTCCGGTGGACCGCCGCCCAGCAGCGGCACCTTGCTGGCTTCGCGGGTCGTGGGACCGGGTCCGCAGCAACCGCCGCCGTCACAGACCATGCCCACCAGCACCCAGCCCTTCCCGCTCAGTCCCTCTGACACGACGGTGTACATGGCCCTGCCTCCGGGCAAGGTCACGATCTGGGCTGGAAGCTACTCCCAGACCCCCAGCCAGCTCGCCACGGCCTCCAATCCGGTGTACCTGACCTCGGCGCAGGCCGATGAGGCCGTGACGGCCGACCAGATCACCCTGGCCTCGGCCATCGCGCTCGGCGCCAATCCGGCGCTCCAGTCCAACGTGGCGGCGATATCGCCCAGCTATGCCGGTCCCGGAGCCTCCGTGACTCTCACCGGTACGGGCTTCGGCACCGATTCCTCTGTGGCCGCGGTCGACATCATCCAGCCGGTGCCGTCTGGCTGCAACGGCTGCGCGGCGCCAGCGCCCATCCCTCTGACGATCACGGCCTTCGCCTCGACGTCGATCACGGCGACCGTGCCGAGCCCGCTCTCGGTGAATGGCCCGGCGACCCTCCAGGTCACGGTCAACGGCATCCCGAGCAACCAGGTGCCGTTCAACCTGCTCTCGAGCCTCAGCCTCGTGCTCGACCCGAATTCGTACAAGCAAGAGTGGATCAATTCGCAGTACTACAACGCCACGGCGATCGGTGCGACCGTGGGCATCCAGCAGATCCAGGCGCAGACCCAGACGTACAGCCAGACCCCCCCCAACATCGCGGGACAGGTCGTTGTCGCGGTCACCGGGCCCGGCGGCCCCGTTCCGCTGGAGGCGACCACTTCTGCCGATCCCGGTGGGAGTTTCGTGGCATCCCAGGCCGGCAACTACACGATCACGGCGACGTCGGGGAGCGTCTCCAGTTCGATGCTGCTGACCGCCTACCAGACCACGGCGAGCCTCTCGAGCAGCAGCCAGGCCTACACGCTCGCGCTCTGGCCGTCCGGCCTGTCGGGATGGTCCGTCGATCAGTCCACCAGCCTGCTGACCCTCGGTGCCACCTTCCTCGATAGCAGCAATAACCCGTACCCGCCCACCGGATCGGGCAACCCGCTCGGCTGGGGAGATTTCAGCTTGACCTCGAGTGACAAGGCCGTGATCGCTCCCGACCTGACCAACGCGGGCCAGGTGGACGCCGTGGGACCTGGCATTGCTACCTATTCCGCCAGCCTGCGAATGAATCCAGCGGTCGTGGTCAGCAAGTCGTTCACGGTGCTCGCCCCGACGGGGATCTCCCTCTCGCCGACGGCTGTCACTCTGAGCTCTGCCGGGGGTTCGCAGTACGTTTCGCCCGCCATCGCGTTCACATGCCCTGGAACCAGCGTCAGCGAGACGGCCGACGTGGGGGAGTATTCGGACTTCCTCTACACCTCGAGCAATTCGAGCATCGTCACCGCAGGCCTCACGACCGGCCTCCTGACGGCAGTGGCTGCCGGGACGGCCGAGGTCTACGTCAACCTCAAGAGCGGCGTCACGATGCCAGATGGCTCGACCCTTACCCTGCCCACGGCGACCGTTTCCGTCACGGTCAACTGATCGCTACCGCACGGGGGAGCGAGCGCCCGATCCGCCAACAAGAGGCCGGCTGGATCTCCAGCCGGCCTCTGCTTGGGTAGGCCGCAGCTTGCGACCTACGTTCCGACGCTGGCGCTTTCTTCGCTCGACAGGGCGAAGCTCCGGGTGCCCCTGAGCCAGCGTCGGATCTCGGCCCGGAAGTCCGGGTGGGCGATCGCGAGCAAGGCCTCGCCGCGTTGCTTGAGCGTGCGGCCGGAAAGCTCGGCGATGCCGTATTCGGTGACGACATACTGGACCTGGTCTCTGGGCGTCGTGACCGCGGCGCCCATGGCCAGCATGGGGGTGATGCGGGAGGCCGTCCCGCCGCGAGCCGTCGCGGTGATCGCGATGACGGCCTTGCCGCCCCGCGCCAGGGATGCGCCGCGCATGAAGTCCATCTGGCCGCCGGTCCCGCTGTAGAGCATGGGGCCGATGGACTCGGCCGCGACCTGGCCGGAGAGGTCGACCTCGATGGCCGAGTTGATCGCGATCATCTTGTCCTGGCGCCGGATGCGAGCCGTGTCGTTGGTGCGGTCGGTCCCGACCAGGTGCACGCCCGGGTTGTCGTGGATGAAGTCCAGGATCTTCTGGGTACCTAGCGCGAAGCTGCCCACGATCAGGCGGTTGTCGACGGTTTTGTGGCGCCCGGTGATGACGCCGGCCTCGAAGAGATCGACCACGCCATCGGGCAAGAGTTCGCTGTGGATGCCCAGGTCATGCTTGTCATGCAGCGAGTTGAGCACGGCCGAGGGCACCGCTCCGATGCCGGTCTGGAGGGTGGAGCCGTCCTCGATGAGCGTCGCCACCAGTCGGCCGATCTCCTGGGCTTCCGGGCCGATGACCGCGGGTTCCATGACCGGTAGCGGGTGGTCCGAGAAGACGGCGAAGTCGATGTCTCGGGAGTGCAGGCAGCTGTAACCGTGGGTCCGGGGGACCCGCGGGTTGATCTCTGCGATGATGAGGCGCGCCGTCTCGAGGGCTGCCTTGCCGATGTCGACCGAGGGCCCGAGGCTGCAGAAACCGTGCGCGTCGGGTGGCGAGACCTGCACCAGTGCGACATCCACTCCGAGGCGCCCGCTCGTGATGAGACCGGGAACGTCGGCCAGGAACACGGGGGTGTAATCTGCGCGGCCCGACTGCACGGCCTCGCGGGAGTTCGGCCCGGCAAAGAGGGCGTTGTGACGGATGTGGCCGCCAAGCCCGGGGCGCAGGTGCGGGTGCTCGGCCAGGGAATGCAGGTGCATCACCTCGACGTTGGAGAGCTCGTCAGCCCGCGCGACCAGAGCCTCGAGCAGCAGTACGCTGGTCGCGTGGCCTCCCTGCACGAACACGCGGTCCCCGCTCTGGATCCCCGAGACAGCCGTCGCGGCATCGGTGACGCGCCCCTCGAGCCACCGGCCTGCTGCCGTATCCTTCGGTAAGCTGGGCATTCGTTCCGATCTCCCTTCATATCGAGGTGAGGCTGGCGCGGGTCGTCGTGCGCATTTTGACAGGCTTCTCGCCCGAGGACCTGGCTGACCCACTCGGTCTTGCCGACTCTTGTTCTGGCGCGTCGTAGCGCCGATGACCGATCATAGGAAAATCGCAGCGCTACCGCCATCGGCGGGCTCCCGCAATTTTGGCTTCGAATCGGGGAATGGGAAGAACGTAACCATGACTTTCCGGAGGAAAGCGGCGTGAGCATCAAGAGCGTGGGGACCGCGGCGACGGGGACGGCTGGTCGGGCGAGATCGTCGTCGGGGACGCGTGCGGGACAGCCGGGGCTCGGCTCGGACACCCTGGCCTTCACCCGCCGGGACGGAGCCAGTCCGCGCGCTCAGGGCAAGCAAGCTCCCGGCGGCAAGGAGCTGGCGGTCGGCCTGGGCATCTTTGCCGGCTCTGCCGTCGCTCTCGGGCTGAGCCTCGCGGCCCCGGGGTTGCTCACGCTGGCGGCGGGAGTGGGGGCGATCGTCGGAGCTGGCCTTGCGATCAAGGGTGCGATCGATTTCGCTGGCTACCTCAAGGGCAAGCTCGAGCAGGAAACCACCCTGCCCCCGCAGTAGCTGCTGCCCGAGCCTGGCGAGGACGGCCTTCCTCCCTTTGAAGCTTTGGCCATCGGGAGAGCTTGGCTGCGCAGCAGCTTGCCCGCAGCCGGAGAGAGTTCGAGGGAACCGGCGGGTTCCCTCGAGTCACAGCCCGAGCC
>JAJXWQ010000103.1 GCA_021781555.1 bacterium
GAGCTGCAAGGCGCCATGGGTCGTTTACTGCAGGATGCAGAGGCCATCAGCGGTTCGAGCAGCACCATCGCGGCCAAGGCATCCGAGATGACGGACTTCATGGCGTCGGTCAAAGGGGTCCTCGGCGAGACCCGGAATCAGCTCGAAGAGATCGACCGGATCCGGGAGTTCGTCGACGACGTGGCCGAGAACTTCCGCTACATCTCCCTGAACGCCTTGATCGAGGCGCATCGCGTCGGCGAGCACGGGCGGGGATTCGCGGTCGTGGCCAAGGAGATGCAGCTGCTGTCGGACGAGACCCGCAAGTCGATCGGGCGTATCCGGGTCAACCTCCAGAGCATTCACTCGTTTTTCGGGCGACTGGAGACGTTGGTCAGCGAGGCGAATGAGACCCTGCGCGAACAGTCGACATCCTCTCAGGAGATCGCCAGCAACTTGCAAGGCATCACCGCGTCCGTCCGCGAGATCGGCGAGCTCGCGCACCAGCTGGCCTGAGGCCTCCGAGGCAGGCGGTCGCGGCGTTGCGCAACCGGGCCCCGTTTGACTCCTCGGGCTCGATCCATTCAAACCGGGAGCACTCTAGAGCCCCCGACAGGACTTGAACCTGCAACCGGCGGTTTACAAAACCGCTGCTCTACCATTGAGCTACGGAGGCGCATCTGGATCCGGCCTGGAGTGAATGAGAAGAAAATCGGGCGCGGATCCGACCGGAAACACTTATAAGCCATGTGGGCCGACAGTGCCAGTGAGCTGGTCCAGCGGTGCGGTGGTGCGGGCCCTGGGAAAGCTCCGGGTGGAGCCTGGATCGGATGCCGCGAGCCTGGCGGCCCCCTTGGGTGTGACCCGCAGGAAGGGCCGGGGGCCCCTGGCTGCGTGCAGGTATCCCGAGTGGATCAGGCGGTGGATGAAGGAGTCGATCTGGGCGGGCGTGCAGGCTGCCAGTGCGCCGTGGTACGGGTTGTCGGTATAGCCCAGCGCGACCATTTCGTGGCAGATCCGCCCCTTGAGGAGGTGCACCAGCCGGGTGCGCCCGATTTGCCACCCGAGGCTGTCGACAGCCCGGAGGATGGCCGCGAAGGCACCTGGCGGCGCCTGGACTTGTGAGAACCGAGCTGGCATCGAGCGTCTCCCTTGCCATTCGACGATAAAACTCCGAGCACATGACCACAAGCCGCAAAAGCGTTAAGACGTAGACCAAGCCAACGTGGCCGCCTCGGGCCCGAACGACCGGCCCGGTTGGCCAGGTTGCGGCCGCAACGGCTGTAGAATGGCGGACATGCCTTTCTTGTTGTTCATGGCGAGTCGCTACTTGCAGCGCCGCTGGCGGCAGACCGCGATGCTGGTCGCCTCGGTTGCAGTGGGCGTGGCCATCTTGACCACGGCCCTCTCGCTCACCAACGGATTCACCGCCGACCTAGTCGACCGGATCCTCGGCACCACGCCCCATATTTCCGCGGTCAATGCCCTGACCGGCCGCCTGGACGACTACCAGCCGTTGATGGTCCAGCTCTCGCACTATCCCCACGTCTCGGCCGTCCTCCCGTACGTATCGGGAGAAGGGTTGATCTCGGTGGGCTCGGAGACCACCGGAGCCATGATCCGGGGGATCGACCCGCGTCTCCAGCTGTCGAGGCCTGCCTTCAAGAAGTACGTGGTCTCGGGGACCCTGGCGGCCAAGGGCCGTCTTCCTGGAGTGATGCTCGGCACCGAGCTGGCGCACAAGCTTGGCGTGTCGCTCGGCGATCCCGTGCGCATCATTACGGGTGTCGGGCAGGCTCGCCAGGCGATCGTGACCGGCCTGTTCCAGGCGGGCCTCTACGAATACGATGCCCACATCGCGTACGTGGATCTCGCCACCGCGCAGCAGCTCTACCAGATGGGCACGGATGTTTCGGGGCTCGAGATCCGCCTGAATGACGTGTTCGCGGCTCCCCGCGTCGCGGCGGACATGGGTCGGGACCTGCCCTTCTACTTCCGACCCTGGACCACCAGCAACCACAGCCTGCTGGCGGCGCTGTCGTTCGAGAAGGACGTCATCTTCCTGGTCGTCGTCTTCATCATCATTGTGGCGACCATGGGGGTGGCCAACACGCTGGCCATGTGGGTTCTCGAGCAGAGCCGGGATATCGGGCTGCTGCGTGCGGTCGGCGCCCCCGCGGGGCTGGTGGGGCGCCTGGTGATGGTTCAGGGATCGCTCGTCGGGGTTCTCGGAACGGCCCTGGGGTTGCTGACGGGCTGGCTCCTGTCGCTCGGTCTCAGCGTGTATCCGATCCACCTTCCGCAAGACGTGTACTACATCGACCGTCTGCCGGTTCAGATGCAGCTCGGCGATTTTCTGCTCGTGGCCGCCTGCTCCATCGTCATCGCCCTTCTGGCCTGCATCCTGCCGTCGCAAAGGGCGATCCGACTCGACCCCATCGACGTCCTGAGGAGGGTCTGAGCGGTGCGGTCGGCTCGGCTCTTGGGGACGGGCTTGCTCTGCGCGACGCTGGTCGGTGGCTGCGTCCGCCCGGTGGTCCGCGGCAATTCCCGGCACTCGAGCCGGGTGCTGGTCATCGAGGGGCTCGACCGCAGCGGCCGCGGGGCGGGCATGCCGGTGGCCGACGCTCTGGCCGGGGCCCTGGTCTCCGCGGGCATCCCGGTGGCCGCGGTGATACGCAGGCCTTCGGCGGTCCTTGGCCCGACCTGGCTGCAGGCCAAGGTCGTGCAGTGGAACTGCCGGGCCGCCGTCACCGCGACCGTCTCGGGCTGGAATCTCCGGGCCTGGCGGGCCCTTGCCTATGTCGCGATGACGGGCCTGGCGCTGGCGCCGGACGGAACCATCCTGTGGGCCCAGCGCGTGAGCGCATCGGCTCCGTGGTCGCCGCCCCTGGCGGCATCCCGAGCCGACCCCGGCACGCTTTTCCCGGGCGCAGGCCAGGAGGCCGCGAGCGGCGGCAGGCCTGGCCCGCCATGGACCCACGCGCAAGATCATGGCGATTCCGGGCCCGAAATCGTGACGGATGTACGGGCGCAGAGCGCCGAGAGGTCGCAAGATGGGGAGCGAGCTTTGTTGGTTGCGGCCCGGAAGGCTGCAAAGGAGTTTGCTGTTGATCTTGCCCGACACCTCGTCGAATCACGCTGATTCCCGTAGATCCGCCAGGGGCGCGCTGCACGGTCCGTTCAGGCCGCGGGTGCCCCGGTGGGTCCGTGCCCGTGCGACCCTCGCGGCTTGGGGGGCACTCGCCTTCGTCCTCGGAATGGCCTCGCCTGCCCAGGCTCTGCCCGGCCTGGATCTCGATGCCGACCTTTTTGGCGGCATGCGCACCTCGGGTCCGCAGGGGCTTTCCGGCGGCAACCTGGACCTGGACCTCTACGCAGGCACCCCGGTTTTCAAGGCCTCGGTGCATGCCTTTGGATTGGGTGAACGCGATGGCGTCGTCGAGGGGGTGCTGCGCTGGGAGCTCGCCGCTCCCTTCCTGACCATCCGCCCGGGCATCGGCTACCAGGCAAACACCCTGTTCTCGACCCTCTCGGGTGGCGCCCTGGTGCCTGGAACCCTCGACAGCGCCCCGTATGGCAACGTCTGGGTGACGCTCTCCCCCCCGGTGGTTCCACTGACGTTCGACGCGGCCGTGGGTGCCAGTTACCCCATCGCCCTGAAGTCGACGGTCGTCGATTATTTGGCGGGCGTGACCTGGTTCCCGCTGCCCCTGGTACCCGTGGGACTGAGCGCACGTTACCGGGGATACACCCTGGCTACCTCTGGATCGCCGGCTATCTCGACGGTCGAATTGGGTTTACGTGTCAAGCTTTGACATGGTATCTTAACCAAATACACGAATCTCAATACAAGGATGGGCTGGAGAGAGCTAAGCGGCATGGATAAAGAAAAGATACTCGTAGTCGACGATGAAGCCAGCATCCGCCAGATTGTCGAGACCCGATTGAAGCTGGCCGGCTACGAAGTGATCACCGCGGCCGACGGCGTCGAGGCCCTCGAGAAGGCAGCGGCCCACAATCCGGACATCATCGTCCTCGACATCATGATGCCGAAGATCGACGGCTTCGAGGTCTGTCGGGAGCTCCGCAAGAACATGATGACGCCCATCATCATGCTGACGGCCAAGGGCGATATCACCGACCGGATTGCCGCCTTGGAACTCGGGGCTGACGACTACGTGGTCAAGCCGTTCTCCCCGCGGGAACTCGAGGCTCGCATCAAGGCCGTGCTGCGGCGTACCCATACCGACGTCACCAAGCAGGCAATCATCAAGGTCGACAAGCTCGTCATCGACACGGGCAAGCGCCAGGTCCTCAAGGAGGGCAAGAAGGTCAAGCTGACCGAGATGGAGTTCAATCTCCTCGAGTTGCTTGCAACCAACCCCGGGCGCGCCTACTCCCGCAGCGAGATACTGCACCAGGTCTGGGGTTACCGGCTCAGCCAGTACTCGGATACCCGCGTCGTCGACGTCCACATTTCCAGGCTTCGTTCCAAGCTTGAAGATGATCCCAGCTCTCCCGAGCTGATCCTGACGGCCCGCGGCACCGGCTACATGTTTGCCAACTTCACGCCGCAACCGGTCGAGGCTGCCAGCAGCCAGACTTCCTCATAGGCCTGCTCGGGCCGTCCTCAGCTGGATCGGCCCCCGAAGAGTCAAACGGGGCCCGGTTGCGCAGCGCAGCGACCGCGCAGAGGGACCCGTCAAACTGAGAAAGACACGGGGCCCGGTTGCGCAGCGCAGCGACCGCGCAGAGGGACCCGTCAAACTGAGAAAGACACGGGGCCCGGTTGCGCAGCGCAGCGGCCGCGCAGAGGGACCCGCTGGAGCTTGCGGCAGCCCGCGATGCACTGTCCCGGCGCGCTCGTGTTTTGGCCTTCCGGCGCTTGACGGGGTTGTTCACGATCGTGTAAATTTCGCTTCATCAAACTGTCGTGGCGCCAGGGTTGAACGGGGATAGAGGGCGTGCGGGGTGCGCCTGGCGTGGTGAGGGCAAGCGATGGCGGATCGGATCCTGATCGTGGACGACGAGCCCGTGATACGTGATATCGTCCAGCGTTCCCTGTCCCGGGTGGGCTTCGAGGTGATCCAGGCGGCCGATGGCCATGAGGCCCTGGAGATCGTCGATCGCCAAGAACCGTCTTTGGTCGTGCTCGACATCCTCATGCGCGACATGGACGGGATGGCCGTCCTGCAGCAGCTGAGGCGCACCCATCTGGTTCCGGTCATCATGCTCACGGCGCGCAGTGACTTGAACGACCGGATCGCGGCGATCCAGGCCGGGGCCGACGACTACATCACCAAGCCGTTTTCCCCCAGGGAACTCGAGGATCGCATCCGGTCCGTACTGCACGTCGACCGGGGGGCTCCGGAGACGACACCTGCAGGCCTGCCCGGCCTCGTCCTGGAGTCCGCGAACCACGTGGCTCGCGTGGGGAGTGGCGCCGTGCAGTTGACCGAGATGGAGTTCCAGCTCCTGGCTCTGCTGGCTCGCAATCCCGGTCGGCTCTTCACGCGCAGCGAGATCCTGCACCGCGTCTGGGGATACCGGGTTCGCTACCAGACGGACGGCCGCGTGGTAGATGCCCACGTTGCCCGGTTGAGGGAAAAGATCGAGGCCAACCCGGGCCGCCCGGAACTCATCCTCGACGTGCGGGGATCCGGGTTCATGTGTGCGGCTCCGGTAGCCGGTTCGAGCGCTGACGGTTCCCGAGATCGTGCTCTGCCGTGACCTCAGCCTCTTAGCTGAGCACGGATGGCTGCCAGGGCTGCCGCCACGGCGTCTTGCGGGGTATGGACGGCCTCGAGCAGGCCAAAGTCGACCAGGTCGCCCACGAGGGCGTCGGAAAGCTCGAGGCCGAACTTTCCCTGGATGACGGACCGGGCCTCGGCGTTGGCTCGCTGGCCGTCGAATTCGGCCAGCGCCTCGAGCAGCTGGGCCGGGATCTCGACGGGATCGAGCGGGGAGTAGGTCTCGACGCGCACCACCTCGAGCCCCCGGGCCAGGACCTTGACCTCGGCTGCCCGCAGGGGATCGGGGGTACTTCCGGCCGCTAGCTCGGCGTGGGCATCGCGAACGAGGCCAGTGGCAAGCTGAGCCTGCGGGCCAGCCAGCGCAAGGACCTGCGCCGGCGAGAGCGGCGCGACCAGATCGGCGCAAGCGACGAAGAACTCGAGTTCGCGGCCGAGCCAGCGGCCCCACAGCTCTGCGGACGTAGCTCGCGTCGCCTCCGACGCCACCTGGTCGCGGTCCTCGTCGCTGGCACGCACGAGCCGATCGATCGCCGGTCCGCCGGGATCGAGCTGGGTCACGCACCAGCGTGCCAGGCCGGCCTCCAGCAGCTTGAAAAAGCGGCTGGTGGTAGCCCAGAATCGCTTGCTCACATTGCCGCGGTCGAAGTGGCAGAACCAGGTGGCACAGATCGCGTTGCGCTGCGACCACACTCCGCACTTGCCGCCGTCGGATGCGAGGTAGTGCGGGCAACGCAGCGAGGCTTCGACGCCGAAGGTATGGGCGCCGTAGCGGGCCTTGAACTCGAGGGTCTTGGCCAGGCCGAGCGGAGTGACGGCCCGACCTGCCTCGACACGCGCGACGACGCTCCGGCGGCCCGGATCGTCCGTCTGCTTGAGCGCACCGCCCACCAGGAAGTTCGGGAGCTCGGGCAGGTACGTGCAGCACTTGGTCTGGGATCCGAAGAAGGGCCCCGCGGTTCCCGGCAGGTGGAGCGCCAGGCCGCCTGCGTCGGGATTCCCCGCGTCGAGCCGGGCGGCTGCCTCCAGGCTCCCCACGGGCCGCTCGCACATCACGCAGTCGGCGCAGGTCGTCCGGGCCTCGCCCGAAACGTCGGTGTCCAGGATCAGGCCGAGCCAGGCGGCATGGTGAGGCGGCAGCGCGGAACTCCAGCTCATCGTTCTAGATTAGCTCGAGCGGGGCTGGCGGTAAATGCGCGGACGTCCCCGGGCCAGTTCGCCCGCTGGCCAGGGGCTAGACCCGGCTCAGGCTGGCTACTGGGGCAAGGTGAGCTTGGCGGAGTTCGCCCGCTCGGCACGGCGATCGCGTGCGAAGGAAGAGCCCTCTTGTGCCTTGGCCACCTTCTTGACCTCGGCTGCCAGGCTCGAGAGAGCGAGGTAGTCGGGGATCCGACGGAACTCGTTCGAGACCACGGCGATCGAGATGGCGCAGAGCTGGAACTGCCGGCGCGTGCCCTGCCGGTCGACCGAGTGGAAGTACCCGCGCTCGCGATCCTCGGGGGGATAGAACTGCGGGACGTCGGCGTCGAAACGCCGGATGATCTCGCGGCAAAGGGCGTCGGCTGCCGTGGGAGTCGTGATGACGATGAAGTCGTCGCCCCCGACGTGGCCGATGAAGTCCCCTGCGTTGTCGAAGATCGCCACGGCCTCGCGGATGGCATCGGCCGTGAACTCGATGACGCGATCGCCGGCTTCGAAACCGAACTTGTCGTTGAAGGCCTTGAAGTGGTCGAGGTCGATGTACAGCAACGCCAGGGCCTCACCGAGCTCCAGCCTGCGGCTGACCTCGGCCTCGATGACCAGGTTGCCCGGGAGCTTGGTCAGAGGATTGGCGTTCTGGTCGTTGAACTTCATGATCTCGAGGGACTCGGTCATGGCGTTGAAGGCATCGGCCAGGAGCTCGAGCTCGTCGCCCGTCTTGACCTCGAGGCGCTGATCCAGGCTGCCTCTGGCGATGCGGCTCGCGTGGTCGGCCAGCATCCGGATGGGGTCCGTGATCGTGCGGCTCAGCATCGTGGCCACAACGGCTGCCAGGACGGCCGCCACCAGGGAGAGGACCAGGATGAACACCTGGACCTTGAACGTCAGGGCAGCCAGCGGGGCGGCGGGCTCGCCGATGAAGAGCAGACCGACGAATTCGTCGAAATCCCCTGTCAGGGGAGCGAAGGCGGCCAGATGCTCGTGGTGATCAATCTCCAGTGTGCGCTTGACGACGTCGCGAGAATCCCTGACCTCGCTCACGATGGCCTGCGGGACGGCGCCCGTCAGCCGATGCCCGTTGCGGGTGCGGATCGTCTGCGCCAGCCACGTGGACTGCCGGGAGTCGCCCACGGCGATCCCGACCTCGAGACCCGTGATGCGCTTGAGCTGGTTGGCGAACGACTGATCGAGCCGGGAGCCGACCATGGCCGCCCCCACGATGCGATTGCCGTCCTTGATGGGCGCGATGCCCCGAACCGCGAGCTCGCCGTCGCCCAGGGGCTCCACGCCCTCGGCGGTCTCGCCGACCAGCGCCAGCTGCATGCCGGAACTCGGGGGATCGGGCACGAAGACACTGCCATCCGGACCGAAACCATGCTGCGCCAGCAGGCGGCCGTCGGCGTTCCAGATCTTGAAGACCTCGCTCTTGCCCAGGATGCCGATGACGTTGGCGATCTTGGACGGATCGATCTCCCCGCCGGACTCGGCGAACTTGATGACCTCGGGATGGGCCGCGAACATCTCGGCCGACTTGAGCGCGTCGTCCTCGAAGTACGAGAACGTGCGCATGGTGACGGCGACGTCGTTGTCGAGGCGCTTGAAGGCCTCGGCCTTGATCCCCCGGGTCGTCATGACGGTCGCGACCGATGCCACCAGGAAGAGGAGGCTGACGCAGACCACCGTGAAGGTGACGGCCAGCTTGACGGCAAGGGTGGCACGGAGCTGGAGGGGCGGGACCACTTGCATGGCTTGCGTACCTCCTTTCTCCTGGGCGACGCTCCGGGGCCTCGGGGGCAACCCTGCGTGACGTCCGCAGAAACACCGAGGGGAAACGCGCCGAGGGTGTTATGGCCGGGTGTGGACCCAAACTGACGAGCGCTAACCTCCCTTTAACCGAACCACCGCCCATTGCAGGTCTCCCGCCCGCCGTCCGATTCGCCCTCGCCTCGCTGCAGCCTTCCCGGTGCCGTCCGTATCGCGCCGGGGCGAGGATCGGGAGCGACGTCTGCTAGAATGCGAGGAACCGGCCGATTCTTGTTCACTGGGGCCGGATTGTGGAAATGAGCCCATGGAGTATCTCGACAACTTGCTGGCCGCCGTAGGCCATACCCCCTTGCTTCGCCTCAACCGCGTCACGAACCAGCTGGCGTCGACGGTCCTGGCAAAGCTCGAGCCGCTCAACCCCGGTGGAAGCGTCAAGGACCGGCCGGCCGTCTCGATGATCGAGGATGCCGAGCGCCGCGGATTGCTCTTGCCGGGCGGGACCATCGTCGAGCCTACCAGTGGCAATACCGGCGTGGGTCTGGCCATCGCCGCGGCCATCAAGGGCTACAAGTGCATCTTCGTGATGCCCGACAAGATGAGCCAGGAGAAGCGCGATCTCTTGCGGGCTTACGGGGCTCAGGTCGTGATCACGCCCAGTACGGTCGGCCCCACTCATCCGGAGAGCTATTACTCGGTTGCTGCCCGGCTCACGCGGGAGATCCCCGGGGCGTTCTCACCCAACCAGTTCGAGAATCCCAAGAACCCCGAGGCCCACTACCTGACGACCGGCCCGGAGATCTGGGCGCAAACCGACGGCAAGCTCGCCGCGTTCGTGGCCGGTGCAGGCACCGGTGGCACGGTCTCGGGAACGGCGAGATTCCTCAAAGAGAAGAATCCTCAGGTGCAGATCGTCGGGGTGGATCCCGAGGGCTCGATCTACTCGGGCGACACGCCCCGCCCCTACCAGCTCGAAGGCGTGGGCGAGGACTTCGTGCCGCCTTCCATGGACACGAGCATCATCGATCGCTGGGAACGCGTTTCGGACCGCGAGGCGTTCTTGATGACCCGACGGCTGGCTCGAGAAGAGGGGCTCCTGGTCGGTGGTTCGTCCGGCATGGCGGTGGTGGCGGCGCTCCGGGTCGCCCGGAGCCTGCCTGCGGATGCCATCGTCGTGGTCCTCTTGCCGGACTCTGGCCGCGGTTATCTCTCCAAGATCTTCAACGACGAGTGGATGGCCCAGCATGGCTTCCTGGAAGCCATGCGCGAGGTGGCCCACCCGTGAGAAAACGCTAGAGCGGTTTCGCCTGGACGGGATCGAGATCGGCGAACCCACCCGGAAAACCCTCTGATTCCAGGCCCCCCGAAAGGAGTCACCGATTCTGACCAGCTCCGACCTGGGCTTCCAGACCCGCGCCATCCACGCGGGCCAGGATGCCGATCCGACCACGGGCGCGACGATCGTGCCCATTTACCAGACGTCGACGTTCACCCAGGAGGACGTGGGCATTCACAAGGGCTTCGACTACTCGCGCACGGCCAATCCCACGCGCCTGTCGCTCGAACGCTGCCTGGCGTCGCTCGAGAATGCCCGGCACGGCCTCTGCTTCGCCTCGGGCATGGCAGCTGCCGATTGCACGCTCAAGCTGCTGTCCGCGGGCGATCACGTGGTCGCATCGGATGACGTCTACGGGGGGACCTACCGCCTCTTCGAGAAGGTACTGAGGCGCTATGGCCTGACCTTCTCCTGGGTCGATGCCAGCTCGATCGACAAGGTCGCGGCGGCCATCGCTCCGAACACACGCATGATCTGGGCCGAGACCCCGACCAATCCCCTCTTGAAGCTCGTGGATCTCCGGGCCCTGGCAGAGCTGGCGCGGGATCGCAAGCTGCTCCTGGCCGTGGATAACACCTTCGCCTCGCCATACCTGCAAAATCCCCTCGACCTTGGCGCCGATGTGGTGGTCCACAGCACGACCAAGTACATCGGAGGCCATTCGGACGTTGTCGGCGGCTTCGTCGCCACCAACCGCGAGGATCTCTTCGCGGATCTCAAGTTCCACCAGAATGCCAACGGCGCCGTGCCGTCGCCCTTCGACAGCTTCCTCGTGCTTCGCGGGGTCAAGACGCTGGCCGTCCGGATGCGCGAGCACGAGAAGAACGCCCGACGCGTTGCCGAGGCCCTGTCCTCGCATCCACGCGTGGAGCGCGTCTATTACCCGGGCTTGCCCTCGCATCCCCAGCACGACCTGGCCAGGCGCCAGATGCGGGGCTTCGGCGGCATGGTTTCCTTCGTCGTGAAGGGCGACCTTGCGTTGACGCGGGCCGTGGCCCGGGGCGTGCGGATCTTCAGCCTTGCCGAGAGCCTGGGTGGCGTCGAGTCGCTCATGTGCCATCCGGCGGTGATGACCCATGCGAGCATCCCCAAGGCCGACCGGGAGGCCCGCGGCGTGACGGATAGCCTGTTGCGCCTGTCATGCGGCATCGAGGACTCAGACGACCTCGTGGCCGACATCGTCGGGGCCCTCGACCACTCCCGGCTGTAGCACCGCGTTCCGGGCGGCTTCCCGGCAAGGCACGTCACCACGACGTTTCAGACATATTTCATGGAACCCACGGCGGCCAGGCTTCGTCATTGGGCGTGGGAGCGTCAGACCCCGGGAGAAAAGACGGTTCTTTCATCCGGTGGGTCTGATGGCCCCGGCGGTCCTTGCCAGAGCGCATGGCGCCAGGGATGCGGCACCGCCGCTGCCGCCGTCCGGCTGTAAAAGGAGTTTCGAATCATGAAGAAGGCCCTGATTCCCCTGGCCGCCAGCCTGGCCATGCTGGTTGCCCCGGGCTGTATCCTGGTCCCTGGCGCCGGCGGTCTTTCGGGCATCTCGCTCGGTACTACGGGCGGTGCCGGGACGATCGTGGTCGCCGGTCTCGGGGCAACCCC
>JAJXWQ010000180.1 GCA_021781555.1 bacterium
TCAGCCCGACTGGGTTCCGAACTCCGCCGCCCCGTCGCGGACCAGGAATTCCATCCGACCCTTGCGATCGCCAAGCAGGAGCGCCGCCTTCCGGCCACCCTCGGGCCTTTCGACTTCCAGCAGCAGATGGGCGAAGTTCTCCTCCGCATCGTTCGTGATCTCGATCATCCCGTAGCCGGACTCGAAGGCCGACAGATCGATCGTCGTCCCGTTGTCCGACGCAGCCAGGCGGAGGTGGGCTCTCGTCACCGAGGGATCTGCCGATCCGGGTTGGCCGGAGTCAAGCGCCAGGGCCGCCCGTTCATCACCGTTGCGATCAAAGAGCCGAACGGCAGGGTCGCCTCGTTCATCGAGCCCAATCACGATCCTCGGGGTGCCGGCCGCGTCCTGGATGACCAAGCGTGCGGCCACAATTTCGGGTATGGGCGTGTCCATGGTCCTGGCCTCCATTCAATGCGAGGGAGCGAAGGAACGCTGATGGCTGGTGAGCGGCCGCTTTGACCTGGCCACCGCCGGCTGGCCCAAGCGGGTCCGAGGATACGAGCTAGCGAGAGGATATGTCCACGATGCTTCAGCCTGGCGGTAAGCACGAGGAAACGGCTCCCCGATGCCGGTCTTGAGGAGCCGCTTCGACGTGGGGGCCGATCGTCAGGCCTCGGAGGCCAGCAGCGCGGCGACGTCATGTTCGCCGACGCCGGCAAGGTACGACTGTAGGGCTCGGCGAAACAGCTCCATCCGGCTCCGAAGGCCCTGCCGGCGCCACACGTCGTCAAGCTTGTCGACCACGTCCGCTTCCATGCGAAGAGGCAGTACCATGACGGCATCGCCGGCCTTCTGGTGGCGCTGGCGCGGGCCGACTGGAACCTTTCCGGTTTGTGCCTGGCGGATCTTCCACTGTAGATACGCGGCATTCGAGGATTGCGTCTCTCGTCCGACCGCCTCGGCGTAGAGGGCCCGCAAGGCTGGCACGTCCAGCTTCGAGAGCTTGGAAAGCGGGATTGAAGAAGCGCTTGCGGCTTCCGGTTCGGCGGACGCCGCAACGGCGGTCGGGTTCGCGTCTAAGGTACCCGTGGTGGTGGCCGGATCGACCTCGGGCACGTATGCAGCCTCCTCTATCGGCGCCCCGCCCTCCGGTTCCTGGGCGACCAGTGGCTCGGGTCTAACGACGCCAGCAGCCGCGACGACGGTCTCGACCGATGCACTTTCCGGAGCAATGGGCACGGCGGCCTCCATCACGCGGCGCACGAGGTACGCGCGATTCGGGCACCTCGTTTTCTCCCCGGTGAGCTCGGCCAGAAGCGCCTGCAACTCGCCGATCTTCATCGTTGCGAGCCGGTCGATCTCGTCCGCGGGCTTGGCGCTCTCGGCGCCCGGGACGCTTTCGTCGCTCTTCTGAAGGGCATCGGGTTCGCGCGTGCCAGCCAAGGTTGCGGAGTCGGCGGGCCTCTGGTCGGGATCCTGGCTCGAACGCGCCTTCTTGCTGCTTCTCGTCACCGTTTCGCGGGTCTTCGTCATCGTGTTCTCCTTCGCGTGGCGCCCGGATCCGCTCTGGGCGTTTGACGAGGACATTGAGCCGTGGATGAAGCGGGACATCCAGACACCTTTCGCTTGCGCACCGTTAAGAACTCGATGCACACCCTCCAAAATGCTGCGCTCGGGGAGCGGCAACGCTCCAGTCCGAACTCAGACCGGAGCTGACGTATGCGGCGAGGGGGCGGCAGCTCAGTGGAGCTTCTCGCCGTTCTCCAGCTTCTCGAGTGCCCACTTTAGCTTCCTGGCACGCGTCTCGGGCTTCTTCGAGGTCTGGATCCGAAAGAGGAACGCATAGCGATTTGCCGCGTCGAGGCTCTCAAAGAACTCCCTGGCCGCAGGGGTGCGATCGAGCAGGGCCTGGAAGTCTTGCGGTATGGCGGCTCGGCTTTGCGAGTCATAAGACAGGTCCCAGGCCCCGTTCCGCTTGCTCTCCTCGATTGCTCGTTGGCCTTCTGGGTGCATCTTGCCCGAGCCTATCAGACGGGCGACGTGTTCCTGGTTGATTTTGGACCAGATCGAGCGGGCCCTCCTCGGCGAAAATCTTTGCAGGAAGCTCTGATCGTCATATCGGGCCTTGGCACTGTCGATCCACCCGAAGCACAGGGCCTCGTCGAGGGCCTCGGCGTAGGTGACCGTGGCCCTTGCGCTTCCCTTCTTGAAGATGCGCAGCCAAAGGCCCTGCGACTCCGAGTGGTGGCCATCCAGCCACTCCCGCCACTCGGCCTGCGACTCGAACGACAGCACCGGCAGATCCTTGAACAGGTCCATGGCCGGATCGTAGCAAGATCGCGGGTCCTTCGTCTCGCTCGCGAAGCTGGCAATGTGAAAAATCTCGGCGCCACGGCGCTTCAGGTCAGATCCGCGTCAAGCTAGCCAGCCAGGCCTTTATGGCGGTGCCAATCGCTCCCGCCGTCGACTCGAACGCCTCGGGATTGACCGACATCTGCGCCGGCACGATCTCGTCGACGCTCCAGCCATCCGCGAAGGCCTCGCG
>JAJXWQ010000181.1 GCA_021781555.1 bacterium
ACGGTCACGGCATATCTGGTAAATTCTTCTCCCCTTGCCAACGCCTCTCCCCTGGCCAATGCCTCACCCTTGACCAACGCATCGGCGTATCGAGTTCAGGGACTTTCTGCGGTGACCGGAGCCGACGGCACCTTCGTGTTGACTCCCCCCTCGAGCGGGAGCTGGAACCTCGAGGCGGCTACCGGCAGCCTGGGGGCCTTCGACGCCATGGTCGCCTACTCGGGCTCGAACGATATCGATGCGGGGACGATGGCCCTCGAGCCGACCGGGACGATCGCGGGTCGAGTGGTCTCGACCCAGGGAGTCAGCGACTTCACCGGCACGCAGGTCTATCTTCCCGGAACGAGTTACCAGGCCCACACCGATGCCTCCGGCAGCTACGTGATCTCCGGGGTTCCGGTCGGGGCCTTCCCGGTGGACGCGCTCACGGCGTACCAGGCGAGAGGCGGGATCACCGGTGTGAACGTGGCTTCGGCCCAGACGACGCTGGCGCCGGATCTGGCGGTCAGTTCGACGCCACCTGCCGTCACGGCGATCGAGACCGCGGCCTCGGCGTCCGTCACATCGCTGACTCCCGGTGAGCCGATCTACATCCTGGGATCGGCCTTCGGCGCCAGTATGGGTGCCCCGGTCATGGTGGATTTCTCGGGCGCCACGCCCATGTCTGTCACGCCGCTCTCGGACGACGAGATCTTCGTCACGGTCCCGGTTGACGCCACGCCGGGCAATGTCGAAGTGCTGGTGGATGGCGTGGCCTCGAGCCCCGTTGCGGTGCAGGTCTTCGACCACCTGGTTGCCTGCGCCACCACCCTGACCGTGCCGCAGGGCAGACCCTATCCCCTGGGCGGACTGCTCGAGTTCGAGAATGCCTCGAATCAGATCGCTCCGGTGAGCCCCGAGGATGCCGTCACCTGGTCCGTCACGTCGGGGACCGCGACGGTCGACGCGACGGGAGATGTCACCGTCTCGAGCGGCACTGCGGGGGTGACGGCCTCGATGGGGGCGTTGCAGGTCGCGTTCAAGCTGTCCGCCACCAGCGGAGAGCCGCTGCCTGCGCTGTTCTGCGGTCCGAGCGGGCCCGCGGTTGCCACGGCGGACGTCTCCCTTTCGATCGTGGCCGGCCAGCCGGGCCCTACCGGGGGGGATGTCAACGGACCGGGCTCGAGCGCCGAGTTTTACACACCCGCCGGGATCGTCTCCGACGGGCACGGTCATGTGTACGTAGCCGACGTGTTCAACAGTGCGATCCGCGAGATCACGCTGGGGGGCGCCGCGCCCCAGGTCACGACCTTCGCCGGACCGACCACCTTCGGCCAGGGCGGATGGGTGGCCGGCAATGCGGGCGATCCGCTGTCGCAATACGATGCCCCGAGCCTCGGCATCGGTTCCAGCGCGCATTTCGGGGCTCCGATCTCCCTGGCCCTCGATGGCGCGGGCAACCTGTACGTGCTGGATCGCTACTGGCAGATCGCGGGCACTCCCGAACCCGGACGGATCTGCGAACTGACTCCGACGGCCAGCGAATCCGAGGTGGCCTTCGTGGCTAGCAGTTCCATCGCCCCGACCGTCACGTCCTTCGAGGGTCTGGCCGTCGCTGCCAGCGGCAACCTCTACGTCGGAGACGCCGGGACGGATCAGGTGTGGCAAGCCACAGCTCAAGGAGGCGTCCAGGCCTTTGCCGGGAACTACAAGGTCGCCGGAGATGATCTCGCGGCCGCTCCGCTCGCTGCGACCTTCGACGGTCTCACGGGCGTCGCGGTCGATCCCAGTGGGGACGTCTTCGTCTCGGATAGCGCCAACAACAAGATCAAGGAGATCCTGGCGACCGGCCAGGTCATCGATTTCGCGGGATCCGGC
The DNA here is from genome assembly GCA_021781555.1 of bacterium. Lineage (GTDB taxonomy): Bacteria > Cyanobacteriota > Sericytochromatia > S15B-MN24 > VGJW01 > JAJXWQ01. The sequence continues at coordinate 1,858 of JAJXWQ010000181.1, forward strand.
ACCAAGGGGCTGCTCGACGGACCCGCGGCGCAGGCCGAGTTCAACGCGCCCGAAGGACTGGCCTTCGATGCGGAGGGCGACTTGCTCGTTGCCGATGGCGCAAACTCGGCCATCCGGATGATCACCCCGGCCGGGCTCGTGCTGACGCTCGGGCAGATCTCGCTATCCGGTCAGCAGGCAGGGAGCCTGCTCATCGGCGACGTGACGACGGACAACCAGGGCAATTACTTCGTGACCGCCCCGACCGAGAATGTGGTCTTCGACCTCCACGTCACGACGCCCTGACGGGGACCCAAGCCCGGCGCGCCCGCCGCGGTGGCGGCGCCGCTGCCAGGAACCTCAGACCCGGCTGGCAGCGAACTCGCCGTCGAGTGCGGGGAGCGCGGCCGGGAAGAAGCGCTGCTGCAGCTTGTCCAGGTAGAGGTAGACGACCGGCGTGATGTAGAGCGTGAGGAGCTGGGAAACCAGGAGGCCTCCGACCACCGCCAGTCCCAGGGATTGCCGGGACGCGCCGCCTGCGCCCAGACCCAGGGCGATCGGCAGGGTCCCCATCAAGGCGGCCATCGTCGTCATCATGATCGGCCGGAACCGCACGTGACAGGCATCGCGGATGGCCTCGGCCGGCGCTTTGCCGTCTCGCTGAGCCGAG